>VBLP01000514.1:0-7503 GCA_005887925.1 Deltaproteobacteria bacterium | reverse complement strand
GTGAGGACGAGCTGGTAGTGCGGCGCGACGCCGGGGAAGCCGACGAGGACGGCCTCGATCTGGGAGGGGAAGACGTTGACGCCGCGGATGATCAGCATGTCGTCGTCGCGGCCGGTGACGCGCATGATCCGGAGGTGGGTGCGGCCGCAGCGGCACGGGCCGCGCTCGATGCGCGTGATGTCGCGCGTGCGGTAGCGGACCATCGGCAGGGCTTGCTTGGTGAGCGTGGTGATGACGAGCTCGCCGGGGTCGCCGTCGCGCACGGGCTCGAGGGTCCGGGGGTCGATCACCTCGAACAGGAAGTGATCCTCCCAGCCGTGCAGGCCGTTGCGGGCGCTGCACTCGCAGGCGACGCCGGGCCCGATGATCTCGGACAGGCCGTAGAGATCGACGGCGGTGATGCCGAGGCGCGCCTCGAGATCGGCGCGCATGGCGTCGCTCCACGGCTCGGCGCCGAAGACGCCGAGGCGCAGCGGCAAGCGGCGGAGGTCGATGCCCATGCCCTCGGCGACCTCGGCGATGTTGAGCGCGTAGGAGGGGGTGGCGCCCAGGACGTGCGCGCCGAAGTCCTGGAGCAGGGTGATCTGGCGCTCGGTCATGCCGCCGGAGTGGGGCACGACGGTGCAGCCGAGGCGCTCGGCGCCGTAGTGGATGCCGAGGCCGCCGGTGAACAGTCCGTAGCCGTAGCCGTTGTGCACGACGTCGCCCGGCCGCACGCCGGCGCACGCGAGACTGCGCGCCATGAGGTCGGTCCACAGCTCCATGTCGGCGCGGGAGTAGCCGACGACGGTGACCTTGCCGGTGGTGCCGGACGATGCGTGCAGGCGGACGACTTGCTCGCGCGGCACGGCGAACGAGCCGAAGGGATAGGTGTCGCGCAGATCGGCCTTGGTGGCGAAGGGAAACCGTGCGAGGTCGGCGAGGGTCGCGAGCTGATCGGGTTTCGCGCCGGCGGCGTCGAATTTGCTGCGCACGTGCGGGACCTTGGCGTATGCATGGCCTAGCGTTCGCGAGAGCCGCGCGAGCTGCAGCGCGGCCAGCTCCTCGCGGGGCATGCATTCGGCCTCGGCCTCGAACATGTAATCGCAACGAATCTATCGCAAACCATGACGAAATACGAACCATTCACTGTGGTCGACGAGCTGGCGCAGGCGGGCTTGCCGCGCGACGAGATCGACGACTGGTTGATGGCGCAGCCCGGCGAGGTCGGTGACCTGGCGGTCGACCGGCTCGCGTTCGGCAGGTTCTGGGACAAGGCGGCGCGACTGCTCGCGCGGCTGCCGAGAGCGGCCGCGCGCGAACCGGCGCACCACGCGGCGACCGGCCGCATCCTGCAGATCGCGCGTGACTGGCGGGTGCGGTTCCTGCGCCACCACGTCGACGCGGTCTACGACGCGCTGACCCGCGATCGCTCGCAGTTCGTGCGGATCGGCGCGCTGGTCGACGCGGCCGCGGCGGCGTTCCCGGGCCTCGTTCCGGATAAGCAACAGCTCGCGGAGGAGGCGGGCTGCCTGCAGCGCGACAAGTCGGGGTTCGAGATCGATCAGGGGCTGTTCGTGTCGGCGGTGCTGCGCAGCGAGCGCGCCGGTCGGCACCTGTGTCACGCGATGCTGTTGCCGCGGCCCGAGGCGGCGGAGCTGTTGCCGAAGCTCGCGAGCGACGGCGCGGTCCGGCTCGACGGCGCGTCGATCGAGCGCCGCGGCAAGGCGGCGATCCTGACGTTCGAGAACCCGCGCTTCCTCAACGCGGAGGACGGCAACACGCTCGACGCGATGGAGATCTGCGTCGATCTGGCGCTGCTCGATCCGCGGGTCGAGGTCGGCGTGCTGCGCGGCGGCGCGGTCGACCATCCCAAGTATCGCGACCGGCGCGTGTTCGGCTCCGGGATCAACCTGACGCACCTCTACCACGGGCGCATCGCGTTCCTGTGGTTCCTGCAGCGCGACCTGGGCTACGTCAACAAGCTGTATCGCGGGCTGGCGCTGGCCGACGACGCGGCGCCCGACGAGTTCGGCGGGCTCACGCGCGAGAAGCCGTGGATCGCCGCGGTCGAGACCTTCGCGATCGGCGGCCACTGCCAGGTGCTGCTCGCGGTCGACTACGTGGTCGCGGAGAACACGGCGTTCCTGTCGCTGCCGGCGCGCAAGGAAGGCATCATTCCGGGCGCGGCGAACATGCGGCTGCCGCGCGCGGTCGGCGACCGGCTCGCGCGCCAGGCGATCCAGTACGAGCGGCGGCTGGAGTGCGACAGCCCGGAGGGCCGGCTGCTCTGCGACGAGGTCGTCGCGACCGGCGCGATGGATGCGGCGATCGAGCGCGTCGTGGCGGGGCTCACCAGCTCGGGGGTGGTGAGCGCGGCGTCGAACCGGCGCGCGCTGCGTATCGCGCAGGAGCCGATGGACATGTTTCGCAACTACTTTGCGGTCTACGCGCGCGAGCAGGCGTTCTGCCACTTCAGCCCCGCGCTGATCGCCAATCTCGAAAAGTACTGGAATGCGCAGAACAGGAGGCCGTGACGGCGGCTATTCGTCGAGCGACCAGCGTGTTATGAACGCGCCATGCGCCAGCTCTTCGCGCGGGTGAATGTCGACAAGTAGGCCGAGGCCGGCGACCTGCGCCGCGCCCTTGGCAAGTGGGACCTGACGGCGCTGGGCATCGGCGCGATCATCGGCGCGGGCATCTTCGCCTCCACCGGCTCGGCGATCGCGGGCGGCGCGGACCATGTCGGCGCCGGGCCTGCGATCGTGGTGTCGTTCGGCCTCACGGCGCTCGCCTGCGGCTTCGCGGCGCTGTGCTACGCGGAGTTCGCGGCGATGGTGCCGGTCGCGGGCTCGGCCTACACCTATGCGTATGCCGCGCTGGGCGAGCTCGTCGCCTGGATCATCGGCTGGGATCTCATCATCGAATATGCGATCGGCAACGTGGCGGTGGCGGTGTCGTGGTCGAGCTACTTCACGGGGCTGCTCGACATCTTCGGTCTGCATCTGCCGACCTGGCTCACGACCGACTACCGATCTACGGTGTAGGCAGTCGAGGCGCTCGCGAAGCCCGACGCCGACCCGGCGCTCAAGGCGGTGGCAGCGGCGATCAGCGACGCGCCGCGCATCACGGACATTCCGATCATCTTCAACCTGCCGGCGGTCGCGATCGTCATGGCGATCACGTGGATCCTGGTCCGTGGCGTCAAGGAATCGGCGCGCTCGAACTTCTGGATGGTCGTGCTCAAGCTCGCCATCATCATGGCGTTCCTGATCGTCGGTGCGTTCTACGTGCAGCCCGACAACTGGACGGCGCACGGCGGCTTCGCGCCCGACGGCTTCCGCGGCATCGGCTCGGCGGCGGCGATCATCTTCTTCGCGTACATCGGTTTCGATGCGGTATCGACCGCATCGGAGGAGGCCAAGGACGCCAAGCGCGACCTGCCGTTCGGCATCATCACGAGCCTGGTGATCTGCACCGTCTTGTACATCGTCGTCGCGCTCGTGCTGACCGGCGTCGCGCCGTGGAACGAGGTCGGCACCGCCGAGCCGATGCTCACCGTGCTCGAGCGCGCCGGCAGCCAGGGTTTCGCGCTCAAGCTCGCGCGCGTGTTCATCGGGCTCGGCGCGGTGATCGCGATGAGCTCGGTGCTGCTGGTGTTCCAGCTCGGACAGCCGCGCATCTTCTACTCGATGGCACGCGACGGCCTGTTGCCGCCGTGGGCTGCGAAGATCCACCCGAAGTACAAGACACCGCATGTCACGACGATCATCACGGGCGTGTTTGTGGGTGCGTTCTCGGCATTCATGAACATCAACGAGGGGGTCGAGCTCACCAATATCGGCACACTGTTCGCGTTCGTGCTGGTCGCGATCGGCGTGATCGTGCTGCGCATCTGCGAGCCGAACCGGCCGCGGCCGTTCCGGGTTCCGGGCTCGCCGGTGACGCCGCTGTTCGCGGTGGCATCGTGCATCTTCCTGATGACGCAGCTGCCGTGGGTGACCTGGCTCCGGTTCTTCGCGTGGCTCGCGATCGGTATCGTCTTCTACTTCTCGTACGGCTACTACCACTCCAGGCTTCGCAACAACGCTCGTTGATGCCCGATCACGTCACACCGGGACGTAGCAGCCGAGCAGGTGCGCCCGCGGGCTGGAATTCCACACCGCGGGCCCGCCGTAGCCCATCATGCCGCCGTTGAAGAAGTTGCCATGGCCGTCGGCGATCGCGATGTCGCCGGCGGTCGGGTGGTGGGTGCCCGGCGAGCCCGCCTTGACGACGACGATCGATCCCGCCGGCGCGTCGTAGGGGCTGCTGATCGAGAGCCGCTCGAGGCCGAAGCGCTTGGGGCCATGCGAGTTCATGAGATCGGCGAAGTCGTGCGCGAACGGCAGCGCGCTGCTCGGGAACTGCTGGAACGGATTCTTGATCTTCCCGTATCCGCGGCACGCGATGAGGAACTGACAGACGTGCGCGTAGCACCGGCCATCGGGGCGCTTGCCCTCGGACGCCGACCGCGCGATGCCGAGCATCCTCGAGCGCTGCGCCGATCCGGCGTGGCTCTCCCCCGAGATGCTGCCCGCGGGGTGCTTCTCGATGATATGAAGCGTGTGCGCGTCGACCTTGCCGTCGTGGTGCTGCATGTGGTGCTCGTGCTGGAACGCGACGACCGCGGCGCGCGTGCCGGGGCCGAACTCGCCGTCGGTGTCGACCCCGAGCAGGCGCTGGACGTGCCGGACCGAGCCGCCCTTCTCGCCCTCGTGCAGGATCGCCTTGCCGCTCTGCACGTCGGCGAGCGGCGGGGCCGGCGACCACTTGCCATGCGAGCCGCCACCGCCATCGCCACCGTGGTGATGGTCCGGAGGCGCCTCCGTGCCGCCGGTCCCGGAGCCGCCGTGATGAGGCGGCTTGTGGTTCGGAGTGTGCTCGAGCGCATGGAGCGTCTTGGGCCCGACGACGCCGTCGACGACCAGGTGATGCGTGCGCTGGAACGTCTCCACCGCGTGGAGCGTCTGCGGGCCGAAGATGCCGTCGGCCGTGACGTGGACCATGTGCTGGATCTTGGCGACCGCGGGGCCGTGGTCGCCGAGCTTGATCAGCGCCTGGCCGTCGCGGACCTCGGCGATCGCGCCGCCACCGCCGCCACCGCCGCTGTGGCCCGAGGTGCTGTGGTGGTGGCCGCCACCGCCGCCACCACCCGTGCCACCGCCGCCGGCGAGGTGGCCGCTTCGCATGATCGCCGCGTCCTCGGTGGCACGATGGCCGACCTGGCTCGCCCACAGCGACTGGAGCATGCGACTGGCGGCCTGTGCATAATTGCCAGTCTGGATCGCATGGATCGTTTCATGGAATCCGCCGAATCCGGCGGTGCCGAGATTGAACACCATGTCGATCACGACCATCTTGCGCGCCTCGTCGAGCCGCTCGTAGGCCGGACCGATATCACCCTTGGCGCCCGCGATCGCGTGGGCGACGTCGTGCTTGAACCACTCGGTGATCTGCTCGGCGCTGACCTTCTGGCCGATGTGATAGTTCCCGCCGGTCAGGAGGTGACCGATCCCGGCGGTGGGGAACCCGCGCGAGTCGCGATACACATGATCGACGTAGCCCTCGTGCTTGGCGATGAAGTGCTGGAGCGTCGCCAGGTCGACACCGGACACGGTGGGGCTCGATCCGTGCGACTCCTTGTGCGCCGCGGCCTCGCCATGCGCGCCGTGTGCCGGGGCCTCGCCGTGCGCGCCGTGCGCCGGATGGGCGGTCTCCGACATGCGCTGGACCTGGGTCTGCTTTCCCGGCGTCGCGCCGGCATCGTGGGCGGTGGCCCCGCGGTGCGATCCGGCCGGGGCATGCTTTCGTTCGAGGCTCATCAGGCCCTCCTGCTGGGGAGTTGATCGATTGCTGGCCTGTTACGAGCCGCGCCCGATCAGCTTCCTCGGTGCCCGGCGAGAAATGCCTTCAATATCGATGATTTCACTGCATCATCCAGTATGCACTGCCCACGACCGTCATCATTCGAACGCGCGGCCGCAGCGGTCGATACCGCGCCGCTATAGAGCGAGCTATCGGCCGTGACCGGAGTGGGACCGGATGTAACGGCGGTCCGGCGCCCCGGCACGGCGAGCTCGTCCGGCACCTGGTCCCACTGCGAATGCCGCGGCTCGACGAGGGTCCGCTTGCCGGGAACCTGCACCACCACCGGTTCGAGCGGTCTCGGCGCGCGGTGGTCGAACATCTCCGCATCGAGGCGCTGCACGTGTTCGAAGCCCATGCTGTCCCGCCAGCCTGGGCATCCCCATCCGCGCCGACCATGACGGCCGATTACGGACGATCACGCCGGCCCGCGGGCGTTCGTCCGCGGCGCGGATAGTGCACGCGCCCGCGCTCGACCACGGCGAACGGCGTCAGCGTGGCAGGTGCGGCCGCGCGCGCCGACAGGATGTGCGCGACGGGCACGCGCCTGGCGAGCAGGTGATCGGCGACGATGCGGCGGTGGCATCGCCACCACACGGCCTCGGCGCACATGATCGCCACCGGCCCGCGCAGCGCGAGCAGCCGGGTCAGGCCCGCGCGGAACTCCCTCGTCAGCGCATGGTCGGCGTAGTTGCGAAAGCTCGCGTGCTCCCAGGCGTCGTTGGCGAGCCGCGGCGGCCGCGCCGGCCGGCCCCGCCGCCCCCCGAGCTCGGGGATCACGACATAGCGCCGGCCGAGCGCCTTGCGCAGCGCCGCCTCCTCGAACTGCGGGTTCGCGCGCGACCGGCGGATCGAGCGGATGTCCGCCAGCGTTCGCACGCCGTGGACGCGCAGCAGCGCCAGCAGCTCGGCGACGGTGCGCGTCGAGTGGCCGATCGTGTAGATCTGCATTCTCGAGACTAGCGCCCGCCGTTCACCGACGCTCTCCGCCGTTCACCGATGCGTGGTGGTGCGCGCCCCGCGCGGCGCCTAGCTTGCCGGCATGGAACCGATCGTCAGGAGCTCCGTCCTCGCCTCGCTCGCCTGTCGATCACATCGATCGCGTCGAGCGCGCCGGCGACGACAGCTTCCGCGTCCTGCTGCGCGGCCTCGCCGAGCCGGTCCCCCATGAGCCGCCGCCACGCCGCACGGCTGCGCCAGCTCTCGCCGTGACGTCCGGCGTATCGCTCGCGATTTGCGCGTACACCGGCGGGCGATGCAGCGGTGCGAGAATCTCGGCCATCGCGGGCGCGCAGCTTGCTTGACCGGCGATCATGGACGTCGCGATCGTCGGAGCGGGCTTCGCCGGACTGGCAGCGGCCCGCGTGCTCGCCGAGCGCGGGATCGCGGTCGAGCTGTTCGAGGCGAGCGAGCGCGTGGGTGGCAGAGCTCGTACGATCCACGACGACGGCACGAGCTTGCCGGTGGAGCTGGGGCCCGAGTTCGTCCATGGCTGTCCGGAGGTGACGCTGGCGCTCGCGCGCGAGGCCGGCGCAGAGCTCGAGGAGGTGGTCGACCGCCATCACGTGCAGCGCGGCGGGCGGCTGGTCGATGCCGGCGACATGTGGAGTCGATTCG
>VBLP01000513.1:3567-4109 GCA_005887925.1 Deltaproteobacteria bacterium | reverse complement strand
AGTCATACCCGCCGGGAAGCCGGTCGACACGGCCGCGACGCGGATGTTGGTCCCTTCCAGGGCACGCCGGGCGGTCTGCACGAACAGGTGATAGACGCATACTGCGGCCACCTGCAGCGGCAGGTCCTGGATACCAAGAGCTCCTTTCACGCTGTCAGAAACCGGATGCATCGCCTTGGCGCACAGGCGCCGCACCCGCTCCTCGGTGTCATCGCCGGAGAGGGTCGTCAGGTCCATGCAGGTAATCGCGCGCAGCAGCCAGGCGATCTGCCAGTCCTTCTTGACTGTTCGCCGGGCAACGAGCGTGGTCGCGCGGCGCTCCACCGCGCTCGTGTTCACACGGACGCTGTCAACCCAATCCAGGCTGAGCGGCACTCCGGCGTTCGCCACCAGCGACCCTCCCTGCGAATGGCCAGCGACCACGCGCCGCCCGACGTCGGCCACCGCCGGCAACTCTCGCGTGCGGTCGGTGACATCGAGGCGCTGGTGCTTACCGCTCATCGTCCCGTCTTGTCTGCTACAGCGTGCGCGCGAGGACGATG
>VBLP01000513.1:1310-3516 GCA_005887925.1 Deltaproteobacteria bacterium | reverse complement strand
CACGCCCCAGAACGCCGCGACCATCGTGGCGCCCTGGCCCAGGCCGTAGGAGATCGCGAAGCCCGCCCGGCCCGAGGCGATCAGGTTGAGCGACATGCCGATTCCCCAGATCACCCCGCCGAGGATTCCGGTCAGATGCGTGGCGAAATCGCCCTTGAAGTAGCTCGCCAAACCCACGGGAGTGCCGACGAAAGGCTCCTTCATCGCGAGCGTATTCCACACGAAGCTGCTGAGGAATACCCCGATCGCAAATACGAACACCGCCGCGTAGCTACCCATCTTGCCGGCCTCGGCGGCGGCGGGATCCTCGTACATCGCAGCGGCGACAAAGCGGTAGAACATACCCATGAACACCCCGCAGGCCACCGACAGCACCAGCCCCTTGGTGCTGATCCCGGCCGCCCCCCCGGGCAGGCGACGATAAGCGACGGCGTCCAAAACAATCGCCAGCGTGACGAGCACTACGCCGATCGCGAGCAGCGCGCCATTGCCCACCGGTGCCGCGATGTAGTTCACGATGACGCCGATGATGAGCGCGAGTCCGATGCCGACCGGGAAAGCCACCGCCATGCCGGCGACCTCGATCGCCGCGACCAGGAGGATATTGGCGAGGTTGAAAATCGCACCACCCAGCAGCGCGGATCCGATGCTGCCGCCGGAGGCTTGTGACAGGTCGGTAACGAAGGAACGTCCCTCGGTACCGGTGCTGCCCAGAGTAAGCCCCAGGACTAGCGTCAGCAGCAGCAAGCCAAGCGTGTAATCCCAGTAGAAAAGTTCGAACCGCCAGTCCTTGCCGGCGAGCTTGCGGCTGTTGGCCCACGAACCCCAGCAAAGCATCGTGAGTACACAAAATACGACCGCGAGCGGATAGCTATGCACAACAAACATTGGATAGATCCTGGTGATGTTGCTGCGAAATGGGAATTCATTACTCTCGCGAGCTTCTTCTACCTGGCCTGCGGGCCGCGCTGGGTCCATTCTGCTTCGAAATCGGCTCGCTTTGGAAACGACTTCTGGGTTCCGATCCGGGTCGTGGACAACGCCGCGTAGAGATTTGCGCGCGCCACGGCCTCCTTCTCGGGCACGCCCTCGGCGAGAAACACCGCCAGGCTGCCGATGAACGCATCACCCGCACCGGTGGTATCGACAGCCGTGACCGCAAAGGCCAGCACGTGGACACTGCCTGATGCGTCGGCAATTAACGCGCCACGCGCTCCGAGCGTGAGCACCACGCGCCGGAAGCCCTTCTGCAGCAGAGTCCCGGCACATGCCTGCGCCTCCTCGACCGTTTGTACCGAGCGGCCGGTGATCAGCTCCGCCTCGGTCTCGTTCGGTATGAAGTAATCCGCGCCCAGGAGGTCGGGGAGATTCGCCGGCAGAGCCGGCGCCGGGTTGACGATGCAGCGGATATTGTGAGCCCGGGCGAAGCGCACGGTGTGGTAGATCGTATCGAGCGGAATCTCGAACTGCAGGATGATCGTATCGACGCGGCTCAGTTTCGACGCCGCCGCGTCGACGTCCGCTGGCAGCAGGCGGTCATTGGCACCCTTGACGACGATGATGCGGTTCTGGCCGTTGGGCTCGACAAAGATCGGTGCGACGCCCGTGGACGTGCCCTGCACAACCTGCACGTGGGTCGTATCAATTCCAAACGACGCAAAGTTCTTGATCGTCGCCTCCCCGAACAGATCGCTACCGACCTTGGCGACCATGAGGACTTCCGCGCCGCACAGTCGCGCCGCGATCGCCTGGTTGGCGCCCTTGCCGCCAAAGCCCAGATCAAAGCTCTTGCCAAACAGGGTTTCACCAGCCCGCGGGAACGCGTCGCTGAATGTGATCAGATCGGTGTTGGCGCTGCCTACGACGGCAATCCGGGGTATGCTCGCCATGCTGATTTCCTCCAGTCATTACCGATGGCCAAGATGCTTCACCGAGTCACGTTCGACGAGGGCGACATCGAAGATCGTGCGTCGGTTGGCGATCTTCTCACCTGACATCCGCTCCCGCATCAATTCAACCGCCTTGGCCCCGATGGCGCCTACCGGCTGAGCGATCGTCGTCAGGCGCGGCGTGACCAGGTCCGCCCAGCCGATGTTGTCGAAGCCCGTGATGGATACGTCATCGGGCACGCTTACGCCCTGTTCCGCCAGGAAACGGATGGCACTGATGGCGATCAGGTCGTTTCCCGCAACGATCAGCGTGGCGT
>VBLP01000513.1:0-1287 GCA_005887925.1 Deltaproteobacteria bacterium | reverse complement strand
CCTTGACTTCCCACGCGATCTCGACGCTGCGCGGAAAAGCATTCACGAAAGCGTCGCGTCGCTGGCGAGCACTTTCGAGGTTCTGCGGGCCGGACAGCAGGCCGACCCGCGTGTGGCCCATCCGCAAGGCATGCTTGGCCAGCAGCCGGCCGCCCATTACATAGTTCGAATGCACGACCGCGAATCCCGGCCGTGGACGGTCGATCAACACGACCGGGCGAGCGAGGGTCTTGAGGGGGGCGGGCAGGCGAGGTCCCACCGGACACCAGATGATTCCGTCGACGGCATGCTGCATCAGCAGCGCGAACCCGTCCGCCTCACCGTCGACTCTGCCTTGGCTGTCGATGAGGCACACCACTAAGCCGAGACTGCGCGCCGTGTTCTCCACCGCCTGCGCGAGCTCGGGGAAAAAGGGGTTGGTCAGATCCGGCAGCACCAGACCGATCGCGCGCGTGCGTCCGGTGCGCATCGCCTGGGCCGCGCGGTTCGGGCGATAGCCGAGCTGCTTGGCGACCCGCAGCACCTTCTGCCGGTTGACGCGACCGACGTTGGGGCGGTCGTTGAGGACGTTGGAGACCGTGGCGACCGACACTCCAACGGCTGCGGCAATGTCCTTCACCGTCGCCATGTGTCAACCTGACCGCGGCTTTCAGGCGCCGCGCAACGGCCGGCGCGGTAAATAGGGGGCGGCGCGCGCTGGCGCGCGCGGGCCGTGCCCCGATCCCTTTACAGCGAGTGCGTGCGTAGTGTAACTTTTCACCGGCCGCCAGTGTAACGTTTTACTAACCAGAAACAACGCTTCGACGCGGATCCGTATCACAACAGCCAGCGTGCGTGCGCGGGGCTGTTTCGCGCAAAGCAACGGATGGGGAGGTCGCGATGGAAGTCACCAAGTCGTGGTCATCGGGAATGCTGCGTTGCGCTATCACTCATCTGCTGCGTCACCGGCGCACGGCGCTTCTGGCCGCCGCCGCGACCGGCTGCGCGACCGCGCTGCTGATGCTTCCGGGCGTCACGCGGGCCGCCGACCAGGCGAGCGCGGGAGCGAGCAACTCCGAGACCATACAAGAGGTGATCGTCACCGCCACGCGGCGCGAGGAGCGCCTGATCGATGTGCCCGTGTCCACGTCCGTCCTGAGCGGTGCAGCGCTCGAGGTGCTCGGTACCGCCGGCCAGGACATCCGCCAGCTCGCCTTCGCGGTGCCGAGCCTCAACATCGAATCCTCCAACGGCCGCACCTTCCCGCGCTTCTATATCCGCGGTTACGGCAACGGCGATTTCCACAAC
>VBLP01000511.1 GCA_005887925.1 Deltaproteobacteria bacterium | reverse complement strand
TTGCTCGGCACGACGTGCCGTACGCCGCCCCGTGGATCGTCCATGTCCCCGCGAAACCGCGGGATCACATGCACGTGCAGATGCATCACGGTCTGGCCAGCTGCAGCTCCCGCGTTGAACCCCACGTTGTACCCGTCGGGCGCGAGCTCCTCGTCCAGCCGCCGCTTCACCTCCGCGACCAGCGAGAGCACCGCACGCTGCTCGTCCTCGGTGGCGCTGAACCAGTCCGGCGTGACCCGCCGGGTCACGATCAGCGTGTGTCCGGGTGAGACCGGAAAGCGATCGCGGAACGCGAAGGCGAGATCATTCGCGCATACCCACACCGCTTCGGGCACCTCGAGAAACACCGACACGCTCGCGCGATCTTACGCCCGAGTCCGACGCATCAACGCGTAGTAGCAGCCCGATCACCTGGAATGCCCGCACCTGGGCGTTCCGCCATTGCCACGCAGCTGCCGCCCAGCAGGAGAAGCCGTGGCGGTCATTGCAGGTACGTGAGATGGTTGGTCATCTTGGCCCGCGAGGATGAGAGTCGATCCCCTATCTACACGTAATGGTATGGAATTGGGGTACTCGCCGAACCCAGGTTGCGGACGGTCGTTGGGCCCATGCGGGACTGACGATGCGGGTGGCGATACGATGCCGGCAACGATAGGCGGATGAGCGTGTCGGCGGAGCAGGCAACGAAGGAGCTTCGGATGGCGTCGAGAATGTGGTTCGTGGCAGCGGCGGTGGCGGCCACCGCGATGACGGCTCGGGCGGAGCCGGCGCCCGACGAATGCGCGCGTCGGCTTGCGCTCGCGAAGGTGTGGTTGGAGGTCAAGGTCGCGCACCCGGCGGTGGTGCGGGGTCAGGTGCATCTGGATGCAGCGATGCCGGCGGTGATCGCGAAGGTCGACGCGGCGACGACGAAGGAGGCCTACGCGGCGGCGATCAAGGAGCTGCTCGCGCCGCTTCGCGATCCGGTGACGTTCGTCGAGGATGCGGCGGGGGCGCCGACGCCACCGAGGATCACGGCCGGGTGGATCGAGCATCCGACGCCGAAGATCGCGGTGGTGACGGCGCTCGCGCTGGCGACGGAGGCGCGGGGGAAGCGGGGCGAGCTGGTGGCGAAGCTGCCGGCGGAGCTCGAGGGGGCGGAGGTGGTCGTGGTGGACCTGCGCGCGCCGGGCATGGAGGGGCTGGTCGCGAACCTGGGCTATCCGCTGCAGGCGGCGTTGCCGCACGCGGACAAGGGTCTGATCGTGCGCGAGGTGGTGCACCACGGTTATCGGACGCAGGATAATGTATCGAGCGGCGGCTATGGTTCGGGGCTGTTCGAGCGAGCCGAGGCACCGCCGCAGGGAGGCGGCAAGGCGAGGCACGTGGTGTTCGTCGCGGATAACCATGCGGCGATCCCGAAGCTCGCGCTGATGAGCTGCCGTACGGGCTCGTGGCGCACATCCGGCTGGAGGAGGTGATGCTGCCCGACCTCAGCACGATCGCGGCGGACGTGATCGTGCCGGCGCCGAGGTCACCGCACGACGCGGCGATCGAGCTCGCGAAGGCGATCGCCGGGGGCGCAAAGCCTCCGGTGCACAGGCCGGGCCCGAGGTTGGTCGCGCCGGGGCCGGTGATCGTGGACGACAAGGACTGGCCCGAGTCACCGTACCCGTCGCGCGAGCTGCGGATCTTCGCGGGCCTCAAGGCGTGGGGGGTGATCGCGAAGTTCTACCCGTACCTCGATCTGCCCAACGAGTGGGACGCGGAGCTGCCGCACGCGCTGGCCGAGCTCGAGGCGGCGCCGAACGCGGAGGCCTATCGCGACGCGCTCAGGGCGTACGGCACGCACCTTCACGACGGTCACATCCGCATCTTTCGCAACGATCAGAAGCGCGGGGTGCCGTCGATCGAGGCGCGCATGGTCCAGCGCACGCCGATCATCACGCGGGTGTGGGAGCCGGGAACGCAGGTCACGCTCGGCGACGAGATCGTCGCCATCGACGGCGTGCCGATCGCGAAGGCGCGCGAGGCGCAGCTGCGGCTGACGAGCGGCGGCACGCAGACCGCGCGCGACAACGGCGCGCTGGCGCAGCTGCTGGGCGGCGTG
The DNA here is from genome assembly GCA_005887925.1 of Deltaproteobacteria bacterium. Taxonomy (GTDB): domain Bacteria; phylum Myxococcota_A; class Polyangia; order Haliangiales; family Haliangiaceae; genus JABFXX01. Next base: position 5,933 of record VBLP01000511.1, on the reverse strand, counting down.
CCCGATGTGCCGGTCGAGCTCGATGTCCGCGGCGCGGACGGCAAGATCCGCAAGGTGTCGCTGGTGCGCCATCCACCGGCGGGGCCGCCGGCGCTCGATCACTACAAGCTGATCGGCAAGCTCGGATACGCGGATCTGCGCGAGCTGATGCCGGACGAGATCGACGCGATATTCAAGAAGCTCGCCGAGGCGCCGGCCATCATCATGGACATGCGCGGCTATCCGCACGGCACGGCGTGGCCGCTCACGCCGTATCTCAACGTCAAGAAGGAGACCAAGGGCGCGTTGTTCCTGCGACCGCTGATCGAGCAGGGCGTCACGAGCAACCGCACCATGTTCATTCAGCCGCTGGTCCAGAACCCGGCGATCAAGCCGTACGCGGGCAAGGTGATCGTGCTGATCGACGACCGCGCCATCAGCCAGGCGGAGCACTCGTGCCTGTTCTTCGAGCAAGCGGCGAACGTCACGTTCATCGGCACTCACACCCACGGGTCCAACGGCGACGTCACGACGATCCGGCTGCCCGGGGGCTGGCGCATGTGGTTCACCGGCCAGGCGGTCCGGCACGTCGACGGGCGCCAGCTGCAGCAGGTCGGGATCCAGCCGACGATCGTGGCCGAACCGACGATCGCCGGGGTCCGCGCGGGCAAGGACGAGGTGCTGGATCGAGCGATCCAGTTCGCCACGACGGGGCAGTAGACCGGAGATGGCGCTCAGTCGGCGGCCAAGCAGTAGATCGAGCCGCTATTTGGTGACGTGCTGGTCCTGTAGCTCGCGCGCCCACGCGGCGAACTCGGCACGGCTCTTGAACCCGCGATCGCTCAGCGCCGACTCGCGATCTGCGGCGCGCAGCGAGATCAGGTTCGGCGAGCCGACGTCCTCGTCGTAGACCAGGTCGACGAAGCCGAACATCATCTCCTCGAAGGTCTGGAGTCCGAACATGACGGTCTTGTCGGGATCTGGATTGGTCGGATTCGCGGCGCTGTTGTCGTAGTGGGCAGTGGCCTTGAGCACGGTGCCCTTGGGGAGTGCGATCATGTCCTTGGGCACGTAGGTGAATTGCCACTTGAAGTTGTAGCGCGGCACGGCGAGCAGCGTGCGGGTCGTGCCGTCGGGCAGGATCGCCTCGTAGCGGAAGTCCTTGCCGCGATCGTGCATGTGCGGCGTGAACGACGCGATCTTGCCGTTGCCCTTGAGCGTGTAGGTCGCGGTGACCTCGTGATCGGGGGCGCGCGGCGGGATCTTGAAGTTGAGCGTGCCGAGCAGGATGCTGCGCGCCTCGTAGTGCGGGCGGGTGCGCGTGAAGCGGATGCCGATCGTGGTGCGGTCGTCGCGCGGCGCGCCGTCGGGGGTGTAGTGGACCTCGAGGGTCAGCTTGGCGCCCCGCGGCAGCCGGCGCGCGACGCCGGCGGGGAACGTCGTGGGTGGGCGGCCGGGCGCGAACGATGCCCAGCGCTCGCCGTTGTCGAACCCGACGGTGCCGATCTCGGACTGCGCCATGTAGACGTTGGCGTGGTGGACGACCGAGCGGACGCCGGGGCGGACCTCGATCGCCTCGACCCAGCGCTCGTCGCCGGTGTACTCGAGCAGCGTGTAGTACTGATACTGGACGACGCCGCTGGCGGGGACGGAATACGGCCGGGGCATCGACAGGATCAGGTCGGGCTTGCCGATCGCCCAGCCGGGCGCACTGCGGCCAGGCGCGGCGGGCGCGACGGCCTTGCCGGTGGGCGTGCCGGCGTCGACCCAGGCGGCGATCGTATCGATCTCGGCGGCGGTGGGCTCGGGCGCGGCGACGAACTCGCCGTAACGCGGATCGGGCGGCGACAGCTTCGAGGGCGGCATGCGGTTCTCGCGCAGGACCTCGACGATGGTGTCCGACCACGACGCGGCGTCGTCGTACGCGACCAGCGACATCGGCCCGGCTTCCCCGGGGCGATGGCAGCCGGTGCAGTACTTGCCGAGGATCGGCGCGACGTCGGCGTAGGTCACCCTGGCGGCGGGCTCGGCGGTCCTGGGGCGCGCGATCATGCAGCCCGCGGCCTGCGTGCGGGCCTGGGCCACGGCGTGGCCGTCGAGCACGGCGTCGAGCGCGTCGGCGAGCTCGTGGGTGGTGGCCCGCGCGCGCCGCACCGCCGGCGTGACGCGATCGTCGATCCGGCCCTGGTACGCCACGCGGCGGTCGCCGTCGAGCAGCACGACCTCGGAGGTGCGAGTCGCGCCGAGCGCGGCGGCGAGCTTGCCGCCCGCGTCCTGGTACAGCGGATACGGCAGCTTGGCGTCGAGGCGGTGCCGGTGGATCGCGTCTCGCGTGGCGGCGTAGCTCGAGCTCACCGCGACCAGCCTCACGCCGCGCTGCTCGAGCGACGCGAGGCCCGCGGCGAGCTCCTGCTCGTAGGCCAGCGCGACCGGGCACTCGTTGCTCGAGAAGAACACCAGGGTCGCCTTCGCGCCGGCCAGCGCGCGCAGGGCGGTGCGCCGGCCGGTCGCGACATCGACGAGTGCGATCCCGGCCGTGTCGATGACCTTGGCACCGTCGGCCGGCGACGGTGCAACCGGCGCGTCCGCCCGCGCGACTGCCAGGGCGGCGACCACGAGCAACGCGGCGAGGGTGCCATGCAAGAGCTTCTGGACCATGGTGCCTCCGGCCTGCGATTGTTACGCCGATTTGCTGCCGACGCGCACGCAGACCGGCTCTTCCCCTGATGGCGGCACCGGCGCGTCGCCGGCGGCTCGCGCGGCCGCGGCACCGACGGCGCGGCAGCTATGCGCCGCGGCTCGGGCTACACCTCGTGGCGAGCGCGACGGTGCGCGCGGGCGCGGCGGATCCGGTGGTCAATGCTGAACCGGCCCGGGCCCTGCGCCATCAGGACGGCGAGTCCGCCGATGATGGCGAGGTTCTTCATGAAGTTCACCATCTGCGTCATGTGCTCCTCGCCGGTGTAGTTCCAGAACGCGTGGAAGATCAGCGTGGTCGGGATCATGTAGAGGATCAGCCCGGCGCTGGCGACGCGCGCGAGGAAGCCGGTGGCGATCGCGATCGCGCCGAGCACCTCGGCGGTGCCTGCGATCAGCGCGAGCGTGTTGGGATAGGGAATCCCCATCTCGGCCATGTGCGCCACGGTTCCGGGGGTGTCGGTGAGCTTGGCAATGCCGCTGACGAGGAAGATCGCCGCGATCAAGAGGCGGCCGATCAGCGCAGCGGTCGGGAGGCTGGTGTCGCGGATCAGATCATCATCGATGTGGACAGCACCACTCGTGTCGGTATCTGGACGCGCGAACGCGTGGCGCTCGGCGATCCTCGGATTCATCGGCATGGAAGACCTCCGGAGAGAAGACAGGCAAGGCCCACACCAGGACGACGTCCATGCATTCACGCAGTTCGCGCGCGTCGCGGGCGCACACCATGGCGAACGCGCGCAGTACGCGACCGGCGCACGGTCGATTCGAGAGCTGGACGTTGGGCTCGACCCACTGCGCGAGATAGCGCTGCTTGACGGAGACAGGGCGCGCGCGTGTAGATCCGCGGTGGCGCAATTTGCTGCGTGGCGCGCTCGTGGTTCGCTTGCGACCATCGCGGCCAATCAACCATGGCGCGTGATGTCGAGGCGCTTCAGGGCGAGATGGCGGCGCCGGCGCCGCCCGAGGCTGCGCGTCCGCCGAGCAAGGCGCCTCCGCAGGTCGGTTCGACGATCAAGCACTACGAGCTGCTCCGCAAGCTGGGCGAGGGCGGCATGGGAGCGGTGTACGTCGCCCGCGACACGGCGCTCGGCCGCCTGGTGGCGATCAAGGTGCTGCAGGTGGACTCGGGCGCGAACGCGCAGCGCTTCCTGATCGAGGCCCAGGCCACGGCGCGCTGCCGGCACGACAACATCGTGGTCATCCACGAGGTCGACGAATTCGACGGCTACCCGTACATGGTGCTCGAGTACCTGGAGGGGCACACGCTGCGCGACTGGATGTCCGAGCGCGCGGGGCCGGTGGCGCCGGGGCTGGCGGTCGAGCTCCTCCTCCCGGTGGTCCGTGCGCTGGCGTGCGCGCACCAGCTGGGGATCGTGCATCGCGATCTCAAGCCGGAGAACATCTTCTTGACCCGCACGGGGCGCGTGGTGGTGCTCGATTTCGGCATCGCCAAGCGGCTCGATGCGAGCGACATCTCGGTGTTCGACCCGGTCGCGCGGCCGTTCGAGCGCGGCGCCCGGCTGACGCAGGACGGCGCGCTGCTCGGCACGCTGCCGTACATGTCGCCCGAGCAGCTGCGCTGCCAGGACATCGACGGGCGCAGCGATCTGTGGACGGTGGGCATCCTGCTGCACGAGCTGGTCGTGGGGGCGCACCCGCTGGCGCATTGCTCGGTGCTCGAGCTCCTGGACGTCGGCGAGTCGGACGCGCCGATGCCGAGCGTGCGCGACGGGCGGCCGGACATCGACGCGCTCGGCACGATCATCGATCGCTGCCTGTGCAAGGCGAGGGATGAGCGCCATCGCTCGGCGGACGAGCTGCTGGCGGGGCTCGAAGGGCTGGCGCGGGATCGCGCTGCGCACGCGCAACCGGGATGGATGTCGGCGCCGCGTTCGCAAGCCGCGTTGACCGCCGTCGAGCGCCCGCCGCCGTCGAGACTGCCCGCGGGGACGCCGCGATCGGGCTCGGTGATCGCGGGTCGCCGCCGTCTCCGCGAGCTGCTCGCGCGCCGGATCGGCGTGATCGCTGCCGGCGCGGCGGCCGTGGTCGTCGCGGTGGTCGCGGTCGTCGCGGCCCGCGCGGTCGGGGGCCCCGGCGACGATCGGCCCAGGCCGGTGATGGCCGCGCCGCGCATCGCCCTGCCGGCGGTCGATGTCGCCGCGCTGCCGGAGCGCGATCGCTGGCTCGGCGCGGCGGTGCAGCGCCTCGTCGCCGACGAGCTGGTCGAGGCGTGGGGACTCGACGTCGAGCTCGGCAGCGCTGCGCGGCCGGCGCCCGACGCGCTGGTGGTCGCGACCAGCCTCGCGCGCGGTCCGTCGGGTGGGCTGCGGCTCGCGGTCGATGGCGGCGCGCTCGAGGCGGCCTCGCCGCGCGAGCTCGCGATCGCCGCCGCCGCGCGCCTGGTGACCTCGCACGTGCCCGCGGAGGCCCGGCATCCCACCGCGGCCGAGCTCGCCGCGGTCGGCGCGCACGACGTCGAGGCGTGGCGGCTGTGGCGGCGCGCGGAGCACGAGACCTTGCTGATGCGCTGGGAGCGCGCGGCGAGATTGTGCCGGCAGGCGCTCGCGCGCGATCCGGAGTTTCCGATCGCCAGCCTCGAGCTCGCGCTGACCTACGGCAACGAGGACGCGGCCGGCAGCCAGGAGCTCGCGCACGCGCTGGACCTGATGAAGCGGGTGCCGGTGCGGCCGCTCTGGCACCTCGCGGTGAGCGGCGCGCTCCAGCTGCGGGCCGGCGACGACGCGGGCGCCGGGCGCACGGCCGAGCAGCTGCTCCGGCTCGACCTCACGCCGCGCGAGCAGCTGTGGATCGAGCTGCGGTGGGACATGGCGCGCTACTACAACGACACGCCGCCGGCAGAGGTCGTGCCGCGGCTCGTGCTGCTGACCGAGGTCCGCCCCGACCACCCGTCGGCGTTCAAGCTCCTCGCGACCATGTACCTGCGCTCCGATCAGCCGACCGCGGTCGCCCTGGCGCTCCGCTACGCGACCCGCGCCGTCGAGCTCGCGCCCGAGGACGCCGAAGCGCGCGCGATGCTGGCGATCGCGCTCTGGAACGCGCGCCGGCCCGCCGAGGCGCGGGCGCGCGCCGCCGAGCTCGCCCGGTTCGATCCCGAGGACAAGCGGCTCGCGAACTACGATCTGTTCTCGCTCCACATGGCGCTCGGCGACCTCGACGAGGCCGAGCTCGACGCGCAGCGCCAGCTCACGGGCTCGGCGGGTCAGCGCGTCGACGGCAGCGCGAGCCTCGCG
>VBLP01000510.1:5508-28834 GCA_005887925.1 Deltaproteobacteria bacterium | reverse complement strand
CCCGGTGTGCGCCGGATCGCAGCGGAACACCAGCCGCAGCGTGCCGCGGTCCGCGCCCGGCGAGCGCTGGGTCAGCGCGAGGATGGCGCCGAACCCGCCGAAGCGCGCGCCCGCCTCCGTGCGCAGGTCGGTATCGCCGGTCTCGTCGAACACGAACTCGCGGAACCCCGAGCCCGGCCGGAACGCGCCGTTCTCCGGCCGCTTGAACGGCGTCGCGAGCCTGGCCTTGGCGAGCGCGTTGGCGTCGAACGGCGCCGCGCCGTCGACCTCGGTGTCGTGCAGGGTCACCCAGCGGGTCTCGAACACCTTGCCGTAGCTGTGGAGGTCGCCGACGTCGTCGGACAGGATGTCGGCGTCGGCCTGGCCGGCGTGGAACGCGATCGGCTGGCCGCTGCGCAGCGAGATCACCTGCAGCGCCTGGAGCTTGCCGCGATGCAGGTCGCGCGGATCGACCGGGACGAAGCGATACACGAAGCTGTTGGGCTGCCGCGCGTTGCGGTTCACCGTGCCCTTCGCGCCGCCGACATCCTCGATCACCCACACGTTGCCCTCGGAGTCGTTCGTGATCTCCTCGAAGCCGCCGCGGCCCAGCGCGCCCGAGACGTTCTCGACCGCCGACGGCACGTCGAGCGTCGCCTGCCACACGCCGCCCGCGCGCCCCGACTCCGACGTGAACAGCAGGCGCTGCGCGAACGGATCCCACGTCGAGCCGTCGATCAGCGGCAGCGCCGCGCCGTGGATGTCGGCGACCGCCATCACCGTCACGCGGTGCGCCGCGTCGGCGTCGAGGTTGATCCGGGTGATCGTGCCGGCCCCGCGCGCGCCGTTCTCGTGGCCCTGGAACAGGAAGTGCGTGCCGTAGTCGTAGCCCGGATCCGCGCCGGTCTGATGCCGCAGCACCAGGTACGTGTTCTTGTCCGGCTCGGTCTTGGTCGCCTCGACCCGATGCGTCGCGCTCGGCCCATCGCCGGGCGCCGGGATCAGCGGTCCGTCGCTGTCGTAGCCGTAATGCGTGACCGACACCGCCGGGTCGCCGATCGGCAGCACCATCGGGTTCTCGACCCGATTCGCGCCCTGCGCCGCGACCACCGCGATCAGCTCCGGCGACAGCGCATTCGGCGCGGCGACGCCGGGCGACTTGGCCGTCGCGCTCGCCACGCCGGTGAGCCCGACGCGGCTGCCGTCATCGCGATCGCGATCGCCATTGCGGCCGCCGTCGTGGTCACCTTCATCACGCGCGGTGATGCTGGATGCGGCTCCGGTGGAAGATTCGCTGCCCGGCGGGGTGCAGCTCAGGAGCAGCGCCGGCAGGCCAAGGCCAACGTGGCAGTACAGATGTACGAGGTTCATGCGGGTCTCCTGGTTGGGGACCCCCTCGGTACGAAACCGCCGTGATCCGCCCACCGCAGATCGGTGACGGCCGCGCAACGAATCACATCGCGCTGCGCGCCGCCCGATCTCTCGATCCGACAACCGTATGGACGGTCACCGCTGCGCACCCGACCATCATTCACCGATTCCGCGCTTGCGCCCGAGCGCGACGATCTCTGCGTGGAGCGCGACTCCGGCACGGGATGCGGCACGGCCGTCACCGACTGCGGCCGACCGTTTGCGGTGAGGGGCAATGCCCCGTACCGCCGGTGGCAGCGCCATGCGATTCCGTGTGACTACACGCGGGCACGCGATGTGCTCCGGGGAAAGCGCCATGGCTTCCACCCTCCGCTACGTGTCATGTTGCCTCCTCGCGTCTGCCGCGGTCGCCGGCTGCGCCTCCGACGACAGCACCGAGGACACCAGCACGTCCGAGGCCGCACTCTCGAGCTCCGAGCAAACCGCGTTCAATTTCTTCGTTGCCAAGGGGCTCACCAAGGTCCAGGCCGCCGGCGTGATCGGCAACCTGATGCAGGAGTCCAGCATCAACCCGAAGGCCGTGCAGTTCGGCGGCGGCCCGGGCCGGGGCATCGCGCAGTGGTCCGTCGGCGGCCGCTGGGACACCAGCCGCAGCGACAACGTCACCTGGTACGCCAACCAGCACAACGAGTCGCGCGGCGCGCTGCACACGCAGCTCGCCTTCATCTGGTACGAGCTCACGACCTTCAGCGGCTACGGCCTCGGCTCGCTGCGCGCCGCGACCACGGTGACCGCCGCGGTGACCGCGTTCCAGGACAAGTACGAGATCTGCGGCCAGTGCGACTCGTCCAGGCGGATCTCGTTCGCCCAGCAGGCGCTCAGCGCGTTCGGCAACCGCGGCGCCGGCTGCTTCTCCGGCACGCTCAACAAGGAGATGCCCGACAACGCGTGCGTCCAGAGCAAGTTCGATCACCTGTGGTGGCAGTGCGACAACGGCTCGTGGGTCGACCGCTGGACCGATCCCGAGCCGTGCAACGGCATCCACCCGCTGTGACTGAGCCGCATCGCTGCACCGGCGGGTTGCTCCTGTCCAACGCCGGTAGACCCCGCGGATTCTACGGCGTCCGCCTGGGGAGGGCTTCGTGTACAGGTCGCACGTGATCGCGGTCAAGCGGGCAGCCCCGGTGTCACACAGGTAGAGCAACCGAGCCGACTGCGCCGGTGTGAGCACACGCCGTGGCCGAAGCTGCCTGCGATGCCGGCTCGCCTGGCGCATCCGCGGGAGCATGGCGGCACGCGGTGGCGATCGGGCGGAATGACCGCGCTCGCTCCGCTTCCGTCTTCGAGGTGAGCCAAGCGTACGCAGCGTCTTGCGCAGCTCCTGCTCACTCGGTCGCGCAGGCTCTCAGCGATTGCGCACGACTATGCTCGCACGTCGTCCGGTACACGTCGTGCTGAGGGAGCCGGAAACGAGAGGCATGACCCGGGACACGGGCGTTGTCGACGACTGATCGAGCGGAGGGAGGTCGGCAACGCCGTGCGCGCATCGGCATGCCGTCTGTGGAGGAATTATGCAACAGAGATGGACTGTGAGCTCGAGGATTCATCGGGTCATGACTGCACACCGGCAGATCCGATCGAGAGGCTGGTTGTGTGTGCTCGCTTCGATCGGCATTGCGGCGTGTGGTGAGGTCCCGCGTCTGGCCGACGATGCCAAGCCCACCGGCGACAGCCCGCCGCCGATGCGTACGATCACCGTGCGGCGCAGCCACGGACACGGTGGTCCTCACGGCCGTCGCTGACCCGGGCTCGACCTTCACCGGCTGGACGGGGCCGTGCACCGGCAGCGACACCACCTGCTCGTTCAAGGCGAGCGATGACGTCACGGTGGGTGCGAGCTTCGATCTCAAGCGCTACACGGTCACCGTCGCGCTGGCCGGCGCCGGAATGGGCACGGTGACCGCGACGCCCGGCGGGCTCAGCTGCCCGGGCACATGCTCCGTCCAGGTGGACGCAGGGGCCGTGATCACGCTGACGGCGACGCCCGCCACGCAACCGAAGTCGAAGTTCGTCCAGTGGGGAGCGCCGTCGTGCAGCAGTACCGCGCCGTGCGTGATGGCGATCAACGGAGACCAGACCATCACGGCCATCTTCGTTCCCGTCGCGTGCGGCAACGGCGTCGTCGATGATCCAAGCGAGGAGTGCGACGATGGCAACACCAGCAACAACGACGCCTGCACCAATGCATGTCTGATAGCGAAGTGCGGCGACGGCTTTGCCTGGACGGGGCACGAGGAGTGCGACAACGGGGCCAATAATAACGATCACAACGCCTGTACCAGCACGTGCAAGATGGCCCGGTGCGGCGATGGCCTCGTCTTCACGGGGCAGGAGGAATGCGACGACGCGAACAGCATCAATACCGACGCCTGCACCAATGCGTGCAAGAACGCGCGGTGCGGCGATGGGATCATCTGGTCCGGTCACGAGGGGTGCGACGAAGGGTCCAACAACAGCAACGGCGGCGCCTGCACCACCGCATGCGCGACTTCGGAGTGCGGCGACGGCTTCGTCTGGATCGGTCACGAGGAGTGCGATAACGGGGTCAACAACGGCAACAACAACGCTTGCACCATCGCATGCAAGGCGGCGAGGTGCGGCGACGGCTTCACCTGGACGGGGCACGAGGAGTGCGACGACGGGAACGGCGTCAACACCGATGCCTGCACCAACGCCTGCAAGAGCGCACGGTGCGGCGATGGCTTCGCCTGGACGGGGCACGAAGAGTGCGACGATGGCAACACCAGCAACAGCGACGACTGCACCAACACATGCAAGATGGCCCGGTGCGGCGATGGGTTCACCTGGACGGGGCACGAGGAGTGCGACAACGGGATCAACAACGACAACAGCAGCGCCTGCACCAGCACATGCCGGAATGCTCGATGCGGCGACAGCTTCACGTGGGCTGGGCACGAGGACTGCGACGACGGCAACCTCGACAACAACGACCACTGCGATAACAGCTGTCACTGTGGCGGCCCGGGACAAGTGTGCTGCGCCACAGGTTCACTCTGCGATACCGGCAACGGCTGCCTGCAGAATATCTGCACGGCCTGTCCGGGGCCGCCGCAGACGCACACGCTGCCGTCCACGACCGACACCAACGGCAATAACTGCGCCGGTATCGACTTCGTGAAGACTTATCCCGCGCGCTGCGACGACGGTTATCACCACGAGGCATGCACAACAACCATCGTGGCAACGCCGGGTGACGCGTCCTGCGATGTCGTGGGCTGGGCGAACCCCAACGATCCGGGCGACTGCAGCTGTAGCGTTCACTACATCGTTCCGTTTCATCCATTCGACTGCGGCAGGCACATCACCTGCACCGTGACCGTCACCGAGACCACGAACACGCCGCCGCATCCTGTTGGCTGCCCGTGACCATCGATGCATTGCTGATTCTGCACTCCCGTGATCCAGCACTCCCGCAGCGGTGAGCCTCTGCAGTTGCGCGGAGGAGGCGCCACGCAGCTCCGGATCACCTGGAGCGAAATTTCCATGAGAGCTGTACGCCGCCTGTAGTCACGATCGCGTGCCGTTCCGTCGCGGAAAGCTCACACGCAGTGACAGAGAGCCGCACGACATGTCGCGATCGGCGTATCGGTTGAGCGATCTTGCGCGGTAACGTGTTACGGTCGCGCCTCGGTGAAGGGGTTCCTGGTGCTCGGTGTATGCGTTGCGCTGGTGCTCGTGGCAGGGGGCGTCTCGGCTGCGGCGCTCGGCGATGGCGAGGCGGCGCTGGCGGTGACGGAGCTCCATGCCGGGCGCAACGAGCTCGCGCCGCATGCATTCGTGCTCGAGGACCCAGCCGGCGAGCTGACGTTCGCGGAGGTCCGCGACGGCGTGGCGCATCCGTTCCGGCCGCTGGCGCCGGCCAGGGAGAGCCCGGGGCATTCGAGCTCGGTGTACTGGCTGCGATTCCGGGTCAGGAACACGACGGCGGTATCGAGCCTCATCGTCGAGCTGCAGATGACTCCGGAGGTCGCCGAGCTCTACGACGGCGACGGGCCGCCGCAGCGGTCCGGAACGTTGCTGCCATTCGGTGCGCGCGGCGTCGCGGACGCCAGGATCGCATTTCGGGTCACGCTGGCTCCCGGCCACGACAGGACGTACTGGGTCCGGCAGCGGACGAGCGACACGCTGTGGCTCGATCCGGCGATGTGGCCGGAAGTGGATTTCTGGGAGTCGCGAACGGCGGAACGGCTCTTCGACGGGATCTGCTACGGCGTGATCCTCGGGCTGGCGGTCTATAACCTGTTTCTGTTCCTGGCCACGCGCGATCGCAGCTATCTCCTGTATGTCGTGTTCCAGATCACGAATGGCCTGGCGCAGACGGCATTCAACAAGTACACGTTCCAGTACCTGTGGCCCGACCATCCGGTGTGGGCGATGCAATCGGTGCCGGTGCTGGAGTTCCTGGTGCTGGCGACGGGACTGATGTTCGCCCGGGCATGCCTCGATGTGCGGCGGATGTCGCCGCGCCTCGATACGGCGATGCGCGGGCTCGCGATCGGCAGTCTGGTGCTGGCCGGGGTGTGGATGCTCGCCCGGCCGGACGGGCTGACGTCGGGCGCCGCGCGCGCACTGGCGCCGGTGGTGCTGATCCTGCCGGTGGTGGGTAGTGGCGTGGCGCTGGCCTCGACCGTGCTCATCACGGTGGCGGGCGTGGCCTGCGCGGTCCGCCCCGGCGCGACCAACGCCCGCGTGTTTCTCGTCGCATGGGCGGTGCTGCTGGTCGGGACCGCGATCGCGGTGCTGGCGTCCCTGGGCGCGATCGCGGCGGGGGATGGGTTCCCGATGATGAAGCTGGGCTCGGCGGTGGAGGCGGTGCTGCTGTCGCTGGCGCTGGCCAGCCGCATCAACCGGCTCAACCGCGAGCGCGAGCTGGCGCGCCCACGAGGTGGGCAATCCGCTGAACTTTGCGTGCGGCGGCTGCGACGAGCTGGCCGCGCGGCTCGCCGCGCTCGACCGCGGCGCACCCGGGCCCGGTCCGTCGGTGCGGGCTGCGCACCAGCTGATCGCGTCGGGGCTGGCGCGCATCAAGTCGATCCTCGACAACCTGCGGCGATACCTCTCGGTGGGCGACGCTCAGCTCGTGGCCACCGACCTGGCGGAGGAGATCGATCAGGCGCTCGAGCTGGCGGCGGAGCGGCTGCGATCGGCCGGCGTGCGGGTCGACAAGCAGATCGCGCGCCTGCCGGTGCTGTGGACCCGGCCCGGCGAGAACCACCAGGTGCTGCTCAACATGATCGGCAATGCGATCGAGGCGATGCCCGGCGGCGGTGCGCTGCGCGTGACGGCGCACGCCCATGATCGGACCGTGGAGCTCGCCGTGTCCGATACCGGACCGGGCGTCGCCGACGAGGATCGCGACAGGATCTTCGAGCCGTTCTTCACCACGCGCCGGGACGCTGGTGGAACCGGGCTGGGGCTGGCGGTCGCGCGCGAGATCGTGATGCGCCATGGCGGAACGATCCGCGTGGAGGCGGCGGACGGCGCCGGCGCGCGATTCGCCGTGTCGCTGCCGCGCAGGGAGGCGGGAGAGCGATGACCAGAGCCAGACTGCCGGTGCTGCTTGTCGACGACGAGATCCACAACCTCGAGCTGTTCGCGCTGCAGTTCGAGGACAGCTTCGTGGTGCGCACGGCGGCCGGCGGAGACCAGGCGCTGGCGATCCTGGCGCGCGAGGCGATCGGCGTGCTCCTGGCCGACGAGCACATGCCCGGGATGACCGGCGTCGACCTGCTCGCGCACGCGGTGTCGCGCTGGCCGGACACGGTGCGCGTGATCGTCTCGGCGTACAGCGATCCGCCGCGCCTGCTGCGCGCGATCAACCGCGGCCACGCCCACGAGTACATCGTCAAGCCGTGGGACAAGGTCGAGCTCGCAGCGTGCATCGAGCGCGGGCTGGTGATCGCCGAGCGGCGGCGCGCGCTGGTCGCGCGGGCCGAGATGATCGAGCTCTACGAGCGCGATGCCACCGAGCAGTACGATACCACCCACGTCGTCGGCGAGGACGGCGGCCTCAAGGACGTCATCGCGCTGGCGCGGCGAGGCGCGCAGTCCGACGCGACGCTGCTCATCACCGGCGAGACCGGCACGGGCAAGGAGCTGATCGCGCGGCTGATCCACGACGCGAGCCCGCGGCGCTCGCGGCCGTTCGTGCGGGTGAACTGCGCCGCGCTCGCCGAGGGCGTGCTCGAGAGCCCAGGGCGGCACGATCTTCCTCGACGAGATCGGCGAAGTGTCGGCGAAGGTGCAGGCGACGCTCTTGCGCGTGCTGCAGGAGAAAGAGATCGAGCGGGTCGGCGGCTCGTCGCCGATCCGGGTCGACGTCCGCGTCCTGGCGGCCACCCACCGCGAGCTGCGCCGGCTGGTCCGCGACGGCAAGTTCCGCGAGGACCTCTACTACCGGCTCAACGTGCTACCGCTGCACGTACCGGCGCTGCGCGAGCGGAAGGCAGACGTGCGCCTGCTGGTGCAGCACTTCCTCGCCAAGCACGGCCGGCGAATCGGCAAGATCGTGCCGGTGGACGCCGAGGTCTACGATTGCCTGGAGGCCTATGCCTGGCCGGGCAACGTGCGCGAGCTCGAGAACCTGGTGCAGCGCGCGCTGATCCTGGCCCAGGGCGCCGAGCTCACGGTCGAGGACTTCGCGTTCGACCCCGACAGCGCCATCCCGACGGAGAGCAGCGCGGAGGCTGGCCACGGCGCGTCGCTGCGCGACGACCTGAAGGACGAGGAGCGGCGCAGGATCACGAGGACCCTGCAGCAGTGCAAGGGCAATCAGTCGGAGGCCGCCAGGCTGCTGGGGATGCCGCGGCGAACGCTGGTCGAGCGGCTGCGCAGCTACGGGCTCACGCGAAAGCAGAAGGACTGACCTTCGGCGGTGTCCAGCGCTGCGTGGTCTCGCCGCATGCCGACCGGAGCCTACAGTGCCCCCTTGCGGATGACCTGCTCGACGGCAGTGCAGAACCGATCGAGCTCCGCCAGCGTCGTGTAGATGTTCGGCGACACCCGCAGGCCGCGGAACTCGTCGCGCACGGTCGCCCCGAGCTGGATCCGGTGCCTGTCCCACAGGTGGGCCCACAGCTTCATCGCAGCTTGGCCTGCGGGGAGCACTCGGTCACGGCCTTGATGTACGCGGCGGACATGTCGATCGTGACGGCCTCCAGCTTGGCGCAGCGCTCCGGGCCCAACTCGTCGAAGAACGCCTTGAGCGTGTCGGAATTCTTGCCGGGTTGGGCCCACACCACGTGGCCGCGCCGGTGGTCGACCACCACGGTGATGTACTCGTGGTGACGTCGGTAGGACAACTCGTCGACGCCGATCTGCGTGAGGCCATCGAGGGCGTCGCCGTCGTCACGGCGTGCAACGACGCGCTGGATGATCGCACCGACGGTGTCCCACGCCACGCGCATCATCGAGCTGATGGTGGTCTTGTCGCAGCGCTGGGCGAGGTAGCCCACGTGGTCCTCGAACGGTCGGGTGAACCACGAGCCTGGGTCGGCCCACGGCAGCCGCTCCACCTTGACACCGCACCTCGAGCACTGGACGCGTCGCGTGTCATAGCGAAGATGAAACTGCATCCCAGCCACGTCGAGATGCCGCCAGCGACGGTCGTGAGCTCGATCGTAGCCTGGGCAGATCTCTCCACACTCCGAGCAACGAGGGCGGCGCCAGCTCGGTGCCACGTCGATGACCAGCCCAGCCTCGTCGAACCCGACATCAACGACACGGCTGTCTTTCAACCCCAGCAGGATACGGAGTAGCTTGGTAATGCGCACGGCGGACCCTCGGTTTCGTACTTGGCGTAGAGAACCAGCACGGTACCGCGATCCGCCGGGCGCACGCTTTCTGCAAGGCCAATGGCCACACCTTCACCTTGTCGTGCTTGGCCCAGACGTCCACACGCTGCTTGTCACGTCGAACTCGACGCGGTCGACGGTCCACGGTTCTCGAGGCCCAGGAGATGCCGGTACAGGTCGTGTCACGCACGCGGCGATGATACGTGCCGCCATCGGCGTGGTCATGCTGCGTGCTCGTCGACTTCAAGGATGCGCTTACGTTCGCGCCGTCGGGCTTCCCAACAGAATCTGTGGCGACTTGCGGGCATCCGGGGAGGGCTGTGGACTTGTGGGTCCGCGCCCGCGAGCCCATGGACAACCTGTGGACGGCAAACTGCCGCCGTCCACGAGGTTGCCCACAGGCTCGCAGGCTGGACGCGGCCCCACAGGGTCCACAGCCCCGACCCCTGGTCCGGATTTTGGAGTTGAGCAGAAACGGAGAGAAGTCGGGATGTGCGGCGAGCGCGTCTTGTACGGTAAGACCAGTATTGGGTCGCAAGCGGCCCAGTCACATCCGGAGTAGTGTGTCAGACACCTTCTGTTCGGTCTCGTCGGAGGCCACCCAGCTCCCGGAAGCGACTTCTGCAACCGTAGAGATGGCCTTGGCGCCATCGCCGCCCCATCTACGACGCGATCTGCCCGATCCCATCACCCACTAAACCTGGTGGAGAGCCCGAACGCTTGCGTCGCATCGCTCGGCTTAGTAGTGAGCGGGAGGACGACAATTTGTTGCTCGAGCTCCAAGCTGTGCTTGGGCGCGTGCTGGGCCGCGGGTGAGCTCGCGATCTCGAGATTGTGGATGTTCAGGAACCCGAAATGCAGCCTGTTCAGAGTGTCGGGCGCCTTGGGTTTGGGGATGTGCCAGTACAGCGGTCGTACGAAGTCGCCGCCGCGCTGTTCTCCCACGACCAGTGCGAGCTGCCATTCCTCGGCGACGTTGCTCGATTCCGCTGCGTGCTGGGACCAGTAGAGCTGGAACAGATCGCTCCTGCCGATCGCGAGCTCCAGCGTATTCCGCCAAGCCTGGCCGGTGAGGAGGTCGTCGCGATCGACGAACAGGTGCACGCCGAGCGCCCGGTACGCTTCCTTGCAGGCGCGCACGATATCGGCGTCTTCTCGTGCATAGGAGGCGAACACCTGTTCCGGCATTCGCGCACGCGCCACGGTCGGCGGTTCCTGTGCCACCTCCTTGTTTGGCGCAATCGTGATCGAGAGTGGTGTCTCTCCCAGAGGGAGGCCTCGCTCGTCCGTGACCTCGACAGCCCCCCTGCAGACGGCGCCTGCGTTGCCGGCCTCGGCGGTGACGATGAACCGGAGATCGATCGTTTCCTCCAGCCACAGGGCCTCTGCACGCAGCGGCTCGACGAGGAGGCCGGAGATGCGCGGTTCGACGCGCAGAAGCGTGCCGCGGGGGATGCGTGATCGGGCATCCGCAGAGCTGAGCCGGGCCTTGACCGTCGGGCCCAGCGCGCGCTTCAGACTTGCTTCGACCTCGGCCTGCGCGGATTCCAGGTGGATGCAGAACAGCAGGGGATGCGCGCCCGAGGCCTCGATGCGACCCGGATATCCCGCCGTGAACACGACATCCGGCAGCCCCTGGCGCTGCGCAGCTGCGGCTTGTTCGCCGCTCTCCCAGTGCTCCATGACGCGGGCCCACGCGGCATCTTCGGCTGTCATGTGGCGCGACGCCCTACTGATCCCGGCTTCCAGCTCGCGCGCGCTCGTGACCGGCTCCCAGCGACCTCCGCCGACACCGCATACCGTTCTTGCCAGCAGCGTACCCTCGTCGCCCGGATCGATGAGAAACATGTCGACGCTGACCCCGGCTGCATGGCAGCGCTCTGCGGCCTGCTTCGCGGGGTCGAGCGCCGATTCGCCGTCGGAGATGAGTAGAACGCGGCGCACCGTGGGTTGCGTGGGGAGCCGTTTCAGATAGTCCACCGCGGCGTTGAGCGCGGCGGCGATATCGGTGCCGTCATCGGGCGCCAGGTTGTCCAGCGCCGCGGTGAAACGGGCTGTAGCACCGGCGGTGTCAGCGAGAACGAGCCTCGGCGTCTCGTTGAACGCGAAGACCGCAACCGGAAGATCCGGCCGCTGACGTGTAAGCTCCTCGAGAAGGCATGCCTTCGCTGCCGCGAGCCGGCTCTCGGCGTCGACCGTCCGGACCAGCCGTCCCGATGGTCGCGCATTGACGAACCCGCCGCCCATCGAGGTCGATCGATCGAGAAGTATGATCCACATGTTCCCCTCCGCTCGTACCGCTTCGCCTCAGCGGACCGGTCGTCTCACCGTTGTGAAGCTTCGTCATCGTCCTTGCTACCTGAGTTGGTCGGGCAATGCAATGGCGTCGTCGGTTACGGAACCGTCGCGTGTCAGCGTGCACGCGCTCGGATTGGCTTGCGGCGCGCGCGTATCCTTCCAGACCTTGGTTCCGTCGTGAGTCAGAGGTCGGGTGGCGCGCCAGCAGTCGCGTTCCAGATCGAGAGGATCTCGACCACGCCGGCGCTAGAGTCGTGGCGGTAATACACGTGGTTTCCGGTCTTGGGCATCAAGAGACGCCAGACGATGCGGCCACCGAACAGGGCGTAGCGCTGACGCTCCTTGTCGGCGCCATCACGGAGCTTGGCGACGACCGCGCCGAGCTCCGCGACGAAGAGGCCGGGCGCCTTGTCACGGTGTTGTACCCACCATGCGCGCTTGGTCCGGGCGGCCTTGAGAGCCTCCGATGTGAAGCGAATCCTCACGAGCGGGCGAGCTCGGCGAGCACGACGTCGGCGTCGATGAGGTCGCCTGCATCGGCCTGGGCGAGGCCGCGTTCGAGGGAGCGTTCGAGGGCGGCGCGCTCGTGGTCCGGGAGGTCATCGGCAGCTGCATCGTACAGGTAGACGGAGACCTCGGAGCCCTCGGGCAGATCGATGGGCTCGTCGACGACGATCCGGCCGTTCCTGACGTGCGCCTTGAGTGCGGTCACTCGAGGAGTATACGCACAGATACGACGGCTGCGTAGGTGGGTCACGGACCGAGCGGGACGGAGACGCCGACGTTCTGGGCGATGGCCTGGGTGTAGATGTAGTGCGCCGCGGCGAGGTCCTCGATCGCGATGCCGAGGGACTTGAACAGGGTGACCTCGTCGCTGGAGCGCCGGGCGGTGACGTGGCCGAGCAGGAGGTCGCCGAGCTCGCCGAGGATGTGGTCGTCGGTGATGGCGCCGTCGGCGCGGGCGAACAGGAAGTCGCCGGACTCGTTGAGGGTGGATTCCTTGCGGTCGACGATCAGGCGGGCGCAGGCGACGGCGGGGGTGTCGAGCTCGCGGGTGGCGGCGAAGCAGGCGCCGACGGCGTTGATGTGCGCGCCGGGGGCGATCCAGGCGCCTTCGAGGATGGGCTGGCGGGAGGCGGTGGTGGTGCAGATCAGGTCGGCGCCGGCGACGGCGGCCTGCGGGGTGGCCATGACCTCGACGGGGACGGGGCTGGTGTCGGCGAAGCGCTGGGCGTTGGCGGGGGTGCGGCTCCAGACGCGGACGCGCCGGATGGTGCGCACGGCGCGCATGGCGGCGAGGTGGGTCGCGGCCTGGACACCGGAGCCGAGGAGGGCGAGGTCGCCGGCGTCGCCGCGGGCGAGGGCGCGGGTGGCGACGCCGCTGACGGCGGCGGTGCGGATCGCGGTGATGCTGCTGGCGTCGATGATGGCCCGGGGGCTGCCGTGGCGGGTGTCGAACAGTGGTTGCCGGGGAAGATGCTGACGACCTTGAGGCCGAGGCTGGTGGGGGCGTCGAGGAACCCGGGCATGAGGCCGATCATGCCGGTGCGGTCGGGCATCCACACGACGGAGCGCAGGGGGAGGACGGCGCCGCCGCGGCTGGTGGTGCGGAGGGCCTCGGCCATGACGTCGATGCAGGCGTCCATGGGGAGGAGGCGGACGACGTCGGCGTGAGACAGGACGAGGACGTTCATCGCTCCACCAGTGCGCCGAGGGCGCGGTCGGGGTCGATGTTTCCGCCGGAGACGATCGCGACGACGCGGGCGCCGGCGGGGGCCACGACCTTGCCGGCGACGAGGGCGGCGGTCGCGGCGGCGCCGGAGCCCTCGACGTAGAGCTTGGCGCGGGTCATGAGCAGGCGCATGGCTTCGATGATCTCGGCCTCGGTCACGGTGACGACCTCGACGGCGGCGTCGCGCGCGATCGCGAGGGGCAGCTCGCCGACGAACGGCGGCGTCATGCCGTCGGCGATGGTGTCGGGCCGCGGTGCGGGGACGGGCTTGCCGGCGGCGAGCGCGGGGCCGAGGCCGGGGCCGGCCTCGAGCTCGACGGCGACGATCCGCGCGCGCGGGGCGAGGGCGCGCACGGCGGAGGCGACGCCGCCGAGCAGGCCGCCGCCGCCGACGGGGACGATCACGACGTCGGGCGCGGGGACGTCGTCGAGCAGCTCGAGCCCGACGGTGCCGGCGCCGGCGAGGATGGTCGGATCGTCGAACGGGTGGACGAAGGTGAGCCCGCGCTCGCGCTCGACCTCGCGGAGCCGGTCGAACAGGGTGGCGCGATCGTCGTGGAGCACGATCTGGGCGCCGTAGCCGCGCACGGCGTCGAGCTTGGAGCGCGGCGCTGCCGTGGGCATCACGACGACGCACGGCGCGCCGACGCGGCGCGCGGCCCACGCGACGGCCTGTGCGTGATTGCCGGCCGACACGGTGACCAGGCCGCGCGCGCGGTCGGCGTCGGCCAGCGACAGCACCTTGTTGAGCGCGCCGCGCGGCTTGAACGACCCGGTCTTCTGGAAGCACTCGCACTTGAGGTGGAGCTCGACGCCGGCGCGGTCGCCGATCGAGCGCGCGGACAGCACCGGGGTGCGGTGCACGGTACCGGCCACGCGCGCTGCGGCGGCCCTGATGTCGGGCAGGGGGATCATGGCGCGCGATGATAGCCGACGCCGGCGATCCCCGGCGGATCGACGGCTCGGGATCAGCGGTCGGCGCCGTCGTTGACCTGGGCGGTCTCGGGGAGCGCGGGCTGTGCGACCGAGCGGTATGGTCCGCCCTCGAGGGCCGGGCTGTCCTTGACGGCGTCGAGGATGCGCTCGGAGGCTTCGCGCGATCGTTGCGCGTCCTCGCCGGGCGCGAGCCGGGTGGCGAGCCGCAGCGAGGCATAGGCGAGCACGGCCTGCGCCGGGTTGGCGGCGCCGAGCCGCGCGATGTCCTCCGGCGAGTTACCCTCGGAGACCTGGGCCCAGCGCTCGGCGACGTGGGTCTGCAGCGTGGCTGCGAGCTCGTGGTCCATGTTGAGCGGATCGCAGCGGGTGCCGAACGCGAGGAGATGGAAGTCGCTGCGCCGCTGCTCGCGCGCGTTGCGCACCGAGCGCCAGCTCCAGGTCCACACCGACAGCCCGACCAGCGCGGCGGCGGCGACGAAGCCGCCGATGCTGCCGGCGAGGAACGCGCCGATGGCTGCGACCGGCCCCCACACGCGGGCATAACCGGCCAGCACGCTGCGGCCGCTCATCTTCACGGCGTGGCCGCTGTATCCGCGGTCGAGCTCGCGGGTCACCCACAGCGTATCCACCGGCACCAGCGGCACGTAGTAGATGTGGAAGAACTTGGTGAGCTGGCGCTGGCCGCCGTAGCTGTCGACCTCGCCGTAGAACCGGGTCCCGTAGATCACGATCATGTGCTGCTGTCTCCACGCTCCCGAAGCTGGTGATTCACCGCCATGTGCACAGAATCACGAAGTGGGGCTCGTGAAGCAGCGTATCACGACGCCGCGCGCGCAGAGTGGCAAGTTCATGCGGCCGGCGGGGACGCCGCCGGGTCACGCGCTTCGCCGGCGATGGTCGAGCGACGCGGTGCCGGGGCCGGCGGCGATCAGGAACGCGCAGCCGAGCAGCATCGAGATGTCGAGGCGCGCCTCGTGCGCCATCGACCAGAAGCCGGGCTTGGCCGACGGCGCGGCGAAGCCCCAGAATCCGGAGCCGATCAGGATCGGCACCTTGGTCGCGGTGATCGCGACGATCATGTCGATCAGCAGCGCGACCGCCCCGAACCGGGTCGCCAGACCGACGAGCACCAGGGTGCCGCCGACGATCTCGACGACGCCGACGAACGGCGCCGTCATCTCGGGCGCCGGGATGCCGATCTTGATGAAGCGGCCGACCCCGAGCGCGTCGGGATAGAGGAACTTCTGGATGCCCTCGGTGATGAACACGAAGCCCATCGCGAGGCGGATGAACAGCGTCGCGCTGGGCGCCCATGACTCGGTGACCCGCAAGGTCGAGCTGCGATCCATCATGTCCTGGCTTCCTTTCTTCGGTGCGGCCGACCGGCAACGCGCGCAGGAGCTCAGCCGGATTCCCCGAGCCGGCTGTGCGGGTTCATGCCCGCATCCATGGTAGTCATATATGAAATCCCACACGAGGATGTGAGATGTCCAGCGATCGACGTTTGTTCCTCACCTCGCTGTCGGCGCTGGGCGCGGGCGCCGGGCTCGCGATCGCGGGGTGTTCTCGCCCGGTGGCGAATCAGCCGGGCACCAAGCCGGCCGGCAAGTCGGACGATGACGAAGAGGTGACGCCCGTCGAGGACCTGATGCGTGAGCACGGGGTGCTCCGCCGCGTGATGTACCTGTACGACGACGTGATCCAGCGGCTCGCGACGCGGCGCGAGGTCCCACTCGATGCGCTCGCGGGGTGCGCGGGTATCGTGCGCCGCGTGATCGAGGACTATCACGAAAAGCTCGAGGAGGACTTCCTGTTCCCGCGCTTCGAGAAGGCGGGCAAGCTCGCCGATCTGACGGCGATCCTGCGGCGCCAGCACCAGTCGGGCCGCACCTTGACCGACCAGATCACGGCGCTCGCGAAGGCGCCGCTGGGCGACGCGGACCGCGACAAGCTCGCGACCGCGCTGCGCAGCTTCAACCACATGTACCGCCCGCACGCCGCGCGCGAGGACACGGTGCTGTTCCCGGAGCTGCGCGGCCTCGTCGGCAAGCACGCGTACGGCGAACTCGGCGATCAGTTCGAGGACAAGGAGAAGCAGATGCTGGGCGACAAGGGCTTCGAGCACGCGGTCGCCGACGTCGCGCGGCTCGAGCAGGCGTTCGGGCTCGACGACCTCGGCAGGCTGTGACGGGCGCGCTCACGGCTGCGCCGCCCACGGCTGCGCCGCCCACGGCTGCGCCGCCCGCTGCCGCAGCGCAGACCCGGCTGCGCGAGCTGGCGTGGCTATTTGCCCGGCTGGGCTGCACCGCGTTCGGCGGCCCGGCCGCGCACATCGCGATGATGGAGGACGAGGTGGTGCGCCGGCGGGGCTGGATGACCCGCGAGCGGCTGCTCGACCTGATCGGCGCGGCGAACCTGATCCCGGGGCCGACGTCGACGGAGCTGGCGATCCACATCGGCCACGATCGCGCCGGCTGGGCGGGTCTGGTCGTGGCCGGGGCGTGCTTCATCCTGCCGGCGGTCGCGATCGTGCTGGCGATCGCGTGGGTCTATGTCCGGTTCGGCGCGCTGCCGGCGCTCGGCGGCGTGCTGTACGGGATCAAGCCGGTGATCATCGCGGTGGTCGTCCAGGCGCTGTGGGGCCTGGGCCGGTCGGCGATCAAATCGCTCGCGCTCGGCGCGGTCGGGGCGGTCGCGCTGGCCGCGAGCCTGGTCGGGGTCGACGAGCTGATCGTGCTCGGCGCGGCGGGAGCGGTGGTCGCGCTGGGCCGCGGCGTGGCCGGTGCGCGGCGGGCGCCGGCGGCGGGCTGGCTGCCGGTGCCGCTGCTCGCGACCGGCGCGGCGGGGGCGGCCGGTGCGGCCGATGCGGTGACGACCGGGGTCGCGCTGGGGCCGCTGTTCTGGGTGTTCCTCAAGATCGGCTCGGTGCTGTTCGGCAGCGGCTACGTGCTGCTCGCGTTCCTGCGCAGCGATCTGGTCGAGCGCCTGCACTGGCTGACCGAGGCGCAGCTGCTCGACGCGGTCGCGGTCGGCCAGGTCACGCCGGGCCCGGTGTTCACCACCGCGACGTTCATCGGCTACGTGCTCGGCGGCGGCGGCGGTGCGGCGGTCGCCACGCTCGGGATCTTCCTGCCGGCGTTCGCCTTCGTCGCGATCAGCGGGCCGCTGGTGCCGCGGATCCGGCGCTCGCCGGTGGCCGGCGCGTTCCTCGACGGCGTCAACGCCGCGTCGCTCGCGATCATGGCCGCGGTCGCGATCCAGCTCGGCCGCGCCGCGATCGTCGATGTCCCGACCGCGGTGCTGGCCGCGATCGCCGCCGCGCTCCTGATCCGGTACGCTGGTCGGGACGGCGCTCGCGCTCGCCGCGTGAGTCACGCGCCGCGGTGCCGTAGCAGCTTGGCGACCTCGACGACGGTGACCGGCACGATGCCCAGGCCGAGGCACAGCGCGGCGTCGCCGGGCGCCAGCGCCGCGATATCGAACAGCGCGCCGGTCGCCGGCACGTTGTGGATCACGAGCTGGAGCACGACCGACACGGTGACGACGGCGAGCAGGACGAGGTTGCTGAACGCGCCGACCTGCCAGAACACCCGCGTGGTGCTGCGCGACGCGAACGAGCGGAACAGCTGGCCGAACACGAGCACGGCGAACGCGAGGCTGCGCGCGCGGACAAGATCGCTCGTGGCCAGCGCCCACGCGAACACCGCGACGGTGACCGCGGTGAGCAGCACGCCGGTCACGGCGATCGCGTGCCACTCGGGCCGGCCGAGGATCGGCTCGGCGGGCGGCCGCGGCGGCCGGTTCATCGCGTCGGCCTCGGTCGGATCCATGACCAGCGCGAGCGCGGGCAGGCCATCGGTCACGAGGTTGATCCACAGGAGCTGGAGCGGCAACAGCGGCAGCGGCAGGCCGGCGAGCGAGGCGATCAGCATCACCGCGAGCTCGGCGACGTTGCCCGACAGGAGGTAGACCAGGGCCTTGCGGATGTTGTCGAAGATGCCGCGGCCCTCGCGGATCGCGGCGACGATGCTCGCGAAGTTGTCGTCGGCCAGCACGATGTCGGCGACCTCGCGGGTCACCTCGGTGCCGGTCCTGCCCATCGCGACGCCGACGTGCGCCTCGCGCAGCGCGGGGGCGTCGTTGACGCCGTCGCCGGTCATGGCGACGATCGCGCCGCGCGCCTTCCACGCGCGCACGATGCGCAGCTTGTCCTCGGGCGTCGCGCGGGCGTGGACCAGCTCGGCGGCCGAGTCGCCCGGTCGCAGGATACCGAGCTCGCGCGCGATCACCTGCGCGGTCGCCGGGTGATCGCCGGTGATCATCACGGTGCGGATGCCGGCGGCGCGCGCCGCGGCGACCGCCTCGATCGCCTCGGGCCGCGGTGGATCGGCGACGCCGATCAGGCCGCGCAGGACGAGCGCGTCGGGCGCGTCGCCGACCGCGACCGCGAGCACGCGCAGGCCGCGCGCCGCGAGCTGGATCGCCGCCTCGTGCGCGCCGGTGAGCCCGGCGGTGCAGCTCGGCGCGACCGCCTCGAGCGCACCCTTGACGTACCAGATGCCGTCGCCGCGGCGGATCGCCATGCGCTTGGTCGCCGGATCGAACGGCTCGACCAGGGCGCGCGGCCGCTCGCGCTCGATCGCGTCGCGCTGGATGTCGCGCAGCGCGGCCTCGGCGAGGATCGCGAGCTCGGTCGGGTCGCCGATGCCGCCGCGCAGGTCGGCGCCGAGCTCGGCGTCGCAGCACGCCGCCGCGGCGTCGAGCAGCGCCTCGTGATCGGGGCCCCACAGCTCGCGGACCGCCATCGCGCCGGTGGTCAGCGTCCCGGTCTTGTCGGTGCAGATCACCGTCGCGCAGCCCAGGGTCTCGACCGCCGGCAGCTTGCGCACCAGGGCGTTGCGGACCACCATGCGGTGCACGCCGATCGCGAGCGCGATCGTGACGATCGCCGGCAGGCCCTCGGGGACCGCCGCGACCGCGAGCGACACCGCGGACAGGAACACGTCGAATGCCGCCGCGCCGCGCACCAGGCCGGCCGCCGCGAAGACCGCGACGATCGCGACGGTGGCGTACAGCAGCATCCGGCTGACCTGGGCGAGCCGGCGCTGCAGCGGCGTCGGCTCGTCCTCGGCGGTCTCGAGCAGCCGCGCAATCCGGCCGAGCTCGGTCGCCATGCCGGTCGCGGTGACCACGGCGCGGCCGGTGCCGGCCGCGATCGATGTGCCGAGTAACACCCGGTCGTGGCGCTCGGCGAGCGCGGCGTCGGCGGATGCCGGCGTGGCCAGCTTGTCGACGGGCGTGCTCTCGCCGGTCAGCGCGGCCTCGCTGGCGCGCAGCGCGTGGGCCTCGACGAGCGCGGCATCGGCGGCGACGATGTCGCCGGCCTCGAGCAGCAGCACGTCGCCGGGCACGACCTCGCGCGCGGCCACCGTGGCGGCTCGCCCGTCGCGCAGCACCCGCGCCCGCGGCGCCGTCATCGAACGCAGCGCCAGCACCGCACGCTCGGCGCGGTACTCCTGCAGGAACCCGACGACGGCGTTGAGGACGACGATCGCGGCGATCGCGATCGCGTCGGCGACCTCGCGCAGGATGCCGGAGATCAGCGCGGCGCCGAGCATCAGCAGCACGATCGGGCTGGTCAGCTGCCCGGCGAGGATGCGCCACGCCGAGGTGCCGTCGCCGCGGTCCAGCTCGTTGGCGCCGACCTCGCCGAGCCGGCGCGCCGCCTCGGCGCTCGACAGCCCGGTCGCACCTGGCGAGAGGGGAGGCGGCGTCAGCGCGACGGCGGGACCGCGTTCGATCTCGGACATCCTCGGACGATTCTCCGCGACACCGGGCGTCCGGACGAGCGTGGCCATGCCCGTGGCGGTTTCATACGCCGTGCCGCGCAACGCCGCTGCCGGCTCGCTATCTACGCGGTCCGCCCCCACAAAACCCGCAAGGGCCGCGATCGGCGCGACCGGGCGCGCAGGTCTTGCGCTGCGGCACTGCCAGAAACCCTGAACACCACACTGCAGTCTTCCGAACGCGTTTGACGTGATGCATCCACAAGTCTGCTCTTGACGCGGGCACGTCGATTGCTTGCAATGGTCGATGGGGGAATCTTCGTGGTGACACTGAGCAAGCCTGCGCTCGGTAAGCGCGAGCGTCTGGTCGACGCGCTCGATCGCGCCGGCGTGTTCCGTGGCGTGATGCAGCTGCGGCGGTTCGCGCCGCTGCCGATCGTGGGCATCGTCACGTTCCATCACATCCACGACGCCGCCGACCATCCCGGTGGCTATCCCTACGATCCCGACGTCGCCGATGCGACGCCGCGGCAGTTCCGGCGCCGCCTCGAGCTCCTGGCGCAGATCGGCACCCCGATCAGCATGCCCGAGCTCCTGCATGCGCTCGACGGCGGCCCGCTGCCGCCGAACCCGGTGATGATCACGTTCGACGACGGCTACCGGAGCTGTCACGACGTCGCGCTGCCCATCCTGCGCGAGCTCGGCATCCCGGCGACGTTCTTCATCGCGACCTCGTTCGTCAGCCAGCGCCGGCTGTACTGGTGGGAGCGCATCGCCGTCATGCTCAACGCCGCGCGCCGGCCGTGCGCCCGGCTATCGTATCCCGAGCCGATCGAGGTCGACGCCCGCGATCCCGCGGCGCGGGCCCGGCTCGACAACCTGATCAAGAACACCTGGAGCATCGACGTCGACCGCTTCCTCGCCGAGCTGTGCAGCGCGCTCGACGTGGAGTGGAGCCCGGCGATCGAGACCGCGCACGCCGATCGGCTGATCATGACGTGGGACCAGGTCCGCGCGCTCGAGCGCGCCGGCATGGCCGTCGAGTCCCATACCCGGCAGCACTGCGTGCTCGAGACCCTCGACGACGACGCGCTGCGCGACGAGCTGGTCGGCTCGCGCAGCGACCTCGAGCACGAGCTCGGCCACCCGATCCACGCGATCGCCTACCCGGTCGGCCGCCGGATCCAGCGGGTGCGGATCCTCGCGGCGATCGCCGCCGCCGGCTACCGGGTCGGGTTCGCCAACAGCAACGGGATCAACGTGCTGTGGCCGGCCGGGCTGCGCAGCGCCACGGGGTTCGATCCGCTCGATCTGCGGCGGGTCTCGGTGTCGATCGGGATGTCGGATGCGATGTTCCTCACGCAGCTGGCGTTCCCGCCGCTCGGCTATCGCTGACTGCAGGCGCGCGCCATCACTGCGGGCGCGCACCATCATCACCACCGTGGCACCGTGGTACCGTGAGCACGTCGTGCGCGCGCTCGAGGTATCGTGTCCCTAGCCCGGACCGCCGCGCGCGGGGCGATCTGGAACGTCGGCGCCAGCACCGCCACGCGCGTGATCGGCCTGATCGGCACGCTGTTCATGACGCGGCTGCTGCGGCCCGACGTGGTCGGCGAGGTGTCCTCCGCGCTGGTCCTCGCCCAGACCGCGAACTGGCTGTCGCACTGGGGCTTCAACCAGTACATGATCGTGCACGGCGTCCGGGGCGACGAGCAGACCTACCACCTCGCGGTGGTGCACGTCGTGTGCGGCCTCGTCGGGCTCGGCGCGATCGCCGGCACCGGGGCGTGGTTCGCACCGGGTGCTGGTGCGCGAGATGCGGTTCCGCGAGCTCGCGATCGCCAACGGCGTGGCCGATCTGGCGTACACCATCAGCGCGATCGCGCTGGCCGCGACCACCGACCTGGGTGGCCAGGCGATCGTCCTGGGCAACATCCTGCAGTCGACGATCGCGACCCTGCTGGTCGTGTGGTTCACCGGGTTCGGCTGGCTGCGGCGCACGCCGTGGCGCTGGTCGCGGGTCCGCGAGATCGTCAGCTTCGGCGTTCCGCTCGGCTTCGCGCAGATCTTCGACTTCGCGACGCGGTTCTGGGACAACCTCGCGTTCGGCGCGTACTTCGGCCCGAAGGTGGTCGGCTTCTACAACATGGCGTACAACCTCGCCGACATCCCGGCGGTGCAGGTCGGTGAGCAGATCACCGGCGTGCTCTTGCCGGCGATGAACGGGCTCGACCTCGAGGCGCGCAAGGCGGCGGTGATCCGCTCGACCGGGCTGATGGCGCTCGTGGTGTTCCCGCTCGCCGTCGGGCTGGGCGCGGTGGCGCCGACCCTGATCCGCTGCCTGCTCGACGACGCGTGGCAGGGCGTGGCGCCGCTGCTCGTCGTGCTGTCGGTGCTCTCGGTGGCGCGGCCGATGGGCTGGAGCGTCGGCACCTACCTCGCGAGCCTGTCGCGCACGCGGACGATCATGCTGCTCGATCTGTTCAAGCTGGTGGTGCTGTTCGGCGGCATCGCCGCGCTGTCGCCGCTCGGGCCGGTGTGGACGGCCGCGGCGGTCGGGATCGCGTTCGGCGGGCAGTCGCTGGTGAAGATCGGTCTGGTGGTCTACACCGACGGGCTCCCGGCGTGGCCGCTCGCGAGCGCGGTGCTCCGGCCGCTCGCGGCGTGCGTCGCGATGGCCGCGGCGGTGCTCGGCGCGCGGTACGGTGCGGCCGCGCTCGGCGTCACCGCGCCCTGGGCGTCGCTGGCGATCGAGATCGCCGTCGGCGTGCTGACCTACGTCGCGACCGCGTTCGTGGTGGCCGGGCCGATCGTGCGCGACTTCCTGCAGCTCCTGCGCCGGGCGCTCAAGCGCGGGTGAACCGCCGGCGTGCTTCATGTCCGATTTTTCGCGGGCAGGGAGCGGCTCCGGCGGCGAGCAAGTACCATGATCCGGTGGATGAGATCGGGCCAGGGCGGTCGACGAGCGCGTCGCGGGTCCTCGATCGCGCGCGGGCCGACGCCGAGCCCGGCGCCGCGGCGCCCGACCGGCCGGCCAACGACAAGATCATCCCGGCGCTCGACGGCGTGCGCGGCCTCGCGATCCTGCTCGTGCTGGCGCACAACCTCAACCCGTTCCAGGGCGGCGCGCGGCTGATCGACCGACTCGCCGAGTTCGCCTCCAACTTCGGCTGGGTCGGCGTGCAGCTGTTCTTCGTGCTGTCGGGCTACCTCATCACCGGGATCCTGCTCGATACGCGGGGCGCGCCGCGCTACTACCGCTCGTTCTTCGGCCGCCGGGTGCTGCGCATCTTCCCGCTGTACTACGGCGTGCTGCTGGTCTCGCTCGTGGTCCTGCCCGCCCTGGGGCT
>VBLP01000510.1:0-5393 GCA_005887925.1 Deltaproteobacteria bacterium | reverse complement strand
GGCCGCTGGTCGTGCGCCACACGACGCCGCACCGCCTGCTCAAGGTGGCGGCGGTGCTCGTGGTCGTGTCGTTTGCCTCGCGGCTCGCGCTCCGCCTGGTCGGCGCCGGCGAGGCGGGGCCGTACATGTTCACGGTCTGCCGGATGGACGCGCTCGCGCTCGGCGGCGCGGTCGCCGCGGTGCTGCGGATCCCCGCGTATCACGAGGCGGCAGTGCGCTACCGCAAGGTCACGCTCGCGGTGACCGCGCTGTTCGTGCTCGGCTTCCTCGCGACGCGCGGCTACCCCCGGACGAGCTACCTCGACCAGACGTTCGGCTACACGATCCTCGCGGTCACCTTCGCCGTGCTCGTGATGGTCACCGTGCTCGATCACGAGCGCGGGCGCGGCTGGATCGGCGCCGCCTTCCAGAACCCCGTGCTCCGATCGTTCGGCACGTACAGCTACGGCATCTACGTGTTCCACCAGCCGCTCAACCAGATGGTCGGCGAGCCGATCCTGCACCACGTCGTGCCGGGCGGCATCGGCCTCAAGGCCGGCGGCGTCTACCCGGGTCGCCCCGCTCCGCCGGAGTCGACGGGCGCCGCTTCCGCGGACCGCTAGTGCGGCCTGCGCGCCGGTCATGCGCGCCGATCACGCCAGCCGATCACGCCAGCTCGACGCGGAACAGTTGCTGGCCGAGCAGCACGAACGACTCGTGGCCGATCGCGCGCGCGCCGTTGACCTTGATGAACGTGCCGTTCGAGCTGCCGAGGTCGGCGAGGAACACGCGGCCATCGCGCAGCGACACGCGGGCGTGCAGGCCCGAGACATAGCCGTCGTCGGGGAAGTTGATGTCGCCGCGCCCGCGGCCGAGCGTGCAGCTGTCGCCGAGCAGCGGGAATGTCGGCCGCACGAAGTTTCGCTGGTTGAGCGACAACGCGTACTCGTACTCCTGGCGCACGAATAGCGAGTGCATTAAGGTGCGCGACCAGAACAACTGGAAGGCATCCGCCTGATCGATCATCTGGCGGAGTCGGTCACTCAAAACCTCTCCGGCCCGAAGATTGATCGAGTCGCGCAGGTACTCGTTGCCAAGCGCTCGGGCGTATTGCTCGAACTGATCCACGATCGCGTCAACCATGCATCCTGGCGGAACCGGGTCACCGCCCCGGGGTTCGGCTGCGCGTTCGCTTGGCCGTCGCGTGCCCAAACCGGACAGTCCAACTGACGGGTAGATCAGGAGGTCTGGATTCGAGAGCACGCGTCTGCACTTGTGCCCGGCTGTGTCGACGATTCCGCGCAATCACGCCCACGTGGGCGCGGGGGTACTGGCCTTGGCCTGGGGAGGATTGATGGATTGTTTTTTCTGAAGAGGTATCTGAACATGGCAATTGGTGGCACAAGCGCCGAATTCGCTTGACGCTTCCAGCATGTTGTTGAGCGCGAGATCACGAACCAGGCACTGACTGTCGCGAAAACGCGGTGATTTGCATCGTACGCACAGAAGCCTGCATGACCCGCGATTTTTCTACGGAAGCAGCGAATCGTTGCGCAGAGCGCAAACCATGGCGTCGAAATTCGTGTGCTAGAAGCGGTGCGCAATCACGAGCAGGAGACTGGTCATGTCGTGCGAGGGAATCGAAGAAGTAGCAGTGGAGCTCGAGCCGGTGCGCGCATGGGCGTCGGACGTTCCACCTGAGCCATCCCCTCAAATCAGGCCGAACACCGCGCGGAAGATTTCGTGCCCTCGAACAGCCGAGTCGAACGCTTTCATCAGCGGCACGAGTCGGTCTGCTCCCATGTTGGGGATCGCGGCGTAGAGGTTGATGCCTTGGTTGAACAGCGACATCGTCCGCTTCTTGGACGTGTTGGTCTTCATCAATCGATCAAGGCCGCATTGTTCGCCAGCCCCGCCGAGCAGCGTGAGCAACGCCTGTGCGATCGCCGCGAGAAGAAGCAGTCGATCGCGTCGTTCTGGAGTCCCGACGTGCGTCGCCGACAGCCCGAGGCCGAAGCGCCGGTCCTTTTGGTCACGAAACGTCTCTTCGGGACTCGTATCGCCTGTCGAGCGACGCACCACGTGACGCTCTCCGCGCCTCCGCGCTCCGTTCGCGGTAGCCGGCTGCCGCTGGAGCGTGCGTCGCGTCGTCAAGCACAGCGATACGGTGCTCTCGGAGGGAGCGTGCCGGCACTACGGAAGCGGCGGGCGAGCTCGAAAGCCGCAATGGGGGAGGATCAACCGTTGGCGCTGTGGATGGCGTCGACCACGGCGTCGGTGACGTCGCGGGTCGTCGCGGTGCCGCCGACGTCGGGTGTCCGGATGCCGGCAGCGCAGACGAGCTCGATCGCGCGCATCAGGCGGGCTGAAGCGTCGGCCTCGCCGAGATGACCATGCCGTGGCGCTGGGCGTTGGACTTGGTCACCACGGTCAGGAGCTTGCGGGGGCGGGACTGCGCCAGGCGGAATGCATAGCGCATGATGCGAGTGACTCCGGCGCGGGTGAAGATCGCGACCTCGGTCGCGACCTCCTCGGGGAGGCCCCGGTGGACGCGCCCGCCGTGGCCGGAGTACTCGCCCTCGGAGTTCTCGCGGACGATCACCCAGTCGAGATCGCCGGCTCCGACGTTGCGCAGGGGCGAGGTGATGCCCGGCAGGATGCGCGTCGGGCGAACGTTGGCGTACTGGTCGAGGCCCTGGCAGATCCGCAGCCGCAGCCCCCACAGCGTGATGCTGTCGGGGATGTCCGGCGCGCCGACCGCACCGAAGTAGATCGCGTCGAATGGCTTCAGGGTCTCGAGGCCATCGACCGGCATCATGACGCCGTGCCGCTTGTAGTACTGCGAGCCCCAGTCGAAACGGGTGACCGCGAAGCCGACGTCGCCGAGTCGCCCCGCGAGCGCGTCGAGGACGGTGAGACCGGCGGCGATCACCTCGGGGCCGATGCCGTCGGCAGGGATGGCGGCGATCGTGTGGGTGCGCATGGGCTGCGTCGTCACGGGCCGCGGAGCTGGGCAGCATCGCGGCGCCGAGCAGCGCCGCCACGCGCGGCTGCCACGGCCGGAACCGGAGGCTCGCGCCGAGATGCCGCCACGCCTGATCGCGGTCGCCGATCTCGAGCCGCTGCTCGCCGATCCACGCGTGGGCCTCGGCCATCACCTGGTCGAGCATCGCGGGCGACAGCGTGACGCGGTCGCGGTCGCGGGCGAGCGCCTTGTTGATCGTCTTGAGGAAGTTC
This sequence comes from Deltaproteobacteria bacterium, assembly GCA_005887925.1. GTDB lineage: Bacteria > Myxococcota_A > Polyangia > Haliangiales > Haliangiaceae > JABFXX01. The sequence goes on along the minus strand of VBLP01000510.1, from coordinate 2,177 downwards.
TCGGCCATGTGGACGGTGTACTTGCGGTTGACCGTGAGCTGATCCTCGCGGCCGTACTGGTAGAGGATCGAGCTCACGTCGAGGTACGCGACGTCGCCCTCGCGGCAGGTCCGGAGGTGGAAGTCGTGGTCCTCGCCGGAGTAGCGCAGCGCGACGTCGAACTCCCGCACCTTCTCGAACCGCTCGCGCCGGAGCAGCACCGTCGAGGTGTGCACGAGGTTGCCGGTGATCATCGGCGAGAAGATGTCGCCGAGGTACACGCGCGGATCCGACAGCTCGCCGGCCAGCCGCGCATCGATCGACGACAGCGCGCGCGATTCGCGGAACAGCTGGTCGCGCGTGAACTTGCGGTAGGACGTGTACATCCGCGTCAGGTAGCGGCGATGCAGCAGCTGGCCATCCGGGCCGATCGCGTCCATGTCGGTCCAGATCATGCCGGCGGTGGGCAGCGCCTCGAGGCAGCGCAGCTGGGCCTCGACCTTCCACGGCAGCCAGATGTCGTCGGAGTCGAGCAGCGCGACGAACTGGCCGCGCACCAGGCGGAGCCCGTGGTTGCGCGCCGCGGACACGCCCGCGTTGGCCTGGTGGATGTAGCGGACGCGCGGCTCGCCGCGGTAGCGTTCCGCGATCAGCTCGCGGGTGCCGTCGGACGAGCCGTCGTCGACGACCAGGACCTCGACGTTGCGGTGGGTCTGGGCGAGCGCGCTGTCGATCGTGGTGGCGACGCAGTACGCGCGGTTGTAGGACGGGATCACGACGCTGACGAGGTCTTCGGTCATGGTGTACGAACGAGCGCTCTCGCCCCGGGGTCGCAGCGCATGACGGTGAAGGGTATCATATCCGGGTCACCCGGCGCGTCCGCGCGAACCCGATCGTCACCGCGTCACGCGATCGCAGCGGCGTTGTTTCGGCGTCAGGTGCCGCGTGAGCCGCGGTGATTGCACGAGCGGCGGGCCGCTGCGCCCGGCGGTCTGCTACCGTCGTGCGATGGAGATCCTGCGCACGCCGGACGAGCGATTCCGCGACCTGCCGGGCTATCCGTTCGCGCCGCACTACGTCGACGTCGCCGGGCTCCGGATGCACTACGTCGACGAGGGCACGGGGCAGCCGGTCGTGATGCTGCACGGCGAGCCGTCGTGGAGCTATCTGTACCGCAAGATGATCCCGCCGATCGCGGCGGCCGGGTTCCGGGCGGTCGCGCCCGATCTGATCGGGTTCGGCCGCTCCGACAAGCCGGCCGCGCGCGACGACTACAGCTACCAGCGCCACATGGACTGGATCACCGCGTTCGTCGCCGCGCTCGACCTCACGGGCATCACGCTGGTGTGTCAGGACTGGGGTGGCCTGCTCGGCCTGCGGCTCGCGGCGGAGCAGCCGGGGCGGTTCGCCCGCATCGTCGCCGCCAACACCTTCCTGCCGACCGGCGATCGCCGGCCGCCCGAGGCGTTCTTCACCTGGCAGCAGTTCTCGCAGACCGTGCCCGAGCTGCCGATCGGCGGCATCGTGAAGACGGGCTGCCGGCAGCCGCTGCCGCCGGAGGTGATCGCCGCGTACGACGCGCCGTTCCCCGACGAGCGCTACAAGGCGGGCGCCCGCCAGTTTCCGCTGCTGGTGCCGACCCGGCCGGACGATGCGCTGGGACAAGCCGTTTCTCACCGCGTTCAGCGACAGCGACCCGATCACGCGCGGCGGCGAGCGGGTGCTGCAGAGCGCGATCCCGGGCGCCGCCGGCCGGGTGCACGCCACCATCGAGGGCGGCGGGCACTTCTTGCAAGAGGATTGCGGCGAGGCGTTCGCGCGCATCGTGATCGACTTTGCGGCGGCGGCGACGTAGCGCCGCGGACGGACTCCGAGCGCGGCTCGGCGCGGCCGGCCCCGACACCGCGACGCCGATGCGCGCGCTCGACCAGGTCGCGGCGATCACCGCCGGCGCTGCGCGCTGTCGGGCGGCGAGGTCGCTTGCTGGGGCGACAACTCGTCAGGCCAGCTCGGCAATGGCTCGTTCAGCGTCGCGCTGACACCGGTCGACGTCGCGTTTCCGTAGCCTCGTCCGCGACCGGGTGCCGCGGTATGGTGCGCCGGTGCAGAGGCTGCGCATCGACATCTGGTCCGACATCGCGTGTCCGTGGTGCTACGTCGGCAAGCGCCGCCTCGAGCAGGCGCTCGCGAGGTTCCCG
>VBLP01000512.1 GCA_005887925.1 Deltaproteobacteria bacterium | reverse complement strand
CGCCGCCCCGCTCGCCGTCGCTATTAATGTCGAAGCGGACGCACGGCTCCACCTCCGGAAAGACCTCGAGGTCCTGGCGCGTCTCGTAACGCATCCCGGGCGGCCACACGTAGTAGCGGCTGCGCCGGCGGATCCACCAGCGGCTGCCGATCTCGGCAGCGACCAGGAGACCGAACGCCGCGAGTCCCGCGACGACAAGCCAGGCCGTCATACTCGGACCAGCGCCCGCAGCCGCGGCAGCCACCGCCGCACATCGACGTACGGATCGTTCCGATACACGAAGCCCACCCAGGTCACGGCGAACACCAGCGCCATGGCGACTCCGGCACCGGCCAACGCGGCCACACCACGAACGTCGAGGCCGAGCTTGAACCACAGGAGCAGCGCCAGGACCGGCAACGCCCCCAGCACGGCTCGCGGCACTACGTAGCGGAGGAACTGAACCACCGAGACGTCCAGCTCGTGGCACGCTTGCAGGAACACGGTCCCGGCGAACAGCACATTCGGGATGGCGGTGCCGAGCGCGACTCCGGCCAGCCCGAACGGACGCACCAAAAGGATGCTCAGGCCGAGGTTCAAGACGCGGCAGGCCCGCCTTGCCCAGCCCCATGAGAATCGGGAGGGCGACGCCGCGGACGGGCAGGAAGATGAGGTACGATAGCATCAGGATCTGAAGCACCTGGCCCGCGGGCTGCTCGAAGGTCGGGTCGACCCACCACGCGATGAATCTCGGTCCCAGCACGATGAGGAACAGGCCCGCCGCCATCGTCAAGGACAACGCGATCTTGGACCACTTGAAAAAGATCTCCCGCAGCGCCGCGCTGTTCCCCTGGGTTTGCAGCCGGGTGGCGGTCGGCATCACGACCGCAGCGATCGCAATCAGAAACTCCATGAGGTAGATGATGAAACTGTTGGCGACGGTGAAGTAGGGAATCGAGCCGACGTCCATGTACGCACCGATCACGACGGAGTCGGTCTCAAACGAGAGCCGGGCGCCGGCGTTCAACACCAGGACGTAGAGACTGAACGCGAAGATCGCGCGCGTCATCCCCCAGTCGAAGTCCGCGAGCCGCATGCGCGTCGTCGGGTACTTGCGCCGCACCAATAACCAGCACAAGGCAAAGTCGAACACCATGCAGGCCAGCTGCACGATGGCCAGCACGGTCAGCGAGGCTTGCAGCGCCAGCAGCCCGAACGTGAGCCCGAGCCGGAGCAACACACCCCACAACCGGACGATATTGCGCGGCACGAAGTCGTCGTGTGCCGCCAGGACGGCGTTGGGCAGGAGCCCCACGAACCCGAGGGACACGAACACCACCGTCACCGCAAAGGCCGACTTCGCGTCGGCATGCAGGTTCGTTGGGATGTTGTAGGCGTGAGTGAAAAAGAAGTACATGCCGACGCCCACAACGAACGCGATCCCGCCGAGCAGCACATACAACGCCGTGCAGCTACCGATCGCTTGGTTCAGCTTGCGCGTGTCGCCGTTGGCAACGTGTTGGGCGAAATACCGAACCGACGCCATCGGCACGCCCGCCACGAGCAGTCCCAAGTACCCGGTAATCGAATTGATGAGATTCCAGGTCCCGTAGCCGGCGTCGCCGAGTTTATGGATGGTGAACGGCGTGAGGAAATAGACCGCGACCACGGTCACCACGGTCACAATCCAGTTGCTGCCGACGTTCTTAATCACAGATCACCACCCGGAGTGAGGGACCGCTCCCGCAGCCGCCCGGCGAAGAGCACGTGTTGTGCCATCGCGGTGTTGCGTCACCCCAACAAGGCGGCGGCCTCGCTGAGCGTGGCGAAGGTGAGGGAAGTCATCCGCGCAAGGCCCTCCAGATACGCTTCTACCGCGGCGTACAGACGCGCGACATCTGCGGCCGTGGCGGCGAAGGGGCTCAGCCCCGGCTTGAGGCTCGGAGTGTGCCAGGCGAGCTGCAGGTAGGGGACACCCTGCTCGAGTAGCCGCCGCGACAGCGTCAGCATGTCGGCCACCGAGTGGAGCTCGGGGCTCAACGACACGCGTCTGAGCAGGCCTGTGCGGTGCGCGATCCCGGCCAGGTGCAGCCAGCGGAACGGCCGAGCCGATACGGCGTGATCGGCGCACCTACGAACGTCGGACCGTCGTCCATCTTTTCCAAGTTGATGAACGGGCTGACACTGCTGTCCACGCGGTAGCCGCACGCCCCTAGCGAGGCGACGGTGTCGGGACCCAGACCGTACCGCCCGGCGCGAAACGACCGTGGCCTGCGATCGAACGCCTGCTCCAGCGCCGCCGTGAGTTCCCGCAGCTTGGCCAGTTGCAGCTCGGCCGGCAGGTTCTTGAGCATCGAGTTTCGAGCGACGAACGCTTCGGTGAGGGGAGGAGTATTCCACGGGTGCAGGTGGGCGCCGATCTCGCCACGGTCCCCGTCACAGACCTCGCGCAACACGTCGGCCGCCTCCGGCTCCTTGGCGACGTGATAGGTCGTGAAGTAAGTCGGCCGCACACCGAGGCGGTCGAACAGCGCCGCCAAGCGGCGGAGCTCGCAGATGTTCTCGACGGTGACGTCGTCGCGGCTGCGATACCAGTTGTCCTCCTCGGTGTCGAGCGACACCAGGAGCAAGACGCGGTCCTTAGGCATCGTCTGGAACGCTCCGGCGCAGCGCAGCCACGGCGTCGAGCGCGCGCAGCCAACGGCCCCCCCACCCCGATCGGAAGACAACCGTCTCCCGGGTTTTACGCCGGGACGACGTCCACTGCTGCTTGTACGCGTCGTCCCCGCGCAGGAAGTTGAACGCGCGGTACCCCCGCTCGATCGCGCGTCGAATCATGATACCCATCAATACGAGCCCGACGCTTTCCTTCTCCCAGCGCGGGTCGCGTCCGCCCTGGTAGAAGTACACGGTGTCGCCCGACGCAAAGCCGTACCACGCCGCCGCGGGCTGCCCGTCCAGGTCCAGCGTGGTGAGCCACAGCTGCCGTCGCTCCACCATGGCACGCGCGAACTGGAGCTGCAGGCGCGCACTGCGCGGATCACGAAAGGCGCCACCTCCGGCACCATCCCAGCGCTGCTGGTGCAACGCCATCAGGTGGGCCCACCCCTCGTCGAGCCGATCCGCCCCATAGTCGGTGACGACCACCGCGTGACCGCCGCGCAGACTGCGCTCTTTGCGACGCACGATCTGCCGGCGATTGGCGCTGAGCGTGGCGAGGTACGCCTCCCACGAGGAGGGAAGATCGAGCTGCGGGCAGGTCCACAGCGGACGCCGTCGCGCCGCGTGTCCGCGTCCGACCAGGGCGGCGCTCAACCGCTCCGCATTCAGCGCGCCGGCTGACAGGTTGCTCAGGATCATGACCTGCCACGGCAGGTCGTCGAGCGCCGCCGCGAGCGCGGGCCAATCGGCGCCGGCGAGGCCGGGCACATCAAGCTCGTCCGGACAGCCGATATCCTCGATCGCCCACGTCAGTGCCGGCACCCAAACTCGGCGAAACCGCACACGGCCGAGCCGGACGGGCAGCAGGGCCTCGAGCGATCCGCCCGGGCCGTTGAGCACCAGCACCTCGCTCGCATGCACCTCGTCCGGCGAGGCGGAGTCCGCCCACGCGCGGTGCCACGCCCACGTCATGAACGGCGAGGACGACGCGGAACGCACCTGCAGGCCGTCCCAAGCGCCGGGGCCAAGCGCGAGGGCGTCCGAAAGCGACATCCGCATCACGCCGACTCGGGAGCTGGCTCGAGGGTACTCGGCGCGACGGACGTCGCCGCCTTCAGCAGCGAGCCCCATCATCAGCGGTAGACCTTCCACCCCCACCTTCCTCCTCGATCGATCCGGCGTGACGGCATCCGGTTATTGCAAGAGGCACGCCGTGCTAATGTGTTGCGCCAACGCCTCATCACCCATGGCAACACTCTTGCTCTCGAACAGCGCGATATGTGCGGCATTGCGGGTATCGTGTACCGCGACCGGGATCGTACCGTGTCCGAGTCGCTGGTGCGTCGGATGTGTACCGCCCTGCGGCAACGTGGCCCTGACGATGAGGGACTCCACGTGGCCGGAGCGGTCGGGCTGGGGATGCGGCGCCTCAGCATCATCGACGTGAGCGGCGGCAGGCAACCGATCTTCAACGAAGACGGCTCGAAGGTGATCGTCTTCAACGGCGAGATCTACAACTACCGGGAGCTGCGGCGCGGCCTCCTGGAGCGCGGCCATACGGTCCGCTCGTCGGGCGACACCGAGACCGTGCTGCACCTGTACGAGGAGCACGGCGCCGACTGCGTCTCGTCTTTGCGCGGCATGTTCGCGTGCGCCATCTGGGACGAGCCGGCAGAGACGCTCTTCCTGGCCCGCGACCGCTTTGGGATCAAACCGCTCTACGTCGTCACCGCGGCGTGGGGCATCGCGTTCGCCTCCGAACTCAAGGCGCTGCACGCGGCCGGATTGACGTCGCGCGAGCTCGATTGGGAGGCGCTCGACGCGTACTTCCAGCTCGGGTACATCCCCGCCCCCGCATCCCCGTTCGTCGACGTGCGCAAGGTCGAGCCTGGGCATACGCTCGTCTGGCGGCGGCACGGGGGCGTTACGATGCGCCGTTACTGGCAATTCCCGCCGCACGATCAGCCCAGCCCGCCCGATCCCGAGCGACGCGTCCGAGAGCTGCTCGACGAATCGGTCGCGGCGCACCTGGTGAGCGACGTGCCGGTGGCCGCGTTCTTGAGCGGCGGTCTGGATTCTTCTGCGGTCGTGGCGAGCATGGCGCTCGCGGGGGAGACGCCGCACGCTTTCACGGCGCGATACTCGGGATCGGGGGCAACGACGGCCGACGAGACGGATCTCGCCCGCGCCCTGGCGGCGCGGCACGGCGCGGAGCTCACGGTGATCGACATCCACCCGGACATTCGGGACACCTTCGAGCCGATCGTGAATGCGCTAGACGAGCCGCATGCCGACGACTCCGCGATCCCGACCTGGCTTCTCTCGCAGGCCGTGGCCAGCCGCTACAAGGTGGCGTTGACCGGCATCGGGGGCGACGAGTTGTTCGCCGGATACCGGCGCCACATCGGCCTCCTTGCCGCCGAACACTACGCCAAACTGCCGACGGGGCTGCGGCGACTCGCCGGCGCCGCCAGCCGGCTGATCCCCGAGCCGCGGAACGGGACGCTCGGCGTCGACCGTCTGAAGCGTTTCCTCCTCTATCGCTCTACAGCTCGGGGCTACGGGCACGGATCACCGGGGGCGCAGCCACCGCCCGCTTCCGCGAGCTGTTCAGCGCCCAGGGCCGATACACCGGGCTGGCCGCCGGTCTGTACCTGGACTACACGACGTTTCTCCCCGACGACATCCTCTCGCTCAGCGACCGGCTGGCAATGGCACATTCGCTGGAGGTGCGCGTGCCATTCGTCGACCATGTCCTGATCGAGGCCATCTTCCCGATTCCTCAGCACGTGAAGATCGGCACCTTGTGGCAGGGCAAGCGGCTGCTGCGACGCGCCTTGCGCCCCCGGCTGCCGGCTCCCCTGTTCCGGGCGCCCAAGCGTGGGTTTGTGGGCCCGACGTCTTCCTGGCTGCGGCACGAGCTGCGCGACATGCTGACGGAAGAGCTCTCACCCACCCGGCAGCGCCGCCTGGGCTACTTCGAGCCGTCCGAGGTGGACGCCTTGCTCCAGCAGCACCTCACAGGACGCCAGAATCAGGAGCGGATTCTATGGGCGCTGCTCTGCTTCTCGACCTGGCATCGCCTGTACGTGGAGTGAGCACGCCGAGCCACTGCAGGGTCTCCGCGATGAACGGCGCCGGATCACGCCAGCGCCAGACCTCGCTGCGGTCCCGGCGGGAAACACGGAGGAATGCGAGCAGCGCCTGGAGGCGCGAGCCCACGCCCGCCCCCTCGCGCAGGCGCAGATACAGATGGTCCACATCGCCCCAAACCCAGCGGCTCCGAACCCCTATGCGGTAGGGACCAGCGTCGGGCACTGTTTCCCCCGCAGCGCAGCGGACCAGCAATGCAGGAAAGTCGACCCCCGCATCAATGGCCAGCTGCAGCGAGCCCCAGAATCGACCGTTCACCTCCATGATGATCTGGCGGCCTGTGATCGCGTCCCGCTTGCACTCGATCATGG
>VBLP01000509.1:1710-14439 GCA_005887925.1 Deltaproteobacteria bacterium | reverse complement strand
CGGCCGAGAACGACGAGATCGCATGCCTCGGCGGCGCTGGCTCCCGACATCGCGCGTCCGCGCATCACACAGCGATCATCGCCCGCCGCGAAGCGCTCGAGCGCGTCGCGCAGCTCGTCGAGGCTTGACACCACCACCGCCAACCGCTCACGCAGGTGCTCGCGCCCGACCTGCAGGGTGTATGCGACGTCGACGAGCACGGGTTGCTCGGCATCGAGATGTCCCGCGAGCGATGACGCCACGGCGCGCAGGCGCGCCTCATCGAGGGCCGACAGTACGACGAGCTGCGGGCCCGGCGCGGGCCGGGCAGTCATGGGCGGCGCGATGTACTCCTCGACGATCGCATGCGCGTTTGCACCGCCGGCGCCGAATGAACTGATCCCGGCGCGCCGGGGGACGAGTTCGCCATCGGCTCCGCGCATCGCGGACCAGGGCGCGCTGACGCGCTGTACACGGAACCGCGAGCGCTCCCAGTCGACGGCAGCGTTGAGCTCCTCGGCGTGCAAGGACGGCGCAAACGCCTTCGCACGCAGCTGCAAGACGACTTTGGTGAGTCCCGCAATGCCGGCGGCGCCTTCGAGGTGGCCGATCGACGACTTCACCGAACCGATTGGCCAGTGGCCGAGCGCCGGCTCCTCCCCTGCGAATGCGCGCTCCAGGCCGGCGATCTCGATCGGATCTCCGAGCTCGGTGCCGGTACCGTGGGCCTCGACGTAGCCGATCGTCGAAGCGGGAACGCCCGCGGCAGCGAGCGCGCTGCGGACCACCTCGCCCTGCGCGGCCGGGCTCGGCACCATATACCCATTGCTGCGCCCGCCGTGGTTGACCGCGGTCGCCTTGACGATGGCCTGGATGCGATCGCCGTCGACGATCGCTGCATGCAATGGCTTGATGACCACAGCGCCAACGCCCTCCCCAGGCACGAACCCATCGCCGCGCGCGCCGAAGCTGCGACAGCGATGGTCGCTCGACGGCATCGCGTGACGTGCCTGCTCGATGAACTTGTTGGGGTGCAGGGAAAGATTGACGCCGCCGGCGATCGCGACCTCGCACTCGCCGCGTCTGAGGCTCTCGACAGCGAGGTGCAGCGAGGTCAGCGATGACGAGCACAGCGTGTCGACCGTCATGCTGGGGCCACGCAGATCGAAGAAGTACGATACTCGATTCGCAATGTCGGCGAGCCCTGCGCCGGCGCTGACCGGTTCACCGCCCAGCGACCTCTCGACCCCGAAAAATGGGTACTCGTTGTACATCGACCCGACCCACACACCGACCCGCGATGCGTGGCGCTCGCGCAACCGCGTGCGCGGATAGCCGGCGTCGTCGAGCGCCTCCCACGCGACCTCCAGGAACAGCCGCTCCTGCGGATCGCTGAGGTCGGCGTCGCGCGGCGCGATGTTGAACAACAGCGCGTCGAATTGGTCGATGCCGTCGAGGTAACCACCCCACATCCGGTCGATCGGCCATCCGTCCAGGCGACGCTCGGTGGGCAGCGGCGTGATGCTGTCGCGCCCGGCGGCTAGGTTCGCCCACAGCTCGGCGACGTTGCGCGCCTGTGGGTAGCGGCCGGAGATCCCGATGATCGCTATATCGCCGGCCGACGGTTCCGCGCGCGCGGCGGTCACGGGCCGCGGCACCGCGGATTGTTGCTGCAACCGCGCAGCGATCTCGGCGAGCGTGTCGTGCTCGTAGAACAAGGTTGGCGGGACCCGGCCGAGCTCGCGCTCGAGTCGCGCGTGCAGGCGCCTCGAGAGCAGCGAGCTCAGGCCGTAGCGTTCTAGCGGCACGCGCGGATCGAGCTCTTGCCTCGCAATACCCGACACATCGGCGTAGATCTGGAGCAGCTGGTCCTCGAGCGCTTCGGCGCGGGGTGCGCTCAGCCAGTGCGCTCTTCGCACGAATGGGTACGCGGGCAACGAGACCCGGCGCCCCGGACGCGGCCACGGCCAGTCGACCGACTCGCCGCGCAGCCATTTGGCCGCGGCGCCGGTCACCGCTGCATCGAGCGGCCGCCCGTTGGCGAACGCGTCGAGCCGGCGCAGAAGCGTGGCCAAGTCTGGGGATGCGATCGCGACACGATGCGCGAGTTCCGCGCTGGCCGTCTGTAGCGTGTACGCGAGGTCAGTGAGTTCGCACGGCGACGCTACAAGGCGATCGTGGAGCCGGCGCGCTATCTCGAGGAGCTGCGACCGGCTCGCCGCCGACAGCACCACGACCTGCTCGCCGGTGTGCACCTCCCGGTCGGCGCCCGATGAAGCCGCGCGCGGCGGTGCTGCGCGGACGACGAGGTGCCCGAACGCACCGTTGGCCCCGAGCGTGTTGACCACCGCCCGCAGCGGCGCGTCGCCGGGCGGCCATGCTGTGATCTGGTCGGGAATCTGCAACGGCAGCGCATCCCATGCGACGAGCGGATTGCGCTTTGCCGCGAGACGCGTCGGCGCGATCTGGCCGTGCCGCATCTGCAAGACCACCTTGGTCAGCTGCGAAAGCCCGGCGGCCTGGCCGATGTTCGGCTTCAGCGTTCCGATCAATACCGGACCGGTGGCGGCTCGGTCGCCGAACACTCGAGCGAGCGCCTCGATCTCGGCGGCGTCGCCGACGCTCGCACCTGCCGAGGCGCACTCGACGTATGACACTGCGCTTCGCGGCACGTTGTGCTCGGCGAGCATATGTGCGACCGAGCTCGCCAGCACACTCGCGTCGACCGCGCCGGCCCGTCCGGAATGTCCGAGGGCGGTCGCCTCGATCACGCCGTGGATCATGTCGCCGTTGGCGAGCGCAGCGGCGGCCGGCCGCAGCAGCACCGCGGCGACGCCTTCCCCGGGCACCCACCCCGAGACCTCCGCGTCGAACGCCCCGCGGAGATCCGACGCCGACAGCCCGAGGCCGGCGAGCACGCCCAGGTGGTAGGGATGTGCAAGCAGGTTGACCGCCCCTACGATCATGGCACCGCACTCGCCGCGCCGCAGGGAGTCGACCGCGAGGTGGATCGCCGCCACGGAGGACGTGCACGCAGCGTCAACCGCGAGGCTTGGGCCGCGGAAGTCGAAGCACTGGGAGATCCGGTGCGCGATGTCAGACGCCGACGCCGAGACCATCGGCTCAGCTCCGCGTGACCACGCCTCGGCGCCGACCTGCTGGTAGTCCTGCCACATTGCCGCGACGACGACGCCGACCCGGCCGGCGGATCGCTGCAGCGACTCGGGGCTGTGACCCGCGTCGTCGAGGCAGACCCTCACCGTTTCGAGCAACAGCCTAAGCTGCGGGTCGAGGGTCTCGGCCTCGGCCGGCGCGATCCCGAACAGCAGGCTGTCGAACTCGTCGATGCGATCGAGAAACCCGGCGCTGCCGGTCGCAGTGAGCCCGCGCTGCTGCGGCGGCCGCCCGATCGCGGTTCGCCCGGCGAGCAGCTGCTGCCACAGCGCGTCCGGGTCATCGGCTCCCGGATATCGGCCGGCGATCCCGACGATCGCGACGTCGCTAGACGGAAGCGCGGCGAACGCCGGCGCGACGCCAGTCGACGAAGCTGGCCACTCGGCGCGCCCGCCCATCATCGCGAGCAGGAAGCGGTGCCCATCGTCGAGCCTGAGCGGATCGCGCAGTCGTGCGAATGCCAGGTCGCCGATCGGGCAGAGGCCGATACCGCACGCCGCCTGGCCCATCATAAGGAGCTGCGAGACGTGCCCGGCCTCGAGCGCGAGGTAGCGCTCGGCCTGCTCGCGATAGATCGGCTCGATCCCGTGCGACTGTCCGATCAAGTACAGCTCGAAGGCCGCAGCGTCGAACATCGACCGGTCGGTCGAGTGGTGGACCGTGCGGTCGATCTCGGCCCCGGACCGAATGCTGTGCAGCGCATGATCGATCGGATGGTAGTAGTAGGTACCAGGAGCGAGGCCTTCGACGCCGCCGTCGCGGATCGCGAAGTAGACCTGCACGGCGTAAGTTTCGCCGGCGGAAGGATACAGTCGCCGCACCCGCTCGCCGACCGCGGCCTGCGCTAGGAGAGCGAGCAGCTGGCAAAACGCATCGCGTGGCACCGGCCCCGGAGAGAAGTCGCGTCGGCTCGATCGCCACGTGTAGTGATCGACTGCGATCTGCGGGGGTGGCAGCACGACGACGCATTGCCCGGGCGAGCGCGGTCGCAGGCTCCACTTGCAGTTCCGGAACTCGCGCAGCTCATCGATCGAGAAGTAGTCGACCGGCGGCGGTGTGGTGGGCGCGGTTGTAGCAAGGGGAATGGTGACGGTGCCGCAAGCGAGCTGGGCAGCGAGCCAGCGCGCGATGCCCTCAGCAGTCGGCTCGGCGATCACCGCGGACACTGGGATGCGGTGGCCGTAGCGCTCGTGGAGCGCATGAGAGACCTGCACGACCGTGAACGAGGTCGCGCCCTGGTACCAGATGTCCTGCGAGGGAGCGAACCGTGGCACGCCGAGAAGCCCGGCGAACAGCGACGCGATCTCGTCGGCGAGCTGCGCCGCTTCTGCCGCGGGTGCGGTCTCGCGCGGATCGGGTGGCGGCCATGGCAATGCATCGCGATCGAGTTTTCCGTTCGTCGTCGTCGGGAACGCGTCCACCAGCACCACGAAATTGGGCACCATGTAGTCGGGCAGCGCCTGACCGGCGAACGCGCGCAGGCCCTGCACGTCGACGGTCATTGCGGGTGCCGCAATAACGTAGGCCACCAGCTTGCTGTCACCCGATGGATCCGGCCGCGCGAACACCACCGCGTCGTGGACGCCGGGGTGGCGTCGAAGCCGGTGCTCAATCTCCTCGAGCTCGATCCGGAAACCGCGGATCTTGAGCTGGCGATCGCGGCGACCGAGGAAGCACAACACGCCATCAGCGAGGTAGGTCGCGCGGTCACCGGTGCGATACAGCCGTTGACCGGGCTGGCGCGCGAACGGATCGGGAACGAAGCGATCGGCGGTCAGATCGGGTCGACCGTAGTAGCCCTCGGCGAGGCAGTCACCTCCGATGTAGAGTTCGCCCTCCATGCCCGGCGGACACGGCTCACCTTGGTCGTCGAGCACATGATAGCGCGCGTTATCGATCGGCTTGCCGTACGGGACGCTCCGCCAGCTCGGATCGACCTCGCCCACGACGAACGCGTTGGACCACACCGTCGCCTCGGTCGCGCCCCCGAGATTGACGAGCTGCGCACCCGGGAATGCGGCGCGCAGCTCGCCCGGCAGCGGGAGCGGCATGCGATCGCCGCTGAGGAATACCAGGCGCAGCGCGTCGGTGCCCGGTCGGCCACGCACCGACGGCAGTAGTGGCACCATGTGACCTAGCACCGCCGGTGCAGAGTTCCAGAACGTTATGCGCTCACTGAGCAAGACGTCGAGCAGGACCTGGGGATCCGCGCGCTCGACCTCGTCGGCGAGGTACAGCGCACCGCCGCTGCCGAGGATCCCGAACAGGTCGAACACCGAGAGATCGAAGCCGAGCGGCGTGACACACAACCCTGTGTCGTCGGGCCCGAACCCGAACGTGCGATGGCACCACTGCAACAGGTTGACCACCGCACGGTGCGCGACCGCGACGCCCTTGGGCGTGCCGGTGCTGCCCGACGTGAAGATCACGTACGCGAGGTTCCCCGGGCACGCGCGTCTCTCCGGGTCCGCGCACACCGCTGTATCGTCTGGCAGATCATCGATCTCGACGACACGCGTGCCGGCGGGTACCGGCCAGGGGAGCGAGCCCGAGAGGGTCAGGACTACGGCCGCGTGCGCCTGCGAGAGTAGCAGCGCCACCCGCTCGGCGGGGAGCGCGGGCTCGACCGGGAGGTAGGCGCCTCCCGCCTTCAGGATGCCCAGGCAAGCCGCGACCATGTCCGGGCCGCGGCGGATGGCGACGCCGACGATCTTCTCAGGACCGACTCCGAGCGAGGTGAGATGCTGCGCGATGCGATTCGCTTCGCGGTTCAGCTCGCCGTAGCTACGCGTCCAGCCCTTGCCGCGTAGCGCGAGCGCCCCGGGTGCTCTGGCAGCGTGGTGCTCGAAGTACTGATGGACTAGGCGATCACGGGGGAACGGCCGCGAGGTCGCGTTCCACTCGTAGAGGATCTGCTCGCGGTCGGGCGCGGACCGCGGCGCGTCCTGACTGTGCGCGAGCAACTCGACAGTGCGTCGATAGCTCGCAAACATCGACTCGAGCTGGCCACGGACGAAGTCTGCCGCCACACCGTCCCAGCACACGAACAGCTCGTCCGCCTCGCGGATCGCGATGCAGTCGAGCGACACGTCCGGGGTACAGCTCAACCACGTCCCCTGTGTGATCGCCGGTGGGAGCGGGGCGTCGTCGAGATCAACGATCGTCGTGTAGACCACCGGAAACCCGAACTCGCCGCCGCCGCTGCGCTCGCGTAGGATCCGGCGGCGCAGCTCCGGCAGACCGCTCGCACGAGCCGCCGCGGCATCACCGGAGATAATCCGGTGATACGCGGCGGCCTTATCCAGGAGCGTCCCGACCGCGACGTGTTCGACCCAGCTCAGCGCGGTGAGCTCGCCCGGGTGCTGCGGGTCTTCGCTGTCCGGGAACCGGACGACTGGCACTGCGAACGCGCGATCGCACAACTCTCCGGCCAGAGCGTCGAGGAACGCGGCGAGCAGCAGTGTATCTGGAGTGACACCATGACGGACGGCGAGCGCCTTGAGCTGACTCCATCCGGCCACGCGCGTGTGGTGCCGGACCCGCGCGCGTTCCTCGCCTGCGAGCAGCGCCGGACCTGCCGGCAGCTGCGCGAGGCGGTCGTGCCAGTACGACGCCGCGACGGACGCCACAGGCGGCAACGAGGTCCGCGACATGCCAAGCCGGCGGGGCGCGAAGAGCGCGCGGCACAGTAAGTGTATGCTGCGAGCGTCGAGGATCGCGAGATCGAACGCGCAGTGCACGGTCCACCGCCCGCCCCATCGGGTCAACCTGACCTCGAATGCGGGCCACGCTCCGAGCGCAAATGCTCGGCCGGCCATGTCGTCGCGAATCGCCGTGGCGTCGGCCGACGCTCCGAGTTCGAGCACTGGGAGGGTCCAACTCGTTGGCGCCGACCTCCACACCGCGAGACGTCCGTCGGCGGTCAGGTTTGTGCGCAGCGCCTCATGGTGATCGACGAGCGTCGTGAGCGCACCCTCGAGCGCGCGCGGATCGAGCTCGGCGGCCTCGAAAGACGCGTAGATCTGGCAGCCGTTCCATGCGGTGTCCGGCGCCGAGGCGCGCGCGACGTAGTATGCCTGCTGGAGGTCGTTGAGCGGCCGGTGTGTTGCGGTCATCCCGGCGGTCACCGCCCGCAGCGCGTTCGCGAATCCAGCAAACATGATCTCCGGATCGCCGGGTGTGAAGCGGCCCGCGGCCACATCCCAGCGGAAGCGCAGCTCGCCGTCGTGCTCCCAGATCGCGAGCTCGAGTGCGACTTCGGAGGTCCGGCATGCACCGAACGTTACGTCCGCGCCAAAGCCGACGTCCTGACGCCCGCCCGGGCCAACGCCGATGAGACTCGTGAACACGACCGGCGATGCGACCGCGGCGCTACCGCGGCTGCGCAGCTCGCGGAGTACATCGACGCACGACGCGCCGCTGTGCTGCAGCGCGTCCCACAGCTGACGCTGCACCTCGCTCGCAATGCCGGCGATCGCTTGCCGCGCACCGCGAGCCACGATGATCGCCGCCGAAGTGAACGGCCCGACCAGCTGATTCGCCGCCTCCGGCAGCACCACGCGCAGATTCGTGGTGACGATCATTGAGAACGCGTCGTCGCGGCTGCGCGATCCGAGTGTGTGGGCGAACACCGCCAGGACCAGGGCCGACAGTGAAACGTTCTGCGCGCGGGCCTGGTCGCGGAGTGCACCGAAGTCCTTCTGGGACAGCACGCCGTTGAGTGACCGACGCTCGACGCCCCGCGGTCCGGGCTGCGCCGCGACCACGCGTGGTCCTGGCGGCAGCGCGTGCAGGCGCTCGGTCCACCACGCGAGATCATCGCGATGCTCCGCGCCGCGCAATCGCTCGCACAGCGCGAGCACGCAATCGCGCGCGCTGAGGTCGAGTTCGCGCAGAGTCGCTGCGGGGTCGTCGTAGCATGCGCGCCACTCTGCGAGCAGTATGGCGAGGCCGTGGCCGTCGGTGATCCGCATATCGACAGCTAGGTGCACCACCGAGAGCGGCTCGTGTAGCGAGACCTCGATCGCGAATGTGGGCCTGCCCGCATCGGCGTCCCGGCGTTCCAGAATCCGCCGGCGCACATCGACGACCTTGCGGGCCGCTACGTCCGACGCGAGCGCGCGCAGGTCGTGTATGCCGATCGTAAAATCCGGCGCGGGGGGGACTACCCGCTGCATGCCCTCCGCGGTCACGACGGTGCGCAACATGTCGTGTCGCTCGACTAGCCGCCGCCACGCGCCGGTGAGACGCTCGACGTCGAGGTCGTAGACCTCGATCTCGAGGTACTGGTCGCAGCCCACCGGGTCGATGGTGCACTCGGGCTGCATCCCGAGGAGGTAGGACTGCTGCATCGCGGTTAGCGGGAACGGGTCGGTCCGACACTCCGGGTCGGGAACGACCCGGAGGTGCTCAGCGATTGCGCAGGGCCCTGCGGCGCGCTGCTCCGCGATGCGCGCGACGAGCTTGTCGCGATCGGCCTCGGCCGCGAGCCAGTCGAGCGGCAGCTCGACGCCGAGTCGGGTACGCAGCTCGAGCCATAGCCGTGTGCTTGCCATTGAGTCCATCCCCTGATCGCGCAGGGTGTCGCCGCGGGTCGGCGTGCACGCGAGGATGTCGACGAGCAGCTCGTCGACCGCGGCTGCTAGCGAATCGATCGGACGGATCGTCACCACGAGTACTGTTGAAGACCTTCGCTCCGCGGTCTGCTCAATGTTGCACGTGCGGAGTGCGCGATTGTGAGCAGACACCCGTCCGCCGCTCGTCCAGCATCCCGCAAGTATGAGCCTCAGCCTCCAGGATGCGACCGTTGGTGGTATTCCCGCACTCGAGACCGCGACGACGAAGTACGCGAACATCGTCCTGCGCGCGATCGCGTTCATCGTCGACGAGTTGGTGCTGGTCCCATTTGCAGCACTCGCCTACTTCCTGATTTCGCACGGTACGACCAACTGGATCTGCGGCGGCATCTCGGTGTTCGCCTACGGCCAGGCAATGGCGTTCTACAACCGTTGCATCCTGATGGGCGTGACCGGCCAATCGTGGGGCAAGCTGCTGACTGGCACGCGCCTGGTGTCGGAGCGAACCGGCGAGCCGCTCGGTGTCGGCCGGACGATCGTTCGCGACATGTGCCACGCCGCCGACTTCGTGCTCGTCATCGGCGCGTTCTTTCCGATCTTCGACCGGCGGCGGCAGAGCCTAGCCGACAAGATCGCAGGGTCGGTCGTCGTCAACGTCCGGCGCGTACCGACACAGGGGAGATCGTCCCTGCCGCGCTAACCGCCATGCTCAACGAGATGGCTGCCACAGAACCGCGCGAGCCGGCATCCGGGGACGGCGGTGCCCCAGGTCTTGATCGCGCGAGGCCTGCATCACGCGCCGCTCCGGCGTCATTGCTCGCGCAGCAGATGTGGGATGATGCGCTGCTTGCCGCCGCCGGCATCCCGATCACCGACGCGCACGTCATCAGCATCGGCGGCGGCCTGGGCTCGTTCGCCGTCGTCGACTTCCTGCGCATCGCCGGAGTTGAAGCGTCGCAGATTCGCGTGCTGTCCAGGCTCGCGGCGCCCTACGACACCTTCGCCGCGCTCGCCCGTGCGTCCCAGCTCCGGCCCGAGGACAGGCTGCGCTCGGATTCTTCGTCGACGATCGACAACGTGTGGGGCTGGCCCGGCTATGCGCTGTGCGAGGCATGGACCGAGCGATCGCTCTCCCCGCTGTGGCGCGTGGTCACCGAGCCGATCCTCACCGTGGTCGCCGGCGTGCAGCGCGAGGCCACGCGCATCGGCTGGGGTGACATGCTCGTGGGCTGCCGCGCCGAAGTGGTGCGCCGGCGCGCAGGTGGCGGGTACCTCGTGCTCGCGAGTCGCCTCGACGACACCGCTCTGTTCGCAGTGCGATGCCAGCACGCCTACGTCGCGCTCGGCTACCCCGGCCCACGGTTGTTGCCGGACACCGCGGCACTTCGCGAGCAATACGGTGCGTGCCCGCAGGTCGCCAACGCCTTCGAGCCGCATGAGCACGTCTACCGGCAGCTCGTCCGCTCGCCAGGGCGCGTCGTGGTGCGAGGCGCCGGGATCACAGCGTCGCGCATCCTCGAGCGCCTGATCCACGATCGCGACACCCTCGGCGCGCGGACCGAGGTTCTGCATGTGTTCCGCCACTACGTTCCCGGTCCTGTCGGCCCGCCGTGGTTCCGAAGAGCGGGCGGCGACGGCTTCGCCTACCAGCCGTTCAACTTTCCGCGCGCGGCCGGCGGTGGACAGCTGCGCCGGCGCATGCTGGCCATGACGAGTGAGGAGCGCGCGCTGCTGATCGCGACTATTGGCGGTACGACCACGGCGCGGCGGCGACGCTGGCAGCGCCAGCTCTCGCGCGCGCGGCGCGAGCAGTGGTACCGCGCCGTAGTAGGTCGGGTTGGCGAGCTTGACCTCGACGGCTCGGGGCGGCTGCGCTTCGTCCTGTTCAATGGTGGAGCCGCGCCACGACCCGAAGCCGCCGATTTTCTGATCGACGCAACCGGGCTCGACGATACGATCACCCGGCATCCGCTGATCGCCGACCTCGTCGACTGCGGTGCAGGGTTGAACGCGCTCGGCCGCCTCGATGTCGAGCCGAGCTTCGAGCTCCGCACGATGCGGAGCGGTGCAGGTCGGCTCTACGCGTCGGGGGCCGCGACGCTTGGTGGCGCGCTCGCCCCGGTCGACTCGTTCTGGGGTTTGATGCATGCCGCGATGGAGATCACCGACGATCTGGCCGACCAAGGGACCTGCGAGTTCCCCGGTGTGATGCGCTCGCTGACACAGTGGTGGCGTTGGATGAGGAACCGACCGCCATGACCATGACGCTCGGGGGCCGGCTCCAGACCCGGCTCGTGCTGCTGTCGAGCATCGGCCTGCTCTGGACGATCGCGATCTCGGCGGTGCTACCGAGGCCCTGGGACGTGCCGGTCCACGCTGCGTTCCGGATCACGCTCGCATCTTCTGTAGTGATGACGATCCTCGGGTTCTTCTGGGAGCTTGTCTACCATGCGCTGCAGCAGTTGCGGTGGGACAAGGACTGGCCGCCACTGTTCGGGCTGCTGACCGCCATCGTTGAGGTGGTGCCAGTGTGGTGGAGCGTGCGCGCGCTCAACGTCCTGCCGAACGGCTGCGCCTTGCTGTTCGCGATCCACTTCACGACGACGTGGATCCTGATCTGGCTGATCACGCTGGGCCCGATCTCGATCGTGCAGCCGCGCTGGCGGTTCGAGGGCGGAGAGTTCAGCCGCCGACCCGGCGATGCCCTGGTGACGTTCGTGGTGTCAAACACGGGGATGGTGATCGCGCTAGTACTGCTGTGGGCGATCTGGTGAGTTCGCGGGCGGAGATCACACCGCGCTCGGAAGCGCCGACCGCCGCAGGACCTCAGCCGCTCCTTGCATCAGGCGATCCGCGATAGCATCGACGTGACGCGCGCGCCAGTCCTCGAGCTCCGTGTGATAGACGAACCGGTTGAACGCGCCCATCGCTGGCCCGCAATGGACCTGAAAGTTGACGCGCTCGGCGAGGTCGCCCTCGAGCGCGACGCGAATCGAGTGCGCGAAGTACCACCGGAACACAAGCGCCATCCTCCGCCTCGGGTTGCACTCCGCGCGCTCGACTTCATCGACCCTGCCGAGCTGCGCGTGATAGTCGCGAACGTCGCGCCATACCTCGTCGAACGAGCGGTGAAACCACGTGGTCTCGATGGTGTGTCGCGTGCGAGGGTCGATCGCGTCGAGAGACTCGTGCTGGCGGTAGAGCTGATAGAGTTGGTTCGAACGCGCCGCGAACAGTGTCCCCTTGCGCATCACCTGGACCCGTGAACCGAGTTCGAACATGTCGCCGGCAGGAGCGTAGCCGGTGTCCTGCACGTCGAGCTGCGCCAGTAGATCCTTGACCGGAGGAGACGTGCCGGCCTCAGGCGAGCACTGGTTGACTGAGCCGGTCACGATGAAGTCGGCGCCGAGAATGAAAGCCGCGGCCACCGCGCGGATCCGGGCCATGACGGGGATCAGTGTGAGCGCCACGCCACCATCGGTATGGCCGGCAGAGTCGGACTCCACGCATACGTCCTGGCTGACCGGCAGCTGGCGCGCGATCTCGGCCTCCTCCTGAGTGAGCGCGCCGTCCGCAATCAGGCGCTTCACGATCGCCTCCGGCGCCGGCCGCATGAACGCGGACGCGACCTCGGGTCGCGACACTTTCGCGACGATCCGTCGTGGCGCATCGGGAACGCCGTTGCTGCCGAGCCGCGCTCCGTTGAACCGGTAGTGGACCAACGCAGGTGTGACCTGCATGTACGCCGCAGCCTCGACGCAGCGAACGTCGTGGCGCAGGAACAGCGCAACGAGCATCCGCTCGGCCTCTGGGTCATCAATCTGGTGGAGCAGGTTGACGCCATAGCGTCCGCCGCCGAGCGCCACACGGATCTCGCCGAGCGCGCGATCGATCGCGTCCGGTGTCAGTCCCCCGGTTCCCAGAAAGCCCATCAGCCCCGCCCTTGCCAGCCGGATCACCATCGCGACCGAGGACACACCCCGGAACATAGAGCCCGCGA
>VBLP01000509.1:0-1411 GCA_005887925.1 Deltaproteobacteria bacterium | reverse complement strand
ACCGGGAGGCGCGGTTCGTCGAACGAAAACGATTGCAGATAGACGGCGAACTCCTTTGCCGCACTGGCCATGTAGCGCGAGTGGAACGCCGCACTGACCTCGAGCACAACGCAGCGGGATCCGGCGCGCTCGAGTGCACGTATCGCGACGGGCAGCGATCCGCGCGGCCCGGACAGCACGAGTTGCCGTCGCAAGTTGTAGTTTGCCACGTCAATGTCTGCCAACTCCTCGGCTGCAAGGACCTCGGTCACGCGATCGCGCTCAAGGCCGATCACCGCGACCATGCCGCCGCCGTCGGCGCGCGCCATCAGCTCGGCGCGCCGCTGCACGAGGCGGAGCCCGGTCTCGAAGTCGAAGCAACCCGCGGCCAACAGCGCCGCATACTCGCCAACGCTGTGCCCAATCGCGAACTCAGGAGCGCGATCAGTGATCGCGAGCGCGCTCAGGGCTCCGACGACGTAGAGCGCCGGCTGGGCGTAGCGTGTCTCGCGCAGCCGCCCGTCGCGGTTCTCCAGGCACAGCTGTCGGATCGAGTAGCCGAGGATGGCATCCGCCGCAGCGCAACGCTCTGGGTCGCGGTCAAGGACGGCGGCACCCATCCCCTTGCGCTGCGCGCCTTGGCCAGCGAATCCCCACGCGATCAAGGTTCCCACGGCAAGCTCCGACGAGGACCGAGTAACCTTGTGATCGCCCGCTTGACCAGCGGCGACCCTAGCAGCTCGTCGAGCTCGCTCATCGCGGCCGCCTCGATGTCGTCGCCGATCGGCGCCAACCGCGCGAACGAGCGCTTGGCCGCGGCGATCGTCGCCGGATCGATCCTGGTCACCCGCGACGCGAGTTTGTGCAGTAGCGGTTCGGGATCCTCTGCGACGGCATCGACGAGGCCGACCTGCTCCGCCTTGTGCGCATCGACCGGCAACGTACTGAGCATCATCGCGTACGCCAAGCGGGGACCGGTCCGGCGCACTAGGAAGGGTAGGACCGACGACGGCACCAGCCCCCATAGCGCTTCCGGCAGTGCGAAGCGCGCGCACTCGGAGGCGAAAACGAAGTCGCACGCCGCCGCCAGCCCCACTCCGCCGCCGTCGGCGCGGCCATCGACGATCGCGACCACTACACACGAGCTCATTGTGAACCGCCGCAGCAGCTGGAAGAAGCGCGCGCGACCGGAGGCCGAGCGAAGAGCAATCTCGTGCGCTGCATCTTCGAGGTCCATCCCGGCGCAGAACACGCCCCCCGCGCCGCGGAGGACCAGGAGGCGGCAGTCCTCGGACCCTTCCGCCGCGTCGAGCGCGGCGTGCAGCTCGCCGAGCATCGTGTCGTCGAGCGCGTTGCGGCGCGACGGTCGATGCAGCGTCACCGTCAGCGTGTGCCGGGAGGTCGCCGAGAGCAGCGTGTCGTACGCCATTCA
>VBLP01000505.1 GCA_005887925.1 Deltaproteobacteria bacterium | reverse complement strand
AAGTTCGCCTATCCCGACGGGCCGAGCTCGTCGGAGATGCTCGTGGTGCCGGTCGGCCGTCCGGTCAAGCTGATCATGACCTCGCGCGACGTGATCCACAGCTTCTACGTCGCCGAGTTCCGGATCAAGCAGGACGTCGTGCCCGGCCGCGCGGTGACCACGTGGTTCGAGGCGACCGAGGCCGGCACCTACGACGTGCTGTGCACGCAGTACTGCGGCACGCGGCACTCGTTCATGCGCGCCCAGGTCGTAGCGCTCGCGCCCGAGGACTACGCGCGCTGGCTCGGCGGCGCGCGCACCCCGCTCGCCCTGCCCGGCGCCAAGGGCGATGGCCAGGGCCTGGCCGAGCGCGGCCACCAGGTCGCCGCCGAGCGCGGCTGCCTGCGCTGCCACTCCACCGACGGCTCGCCGTTCATCGGCCCGACCTGGGCCAACGCGTTCGGCCGCCGCCGCCCGATCCAGTCCGGCCAGTCCGGCCAGCCCGGCCAGTCCGGCGGCAGCGTGCTCGTCGACGAGGCCTACCTGACCGAGTCGATGATGGACCCGCGCGCCGTGATCGCGGCCGGCTTCCAGCCGGTGATGCCGTCGTACCAGGGCGCGCTGACCCCGGCCGAGACCGCCGCGATCGTCGAGTACATCCGGTCGCTGCGCGATGTCCGGCCCACCCAGGTGGTGCCGCCGCCGGCCGCGCCGATCACGTTCCCCGCCACCGGCGTGGCCCCGGCGCCCCCACCGACCCCGGCGACCCCAGGAGCCGTCCGATGATGACCGATCCGCGGGATGCCTCCTCGGCAGGCGGACCCCCGCCGCGGCCCGACCCGACCGCCGCCGTCGAGCCCGACTACCTGCGCGCCGAGCCCGGGCTCAGGTCGTGGCTCACCACCAC
The DNA here is from genome assembly GCA_005887925.1 of Deltaproteobacteria bacterium. Lineage (GTDB taxonomy): Bacteria > Myxococcota_A > Polyangia > Haliangiales > Haliangiaceae > JABFXX01. Next base: position 7,677 of record VBLP01000505.1, on the reverse strand, counting down.
GGATCACAAGCGGATCGCGATCATGTTCCTGATCGCGACCACGCTCGCGCTGATGCTCGGCGGCACGTTCGCGCTGCTCCTGCGCACCAAGCTGCTGATCCCCGGTCCCGGCTTCATCGAGCCCGTCACCTACAACCGGTTCTTCACGCTGCACGGCGTGATCATGGTGTTCATGTTCATGGTGCCGGTGATCCCGGCCGTGTTCGGCAACTTCGTGCTGCCGATGATGGTCGGCGCCAAGGATCTCGCCTTCCCGCGCGTCAACCTCGCCAGCTTCTACGTCTACGTCACCGGCGCCGGGTTCACCCTCTGGGGGATGGTGCACGGAGGCGCCGACACCGGCTGGACGTTCTACGCCCCGTACTCGACCATCTCGCCCACCGACGTCGCGCCGATCGCGATCGGCGTGTTCATCCTCGGCGTGTCGTCGATCATGACCGGGCTCAACTTCATCGCGACCACGCACATGCTGCGCCGCCGCGGGCTGCGCTGGCACGGCATGCCGATCTTCGTGTGGACCATGTACGCGACCAGCATCATCCAGGTGCTCGCGACGCCGGTGCTCGGCCTGTCGGTGAGCCTGGTCGCGCTCGACCACGCGCTGCACATGGGCATCTTCGACCCCGCGCTCGGCGGCGACCCCGTGCTGTTCGAGCACCTGTTCTGGTTCTACTCGCACCCCGCCGTCTACATCATGATCCTGCCCGCGATGGGCGTGATCGCCGAGATCGTCCCCACGTTCGCCAGGAAGCACCAGTTCTCCTACAACGCGCTCGCCTACTCGTCGCTCGGCATCGCGTTCGTCGGCTTCTTGACCTGGGGCCATCACCTGTTCGTCGCCGGCATCTCGCAGTTCGACGCGGCGATCTTCGGCGTGATGTCGATGTTCGTGGCGATCTTCTCGGCGATCAAGGTGTTCACCTGGATCGGCACGCTGTACCGCGGCTCGATCACGTTCAACACGCCGATGCTGTACTTCTTCGCGTTCGTCTACCTGTTCGCGTTCGGCGGCATGACCGGCATCGCCGTCGCCACCACGTCGCTCGACGTGCACTGGCACGACACCTACTTCGTGATCGCGCACTTCCACTTCATCATGATCGGCGGCACGCTGACCGCGTTCCTGGGCGCGATCCACTACTGGTTCCCCAAGATGTTCGGCAAGATGTATCCCGAGCGCTGGGGCCTGGTCTCCGCGGGCCTGGTGTTCGCCGGCTTCAACCTGACGTTCGTGCCGCAGTTCCTGCTCGGCAATGCCGGCATGCCGCGGCGCTACTACAGCTATCCCATCAAGTATCACATCCTCAACGTGGCCTCGTCGCTCGGCGCCTACCTGCTCGGCAGCGCGCTGCTGCTGACCCTGATCTACCTGCTCGTCTCGCTGCGCTGGGGCAAGCGCGCCCCCGCCAACCCGTGGGGCTCGCGCGGCTTCGAGTGGCGCACCCCGTCGCCGCCGCCCGTCCACAACTTCGTCGCGCCGTTCGATCCCGCCAAGGGCCCGTACGACTACGACCAGCCGCCTCCCGACGAGGTGCCTCCGGTGTCGACATGAGCGCCGCCGCGACCAGCCGGGTCCACGTCCAGTACGATTCGCTCGAGCGCCAGCACGACACCGCGCGCCTCGGCATGTGGGTGTTCCTCGGCAGCGAGTCCCTCTTGTTCGCCGGGCTGTTCGCGCTCTACGCCGCCTATCGCTTCGCCTACCCCGTCGAGTTCCACGCCGCGTCGGCCCACGCCAACCTGGTGATCGGCACCATCAACACCTACATCCTGCTGACCTCGAGCCTCACGATGGCGCTCGCGATCCACGCCACGCGGCGCGGCCGCCGCCGCGAGACCGTCGCCTTCCTCGCCGCCACCATCGCCTTCGGCCTCGGCTTCGACGTGCTCAAGATCGTCGAGTACGCCGGCCACCTCGCCGAGGGCCTCGCGCCCGGCGACTACTACGCCTTCACCGCGCTGCCCGCCCACGGCGTCGTCCTCTACGTCACCCTCTACTACCTGCTCACCGGCCTGCACGCGCTCCACGTCACCGGCGGCGTGTGCGTGCTCGTCTGGCTCGCGCTGCGCGCCCAGCGCGGCGACTTCACGCCGCAGTCGCACATCGCCCTCGAGCTCGGCGGCCTCTATTGGCACCTGGTCGACCTCGTGTGGATCTTCCTGTGGCCCCTCCTCTACCTGATCCGATGATGCCATGAGCCTCCACCCGCCCCCCGAGCACGAACACGCCGAGCACACCCCGGGCGCCGCCGGTTACCTGCTCGTCTGGCTCGCCCTCGTCGTGCTCGCCACCGTCACCCTGTTCGCCTCGCGCGCCGTCACCGGCGGCTGGGGCCTCATGGTCGCGTTCGCCATCGCGTCCGCCAAGGCCGCCCTCGTCGTGGCGTTCTTCATGCATCTCGCCGGCGGCCGACCGATCCATCGCATCGCCTTCAGCGTCGCGATGGCGTTCCTCGTCCTCCTCGTGATCGGCGTCCTCGCCGATGTCGGCACCCGCTCGGTCGCGAGCTCCTACGTCGACGAGGCCGGCCTGCCCGTGGAGTGAGCCGCGGCCCCCCCGTGGGCGTTCCCGGTGGGTGAGGACGGCGGTTCACGCCGCTCGCGTCCCGGCGGGGAGCTCTACGGGATCGACGACGCCACCGTGCACGTGCTCGACCTCGGCGGCAATGGGAATGACCACTGTGTAAGCGGGCGCACGTTGCGATTCTGTGGAACAAATCGCGGTGCTGGCCGAGAAACAGGACGACATGCTCGTGGCGCCCAGCCCACAGACCGACGGCGCGGAGATCGACGACCGCACGCTGCGGCTCGCCGCCGCGGGCGACCGCGCGGCGTCGCGCGTGCTCGTCGAGATGTATCAGGTGCGCGTGTTCGCGCTGGTGTCGCGCATGCTCGCCGGCCGTGGCCGCGCCACGATCGAGGACGCGGCCCAGGATACGTTCCTGCAGGTGTTTCTCCGGCTCGGCTCGTTCGCGCCCGGCGGCGCGGCCCGGCTGTCGACGTGGATCCTGACCATCGCCGCCCGCCGTGCGATCGACGAGCTGCGCAAGCAGCGCCCCGCACTGCTCGCCGACGTCGAGCGCACCAGCGACGCGCGCGGCGACGATCGCGCGGTCCGCAGGGAGCTGATCGCCGCGATCGAGGGCGCCCTGCGCGAACTGTCGCCGGAGCTCCGCGCCGCGTTCCTGCTGCGCGAGTACCACGGCCTCGACTACGCCGCGATCGCGAGCGCGCTGTCGATCGATCTCGGCACCGTGAAGTCACGACTGTCCCGCGCCCGCGCCGCGCTGCGCGAGCGTCTCGCCGAGGTTCACGATGCAGGATGACCACACACCGCCGCCGGACGCCGCCGTGTCGCGCGCGCTCGATGCCTGGGCGCCGCTGGCGCCGCCCGCCGACTTCGTCGATCGCGTGCTCGACGCACGCGCGCCCACCGCGCCTGCCGCGCGCTCGACGCGCCGGCGCGTCGTCTGGCTCGGCGGTATCGCCGCGGCCGGCGCGGTCGCGGCCGCGCTGGTGCTCGTGGTGGGGTCGTCGCACCGCGCCGCCCGCGGCGCCCTGGCGGTGTCGCAGCGCACGACGGCCCTGATCGGTGCTCGCGGCACGGTGGTCGCCGAGCCCGCCAGCGAGCTGACCTGGCGGGTCGACGACGACGGCGCCGCGGATGTCACCCAGCGCACGGGCAACGTGTTCTACCGCGTCGAGCGCGGCGGACCGTTCGTCGTGCACACGCCCGCCGGCGACGTCCGCGTCACCGGCACCTGCTTTCGCATCGAGGTAGAGCCCATGACGCCCAGCACCAAGCTCCTGCTCGCCGGACTCGCCGGCGCTGCGATCGCATCGACCGTGCTCATCACCGTGTACGAAGGCCACGTGATCGCCGACACCCGATCGGCCAGGACCGAGCTTGGCGCCGGCAGTCAGGCGACCTTGAGCGGCGCCGATGGCACGACCGTGGTGGCGGGCACGCTCGCCACACCGACCGACGACAGCCACGCGTCGCGCGAGCAGCTGCTGGTCCGCACCCGCGCACAGCAGGCCCAGCTCAACCAGCTGCGCGCACGGGTCGCGCTGCTCGAGAACGCCGCACGGGCCGCGGAGGCTCCCGGCGCCAAAGACATCCCCGAGCCCGGTCGCACCTGGCACGACCCGAGCCCCGAGAAGCTCGCCGAATGGGTCGCCGACTGCCACGTCCGCACCGACCAGCCCGCGCTCGATCGGTTCTCGCCGCTGACCGCGCCCGACAAGACCCTCGGCATCGCGGCCGGCGAGCTCGCTGACTACAACGCGGCCATGACCGAGATGGCGAAGCAATGGAAGGACCTCGTGCGCAGCCTGTACATCGAGACCACGGGCGACGCCGCGGGCGCCGATACGCTGTCGAGCGAGGCGATGCGCCGCGAGATCGAGGACAAGAGCCCGCGCGGCGAGCACAACTTGATACTCCAGCGGGTCTCGCAGGAGCGCGCGGGACTGGCGGCGCCGCCCGCCGACCTCAGCAAGGCCTCGACGCTGGAGCGGCTGATGCGCGCCAGTTTCCAGCTCGGCGACCAGAGCGAGGCCGCGCTCGCAAAGCGGCTGGGCGCCGAGCGCGCCCATGCGATCCGAGGCGAGGGCTGGGGCTCGCGATGGGAGCTCGGCGGCTGCCCGAGCTCGCCGTGACGCGCCGGCGGGAGCTCGCGCACGACAAACGATCTCCGGAGACGGCACTGGTTCGCAGCGATGCTGATGCTCGAGCGAGTCGCACTCGAGATCGCCACCCGGCCCCTGTGACCGGCGCCGCGCGCGACCTCGCGATGGGCTGTCCGCGAAGACCCGCTCGAGCGAATGACGTGCGCGATCATCGCCCGGCCTGTGACCGGCGCTCGGACCGTGACCTGCGCGAAGCGGTTCGCAAGTCAGCTTCGACGCGCAGCTCACCGCCCTCGTTCTCGCCGCTCACCAGGGCACTCCACCCCATCCCGTCAGTGTTGTCTTGGCCCGTGCACGAAAGATCGCCGTATCGATCCGTTCCTGCCAGCCGGCCGGCCGCGCCCACGTGGGCGCCGGACTCGCTGCGGCGATGGTCATCGACCGCAACCGCGTGCCGGCTTCCCCGCAGAGCGTCACCATCGAGAGCCCGCCCTGCGGAGCCATTGCCGGTCACTCGGCCATGCTCAGGCCTGACGCCCGAGCGAGTCGTACTCGAGGTCGCCGACCGGCCTGTGACCGGCGCTCGGTCCGTGACCTGCGCGAGGCGGCTCGCTCGTCGGTTTCGACGCGCAGCTCACCGCCCTCGTTCTCGCCGCTCACAGTCCTGACCCTCGAGCCGACGCTGCCTGGAGGAGATTTATTGTTTTGATTGAGAAGAGAGTGGCTCTGCCAATGCAATCGAGGCGGCCCTCCTTGCCGTCACGCCGGCCGGCCGCGCCCACGTGGGCGCCGGACTCGCTGCGGCGATGGTCATCGACCGCAACCGCGTGCCGGCTTCCCCGCAGAGCGTCACCGTCGAGAGCCCGCCCTGCGGAGCCATTGCCGGTCACTCGGCCATGCTCAGGCCTGACGCCCGAGCGAGTCGTGCTCGAGGTCGCCGACCGGCCTGTGACCGGCGCTCGGCCCGTGACCTGCGCGAGTCGGCTCGCTCGTCGGTTTCGACGCGCAGCTCACTGCCCTCGTTCTCGCTGCTCACAGTCCTGACCCTCGAGCCGACGCTGCCTTTGGAGATCTTTATTTGATTCTCAGGAGAGCAGAAAAGGCACCGAAGGTGACTGCCGCTCACGGCAGACGCTCGCGCTTTGCATGGCACTGGCGTGGAACTGAGTGTTTCAGAAGGACCGGCCACTTCAGCCGACCCGCAGACGAGACGCCCGTCAAGGATCGCGTCGGCGCTAACACCGACGGCACGTCGCCGACGGCACGTCGCCGTTGCCGGCCATGCTGACGCACGTCGGACTCCAGACCTCCTGATATACCCGGCGACCTGTCCCCATCTCGGCTGTCCGCATCTGGGGCTGTGTCCCGCGACGGACCTGGATCAATTCGAATACTTGCATTCCCATGTCGACGCTCGAGACTCAGTCGATATGGCAATTATTGGCAATGTGTCGATTCTGCCTGACGCGTTCTGATCGGCCTTGTGACCTCGATCCCCGAGGGGCGCATTGATCTTCGCTGGGAAGCGCTGGCGTGCGTTGTGAGCGCGAAATCTCGCCGGGTCTTCGCATTTTCGATGACGACTGCCGATCGTCGCGCAGCGCGCAAGCCATGGCCTCGAAAACTCATGTGCTAGAAGCGTTGCGCATCACGAGCAGGAGACTGACATGCTGTGTGAAGGAATCGAGGCAGCAGTGGTCGAGGTCGAAGCAGCGCCGACGTGGGCGCCGGACGGTCCACAGGAAACACAGCTCGACTGGCGGGCGGTGGATCGCGCGTTGCGGGCGATCCGGCGCAGTCGCGCCGCACTCGATGCCGAGGAGATGCACTGGCTGCGCGAGGCTGAGGTGCTGCAGATCTGGCGGCCGTTCGGCATGGTCTCGGCGCTCGACTACCTCGAACGTGCACTCGGCTATGCACCTCGCACTGCCCAGGATCGGCTGCGGGTCGCGCGGGCGCTCGGTCCGTTGCCCCGGCTGACGGCCGCGCTCTCGAGCGACGAGCTGGCGTTCTCTGCCGTCCGCGAGCTGACCCGCGTCGCGACGCCTGCGACAGAAGCAGCATGGATCACCGCAGCGGCTGGCAAGAACCTGCGCCAGGTCGAGGAGCTGGTCGCCGACCATCGCCCCGGCGATCGCCCTGACGACCCGCCGGATCCGACGGCGCGCACGCACGTCGTGCGCTTCGAGCTGGCGGCCGAGACGTTCGCGCTGCTGCGCCAGGCCCGCACAGTGCTCGATGACGAGCACGGCACGAACCTCTCGGATGACGAGCTCGTGGCCGCGCTGTGCAGCGCGGTGCTCGACGGCGCGTCGCCCACCGAGACCACCGGCCGCGCGAGGTACCAGATCGCCGTCACGGTCTGTCAGCGCTGTCGCCGGGGCTGGCAGGAAGGCGCCGGCGCGCAGATCGCGATCGAACCCGAGGTGGTCGACCGGGTCCTGTGCGATGCCCAGCACATCGGATCGATCGATGGCGCCGCGCCCGAACGAGCGTACCAGGACATTCCTCCGAGCATCGCGCGCTTCGTGTGGCGCCGCGACGGCGGTCGCTGCCGCGTGCCGGGGTGCCGCTCATCCCGCGGATTGGAGCTGCATCACCTGGTCCATCGAGCCGACGGCGGCAGCCACGATGCCTTGAACCTCGCGATCCTGTGTTCGGCCTGCCACCTCGCCCATCACCGAGGCGCGCTGACGATGACCGGCACCGCGGATCATCTCGAGGTCCGACGACCGGGACAAGCGAATTCCGCGGCGCGCTTCGCGAACTCGCCCATCCACCCAGGACCGCGCGCGACAGATGCCCACGTGGGCGTGGGCGCCGGCGATGCGGCAACCTCCGCGGCGCGCATCGCGGACCTGCCCATCCACCCAGGACCGCGCGCGACAGGTGCCCACGTGGGCGTAGGCGCCGGCGATGCGGCAACCTCCGCGGCGCGCATCGCGGACCTGCCCATCCACCCAGGACCGAGCGCGACAGGTGCCCACGTGGGGTGCGACCAGGCAATGCTGGTCCGCAAGGAAAGGAAGGTGCGAAGTCCTTCAA
>VBLP01000504.1 GCA_005887925.1 Deltaproteobacteria bacterium | reverse complement strand
CCCAGATGCCCCATGCGCCCTCGACGTCGATCGAGATGCACAGCGCGCCGGCCATTGCCTAGGCGTATCACATCCGAGCCAGCTGCCCACCACGGCGGTCCGTGACACGCGGGCGACCAGGGTGGGAGAACCGCGCGCGAGTACGCGGAGCGAGACCACAAGCGCAGTTAGAGTCGCGCGGCGGGCGCGGCGTTCATCTGCCGCGGCGCGATTCCTCGACGGAGCGGGCGCGCTTGTCGGGTCCGGAGCCATCGGGTAACGTCTTGTCGATGACCGCGATCGCGAGCGCCGCGCCGACGCCGCTGACCGCGATCCTGGCCGAGCTGGCGGCGATGCCGGAGGACAGGCGCACGCCGGGGATGTATCTGCAGCTCGCGCGAACGGTCGAGGAGCGCGGGGCCGAGCTCGGCGCGGCGCGCCGCGTGGCGTGGCTGGCGAGCTTCACGACCGAGCTGTTCCGGCCGTACCTGATCGTCGAGGCGGCGCGGCGCGGGCTGCGGATCGATCCGTACTTCGCGCCGTTCGGTCAGATCGAGCAGGCGATCCTCGATGACGGGGGTGCGCTGTACGCCGCCGGGCCCGAGCTCGCGATCCTCGCGATCCGGATCGAGGACACCACGCCCTCGCTGTGCGATGGCTTCGTGGGCCTCCCGCCGGCGGCGGCCCGGCGGCTGATCGACGAGCACGCCGCGCGGCTCGAGGCCTGCGTGCGCGCGCTGCGCCAGCGCTCCGCCGCGCGCGTCCTGGTGTGGAACCAGCCGCCGGTGCGAAGGCTCGCGGCGGGGCTCGCCGATCCGAGGCTCGAGCTCGCGCAGACCGAGGTGATCGCGGAGCTCAACGCCGAGATCGCACGCCGGCTCCGGGCGATCAGCGATGTGTACGTGTTCGACGCCCACCGGGTCGCGACCGAGCTCGGCACCGCGGCGTTCTACGATATCAAGCTCGCGCACCTCGCGCGCATGCCGTTCACGCCGCGCGCCCAGGCCGCGCTCGCCGCGCAGCTGGCCCGCCTCGCCGCCGCGCTGTGGCGGGCGCCGTGCAAGGTGCTGGTGCTCGACCTCGACAACACGCTGTGGGGCGGCGTGCTCGGCGAGGACGGCCTCTCCGGCATCGCGCTCGGCGACGATTACCCCGGCAGCGCGTTCGCGGCGTTCCAGCGCGTGGTCGCGAGCTACCGCGATCGCGGCATCCTGCTCGCGCTGGCGTCGAAGAACAACGAGGCCGACGTCGCCGAGGCGTTCGCCCAGCACCCCGGGCTCGTGCTCCGGCTCGACGACTTCGTCGCCCGCCAGATCCACTGGAACGACAAGGCGGGAAGCCTGCGCGCGATCGCCGCCGAGCTCAACCTCGGGCTCGACGCGCTGGCGTTCTTCGACGACAACCCCGTCGAGCGCGCGTGGGTCCGCCAGCAGCTCCCCGAGGTCACCGTGATCGACGTGCCGGCGTCGCCGCTCGGCTTCGGCGACGCGCTCGACGCCTCGGGCGCGTTCGATCTGGTCGCGATCACCCGCGAGGACCGCGACCGCACCCGGCTCTACCAGAGCGATCAGGCCCGCCAGCGCCTCGCCGACGCGACCGGCTCGGTCGACGACTTCCTGCGCGCGCTCGGCATGCGGATCTCGATCGGCGCGGTCGCCCCCGACACGCTGCCGCGCGTGGTCCAGCTGCTCGCCAAGACCAACCAGTTCAACACCACCACGCGCCGCCACGGCCAGGCCGACCTCGAGGCGATGATCGCGCACGGCGCGATCGCCCTGTGGATGCGGATCGAGGACCGCTTCGGCGACAACGGCCTCGTCGGGGTGGCGATCGCCGTGCCCGAGCCCGACGCCGACGATGCATTCCGCATGGACTCGTTCCTCATGAGCTGCCGGGTGCTCGGCCGCCGCGCCGAACATGCGCTGCTCGGTGCCGTCGCGCGCCGCGCCCGCGCCACCGGTGCGCGCGCGCTGATCGGCGAGTTCATCCCGACCCGGAAGAACGCGCCAGCCGCCGGGTTCTACCGCGACGCCGGGTTCACGCCGATCGCGAACGAGCCTGGGCGGTGGCGGCTCGCGCTACCCGACGATTGCGCCGCCCTGGCGCCGCCCGGGCTGTTCGAGGTGCTCGAGGTGTCATGATCGACGTGCTCGCCCGCGTCCAGCGCACGCTCGCCCAGGTCCTCGACCTGCCGGTCGACCGGGTCCGCCCCGACACCGATCAGCAGTCGGTCCCGGGCTGGGACTCGCTGCATCACGTACACCTGATCGCGGCGATCGAAGCGGAGTTCGCCGTGTCGATCGATCCCGAGGACTGGCTCGAGCGGACCAGCGTGCCGGCGATCGTCGCGTGCCTCGGCCGCCTCGGTGCGGGGTGAGGGACCGCGCGTGCGCACGCCGGCTCGGACGCAGGCCACGGTGACCTCGACGGCGCCGCCCGTGCCTCGCGTGGTATCGATCGCGTCGTCGGTCGCATCGTCGGTCGCGTTCTCGATCCGGGGTCACTGAGCCGTGCCAGCCGCGGCCAAGCCCACCGTCCGCCCCGCGGCCCCCGCCGATCGCGACGCGATCGCGGCGTACCTGGCCGAGCACCTGCGCGGCGAGGGCGGCGCCGCCCGCTACCGCCGGTTCTTCGACTACCGCTGGCTATCCGACGCCGACAAGCCCGACCTCGGCATGATGATCGAGGTCGACGGCCGGATCCGCGGCTTCATCGGGGCGATCTACGGCCGGCGCCGGATCCGCGGCCGCGAGCACCTCCTGTGCAACCTCAACTCGTGGTGCGTCGACGAGGAGGTTCGCATGCACAGCCTGGTCATGCTCAAGCGCCTGCTCGACCGCAAGGAGTACGACTTCGTGTGCGTCTCGCCGTCGGACCGCGTCACGGAGCTGCTCCGGTTCTTCAAGTGCCAGACCCTCGACACCGGCAAGCTCCTGTTCGGCCCGCTCAGCGGCGTGCCCGCGTCGCCGCGCGCCTGGCGGGTCAAGGTGTGGGACGCCCGCTCGGGCATCGAGCGCCACCTCGACGACGAGGACCGCCGGGTGTTCGCCGATCACGCGCCCTACCGCCTCGCCCAGTGGCTGATCGAGCGCGGCGATCGCCGCTGCTTCGCCGTGATGGCGCGCCGCGGCCGCGGCCTGCGCGTGTTCGCCGACGTTCTCCACGCCTCGGATCCCCAGCTGTTCGCGGAGTCGATCGGTCTCTGCATCCCCCGGCTCGCGCGCGCCCTCGGCACCGTGCTCGCCGGCCTCGACCGCCGATTCCTGCCGACCCCGCCGCCGCGCACCGTCGGCTACGACGGGCTGCGCGCGCCGCTCTACCGCTCGGCCACCCTGGCCCCCACCGACCTCGACGCCCTGTACACCGAGTTCGTGCCGATGTACGGCTGACCCAGCCCCCGAGATGCCCATGCCGCCGACCGCCGCCGACCTCTACCTCGACCTCCTGAAGAAGGTGCTGACCGGCACGCTCGCCGGGCGCGAGCCCGACGTCGACGATCCCGCGTACGTCGAGGGCTTCCTCGCCCACTACATCCGCGGCCACGCGCTGACCATGACGCCGCTCGTCCGCCTCGACAACGCGCGCCACTGCGTCGAGCAGGCCCTCGCCCACGGCGTACCCGGCGACCTGCTCGAGGCCGGCGTGTGGCGCGGCGGCATGACGATCTTCCTGCGCGCCATCCTCGCCGCCCACCGCGTCACTGATCGCCGCGTCTGGGTCGCCGACTCGTTCGAGGGCCTGCCCGCGCCCGACGCGAAGAAGTTCCCGCTCGAGGCCCGCGCCCACGCGTCCAGGACCATGGCCGAGGACTTCCAGCACTTCGCGGTCTCCGAGGCCGACGTGCGCGCAAGCTTCGCCGCGTTCGGCCTACTCGACGATCAGGTCCGCTTCCTGGTCGGCTGGTTCAAGGACACCCTGCCCGCCGCCCCGATCGACCGGCTCGCCGTGCTCCGCCTCGACGGCGATTACTACGAATCCACGATGGACACGCTCACCGCCCTCTACGACAAGGTCTCCCCCGGCGGCTTCGTCATCATCGACGACTACGGCGAGCGGCTCTGGACCTACTGCCGCCGCGCAGTCGACGACTTCCGCCGCGCCCGCAGCATCACCGCCGAGCTCATCAAGGTCGACACCAAGTGCTACTTCTGGCAGAAGCCGGCCTAGTGAGGCGTGAAGTCAGACGCCACCGCGGTCCGGATCTGGTCGTACCTCTCATCCGGACATTCGATGACCTCGATCGACGTCAATCGGGCGGCGTCGGCCACCGAGGTGGACGTGCCGGTATCGAGCTCGACGTCGGTCTCG
>VBLP01000507.1 GCA_005887925.1 Deltaproteobacteria bacterium | reverse complement strand
GCTCTGCAGCGGCCCGGGGGGCGCGCTCTGCAGCGGCCCGGCGCGTGCAGGCGTCAGTGCTTGCGGCGCAGCTCGCAGTCCATGTGGGCGATGCCTTCGCGCATGACGGCCTTGGTGGTGTAGGCCTCGTAGCCGTCGCGCCGGCAGCGGAAGCCGAACTCGCCGGGCGGGATCTCCTCGGTGCGGAACCGGCCGTCGGGCCCCGTGTTGACCGTGCGCTCGCCGCGGAACGCCGGCGAGGTGATGTCGACCGCGGCGCGGTCGATCGGCTGGCGCGTGTCGGCGTCGAGCACCATGCCCTCGATGATGCGCGGCTCGTGGTGGCGGTGCTCGCGGACCTCGGTCTGCGGCGGCGGCGGGGGCGGGGGCTCGCTGGTGGTGGCGCGGACGCCGGCCGACGCGGCGCAGCCGGCGAGCAGCGAGGCAGTGATCAGGCTCAGTAGGTGCTTGTTCATTGGCAATCTCCTCTAAAGACGGAGCGACTCTAGCGCCAAATCATGGAGTCGCCGATCGATGGAGCGATGCCTTGCGCAGCAATGGTGCCGCCCCCGCGCAAGGCCGTGCACAGTTCGCACGGAGAGCCGCGCATATCCGCACGCCGCGCGCGGACGCACAGCGGCGAGGCTCACACGCGGTAGTGGTCGACCTCGCGGTAGTGCCGCGCGTAGAGCCCGAAGGCCAGCGCCGCGGCGAACGCGAACACCGCGAAGAAGAACATGTAGAACGCGGTGGTCGTGAGGCCGGTCTGGGCGATCCAGTCGGTGACGGCGGGTCGCTTGATGCTGGCGTTGGCGAGCAGCACCCACAGGCTGCCGATCGCGACCGTCAGGTTGAAGAAGCTCATCAGCGTGCCCTTCATCGCCGGCGGCGCCTGGGAGTACGCGAACTCCAGGCCGGTCGCCGACACCAGGACCTCGCCGAGCGTGAGCACCACATACGGAGCGACCTGCCAGACGATCGAGAACTGCGTGCCGGCATCGAGCCGGAGCTGCATGATCGCGACGATCACCCACGACAGGCCGGTCAGCGCGATCCCGGTGGTCATCCGGCGCAGCGCGGTCGGCTCCCAGCCGCGGCGGCGCATCCACGGGAACACCACCAGGTTGTTGAACGGGATCAGGATCATGACCAGCGCGGGGTTGAGCGCCAGCATGTGCGACGGCTTGAACCACGGCGGCTTGGACATCCCGTCGGCCTGGAGCACCCAGGTCGACGCCTTCTGATCGAACAGCGACCAGAACGGCGTGATCAGCGCGAACAGGATCAACACGCGCAGCACCGCGCGGACGCCGTCGACCGCCTCGTCGGGGTGCCGGACGCGCGCGCGATCGAGCTGCAGCGTGGCGCCGGCGCCGCCGAACCCGGCGAGCACGACCAGCGCCAGGCACACCGCCGGGACCAGGTCGAGCATGTCCAGCACGAGGAGCGCGATCGCGCCGCACGCGAGCACGGCGCCCAGCCCGGCGAGCGCGAGCCCGGGGCGGCCGCGGCCGGGGACGCGGGTGACCAGCGCGGTGCGCACGACGCGGAGGAACGAGTTCGGATTGGGCGGCGCCGGCGGCACCATCACGTAGCGGCGGCGACCGAGGTAGAGCACGATCGTCGAGATCAGCATCAGCACGCCCGGGATGCCGAACGCGATCCGCGGCCCGAACACGTCGAGGAACGTCGCCATCGTCGCCGTCGCCAGCAGGGAGCCGAAGTTGATGATCCAGTAGAACGCATCGAACATCAGCTTCGCGAGGTGCTTGGTGCGCGAGTCGAGCTGATCGCCCATGAACGAGGCGACCAGCGGCTTGATCCCTCCCGAGCCAAATGCGATCAGACCGAGGCCGAAATAGAACCCGGTGCGGTTGTACGAGAACGCGGCGAGGCAGCCCTGGCCGGCGCAGTAGACCAGGCTGAACCACAGGATCGTGCGGTACTTGCCGAAGAAGCGATCCGACAGCCAGCCGCCGAGCAGCGGGAAGAAGTACACGCCGATCACGAAGGTGTGAAACACCTCGGTCGCAGCGATCTTGCGCTCGACCATCGGCAGATGCGTCAACAGCGTCCCGGTCAGGAACGCCGTGAGGATGTTGCGCATCCCGTAGAAGCTGAAGCGCTCGCAGCCTTCGTTCGCGATGATGAACGGGATCTGCGGCGGCATGCGCTCGAGGGACGTCGAGACTTCGGCTGCGACCACGGTTGTCATGGCGCTCCGTCATAACAAATCCCGCGCGCATCCACGCGTGGATTGAGCGCACCGGCTCGCATCTTTCCCCGCGTGGCCACCCGGCGCGCCGGACTCCGCCGTCAACTCCGCGGAATCAGGATACGGCGGTGGCACGGGCATCGTCGATGGCGCGTCACCGCGCCTGCCACGCGGCGAGCACGGCGGCCTCCTTGTCGGGCTTGATCCCGGACGACCGCGCCTTGGCGCGCTCGTCCTCGGGCAGGGTCGCCAGCCACGCCAGCGTGTCGCGCGCGGTGTCGGCGATCGGCCGGAACGAGAGGCCGGCCTGGACCGCCCGCGCGTTCGACAGCGTGCCGAAGCCGGCGAACTCGCCCTGGTTGTCGATCCACATCGGCATGTCGCTCCAGCCGCTGACGCTCTGCGCCTCGAGGAACGCGGCGTCGACCCAGCTCAGCTGCGCCTTGTCGCCGAGCCCGTGGTTGCACGCGTCGAGCACCTGCTTCATCGTGACCCGCCGCTCGGGGCCGAGCGCGTTCATCGTGCCGACCGCGCGGTCCTCGATCACGCGGACGACCCAGGCGCCGAGGTCGCGGCCGTCGATGTACTGGACCGGCGTCGCGCCGTCGCCGGGGGCGAGCACCTCGCCGCCCTCGGTCAGCCGGGTCGGCCAGTGGGTGAACCGTCCGGTCGGGTCGCCCGGGCCGATGATCAGCCCGGGCCGGAGATTGGCGACCCGGCCCGGCATCGCGGCCTCGGCGGCCTTCTCGCACAGCGCCTTGAGCGCACCGTAGTGGGCGCGGACGTCCTCGCTCGCCGGATCGTCGAGCGTCGCGACCGGGGCCGATTCGTCGGCGCCGACCACGTCGAACTTGTCGTAGACCGAGATCGTCGAGATGAACACGTAGTGCCCCACGCTGGGCGCGACCAGCTCGGCCGACGCCTTGACGAGGCGCGGCACGTAGCCGGAGGGATCGACCACCGCGTCCCACCGGCGGCCGGCCAGGGCCTCGAGGTGGCCGTCGCGGTCGCCGTGCAGCTTCTCGACCTCGGGGAACAGGCCGGGGTGGGTCTTGCCGCGGTTGAACAGCGTGACGGTGTGGCCGCGGGCGAGCGCCGCGGTCACGACGTGGGGGCCGAGGAAGCCGGTGCCGCCGAGCACGAGGATCGACTTCCTGGCCGGCGGCGGCGGGGCCTTGACCACCGGCGTGGGCGCGGTGCTGCGGTCGCTACCGGGGCCACAGGCAGCGACCCCGGCGGCGAGCGATCCGAGCAGGAAGTCGCGACGGTCGAGGGTCATGTCATCTCCTTGGGGTCTCGGCAGGTTGCGCGGCGGCGGGCTGCGCGGCGGCGGGCTCGGCGAGCTGCAGGGCGACGCGGCGGCGGAACCCGAGCCCGGCGATCGCGGTCACGGCGAGCCAGATCGCGACCAGCGGGATCGTGGCGAGCGCGAGCGCGGTACCGCCGAGCGCGAGCGCGGTACCGCCGAGCGCCGCCAGCCCCTTGTTGAGCCAGCTCGAAGCCAGGTCGCCGAGGCGGTAGCCGACGGTGTCGATCGCGTTCTTGGCGCGGTACTTGTCATCGCGGCTGACCACCGTGAACAGCAGCTCGCGCGCCGGCCGGGTCAGGCCGTGGGTCGCCGACTTGCCGATCACCTGGACGACCGCGATCGCGGCCAGCGACGGCGAGGCGGCGACCACCGACAGCCCCACCGCCTGCGCGATCGGCAGCACGGCGAGCACCAGGCCCGGACCGAGCCAACGGATCGCCGCACCGGCGACCACGACCTGGAGCACGAAGGTGATCGCCTGGGTCCACACGTCGATCGATGCGAAGAAGTCGGTGCGCGCCGCGACCGTGAGGTGGGCCGCATAGACGATCCGGGCCTGGGCGAGGTAGAGGAACGTCGCCGCGCACGCCGTGCACAGGACATAGCCGACGATCGCCGCCAGGTATGGCGTGCGCGCGACCTGCGCGATGCCGGTGAACGGGCCACCGCCGGGTAGCACCTCGGGCTCGGCGGCGGGCCGCTCTTCGGGTGCGATGTTTCCGGCGACGCGGCGGACGACCGCGATGCCGACCACGGCGAGCTCGAGCAGCACCGCCGAGACCGCCAGCACGCCGGCGACGCCGATCGCGCCGACCAGGAGCTTGGTCAGGAGCGGCCCGATGAGCCCGCCGACCGTGCCGCCGGCGGCGATCGGGCCGTAGAGCTGGCGGGCGATACGGGGACCCAGGAGGTCCGCCAGCAGGCTCCAGAACACCGACACGGCGAACAGGTTGAACACCGCCGACCAGACGTAGAACACGCGGCCGACGACGACCGCGGTGGCGCTTCCTGCGGGGACGGCGCGGACGGCGACGACGAAGCCGACCAGGCACGCCGCGAACACGTGATACGCCGGGGCGACGAACCGGCGGGGCGCGCGGCCCGCCACGACCGCGCTCCACACCGGCGACGCGATGCTGATCACCACGAAGGTCCCCAGCCACAGCCAGGGCAGGCTCTCGGGGTCGCGGTCGAGGATCAGCGCATCGCGAACCGGGCGAAACGCGCTGTAGCTCGCGAGCACCGCGGCGAACGTGAACGCGGCCGAAACCACGACGCCGAGCTTGATGCCGATGCGCGAGCTCACGCGCGATCGACTCTGCACGCGCGGCGATGGGCCGTCGAGCCCTATCGTGCCCCGCCGCGTGCGACTCGTGCGACTCGTGCGACTCGTGCGACCGAGGGCGATCGATCGAGCGCGGGGTAGGGGCCCCGCGCCTCCCTGGCCCGAGGAAGTCCTGTGGGTGACGTGCCGCTGCGCGGTACAGTGCGCGGCGTGAGCAAGGCCTTCACCAGGGAATCGGACGACGTGCCCGAGCCCGCCGTGCGGCGCCTCGGCGTCGCGGTGCCCGAGCCCAACTACATGACGCCGGCGGGCGCGGAGGCGGCGCGGCGCGAGCTCGCCGCCGATCGCGACGTCGCCGGCCTGGGCGCCAGCGTCACGATCGAGGATGCGTCCGGCCGGCGGACACGCTACCGGCTCGTCGGTGCGCTCGAGGCCGACGCCCGGCGCGGCCTGGTGTTCTGGCAGTCGCCGCTCGCCGAGGCGCTGTGGGAGGCGCGCGTCGGCGACACGATCACGCTGCCGCGCGGCGGCGAGGCCGAGGTCGTCGCCATCGACTACGAGTGAGCCGCCGGCCGCGGGCGCCGGCTCACGGCCACTGGTGAATCGGTGCGCTGGCCCAGCGCAGGACCACCAGGTCCTCGCCGCAGCGCTCGGTGTAGACCGAGGCGAACCGGCGGGCCTCCTCGCCACGGCCGTCCATCATCATCTGCTTGGTGAGCTCGCGCGCCCGGGGCGGGTCGCAGCGGTCGCCGAGCGCGGCCTGCAGCTCGACGATCTTGAGCCTGCGCAGCTGGACGATGTCGGCGATCTCGCGGCGCATCGCGTCGCGGGGATTGGGCCGCTCGTGCGGCACCAGCGACGCCGCCCACGCCAGCACCGCCACCGCGAACACCAGGACGAGCCCGCCGACGACCAGGCGGTTGCGGCGCCGCCGGATCAGCGGTGCATGGACCAGGCCGCTGGTCCGCCGCTCGATCGCCGCCCAGTCGGCGCCGGGGACCGCCAGCTTGAGCTCGTCGGTGGCGCGCCGGGCGTCGTCGAGCGCGCCCGGATCGACGCAGACCACGTCGACCGCGTCGCCCAGCGTTGCGAGCCGGGTGCGGACGTGCGGCCGGAGCTCGTCGTAGCCGATCACGTTCGCGCCGCGCTGCGCGAGCACCTGGCGCGCGCGATCGAGGCTGCGCCAGATCTCGGGGAAGTCATCGTGTGCGTCGCGGATCGCCCGCCAGGCCTCGGGGCTGTGGGCCTGGCCGAGCCGGCGCGCTCGCTCGCACGACGCGATCAGCGCCTCGCCGATCAGGATCGAGCCGACCGCAACGTCGCGCTCGTCGAGCTGGGCTGGCGCATCGCGGTACATCACCTCTCATTGTTCGGGATTCATCGCAGGCTTGCAAGCAGCGATTAACGGCAGTCATCCCCGGATTCATAGGCAAATCCGACGTCGCGTTGCGCCACGAGCTCGACCAGGTACAAGCCGAGCGGCTCGATCTCGTAGCGGCTGCAGATCGTCCGCCACCGCCCGGCGTGGCCGCACGTGGCGCCCGGATAGCCGCACTCGACGCGCTTGGGCAGCGCGAGCGCGATCACCGCGGCGATCGCGAACGCGATCCGGGTGCCGCGCGTGGTCATGCTCGGATGGCGCATGACCTCAGGGCCGGAGCGCCGCGCACGCGCCGAGCAGGCACCCGGCGGCGACATCGACCGCCGTGAACGCGAGGCCGGTCGCGAGCGATCCGCCCGCCGAGTAGTCCTGGATCTGCGAGGCGGCGAGCGTCGTCACGATGAGATCGGCGGCGACCGCGCCGGCCAGGACCGGCAGGCTGACGTCGTTGCGCTTCACCAGCCCGGCGGTCGTGACGCAGCCCGTGAGCGCGAGCGGGAGCAGGGCGCGGAGCATGCGGCGCAGTATCACCCTGCATCCCGCGGGTGACGAGGTGGCCGCGCAGCGTCGCGCCAACACCGCGTCACGACAGCCAAAGCACCGTGGCACATGCGCTGCACTGGCGGCCCTCCATGTACAACCTCACCACGCTCGCCACGTCTCCCCTCGACTCGATCACCCCCGACCTGCTGCTGCTGGTCAGCGGCGGCTGCGGCGGTCACAGGCGCTGCTGCTGCCCGGCGCCCGCGCCCGTCGCCCCGGTCCAGCAGTGCGTCGTGAACGTGCCGCCGCCGCAGGGACCGCAGTTCCTGCCGCAGCTCGCGCAACAGTCCGCGCCGCCGCCGTCGGGCCCGACGGGCGACTCCATCACCACGAACGTCAGCATCAACGGCCGGCAGCTCGCCTGAGCCGTCTCGCAGATCGACGATCTGGCTCGCCGGCCATCGCGTTCGAGATCGTGCGCCGTTCCGGCGCGATGCCCAGCGCGGTGGTTTGGCGTTGCCGCCGGGTAGATGATTTGGCATTGCCCGCCGTCGCTCCCTCGGAGATGCTGGTGTCATGCGCTCGCCGCGTGGAGATGGTCGCCGGGTGCGGTGGTGCGGGCCGTTCGTGCTCGCGCTGGCGCTGGTCGGCTGCGATCGCGGGTCGCCGCCGCCGCCCGCCCCGTCGCCGCCGCCGCGCTGCCTCGGCGCCCCGGTGTCCGGGACCGGCCGCGCGACGTACTATGACGCCGACGGTGCCGGCAGCTGCAGCTTCGATCCGTCGCCGGATCACATGGTCGCGGCGCTGAGCGGCTCCGACTGGAGCCACGCCGCCTGGTGCGGGGCCTGCCTCGCCGTCGCGGGGCCCGCCGGCGAGGTGATCGTGCGCGTGGTCGATCGCTGCCCGGCCTGCAAGCACGGTGACCTCGACCTCAGCCGCGAGGCGTTCGCGCGCATCGCGCCGCTGTCGGCCGGCCGCGCGAGCATTGCCTGGCGCGAGGTCGCGTGCCCGGTGACGGGACCGATCGTCTACCAGATCAAGCCCGGATCGAGCCCGCACTGGGCGGCGATCCAGCTGCGCAACCACCGCTACGCGATCGGTCGGCTCGAGGCCCGCGATGCCGGCGGCGGCTATCATGCGATCCCGCGCGGCGACGACAACTACTTCGTGGCCGCCGGCGGCCTCGGTGCCGGGCCGCTGGCGCTGCGCATCGCCGACATCCGCGGCCACATGCTGGAGGATGGCGCGATCGGGCTCGGCGACGGCGCGATCCGCGCGGGCGCAGCACAGCTGCCGCTGTGTCCGTGACGGCTCGAGCGATGCGGTGCGATCCGCGAGCACGGCGATCCGCGCTGCGCGATCTACGCGCCGGTCACAGCATCATCACGGCACGGTGCTCGCCGGCGTGTCAGCGCCGAGCACGAGGTCGAGGTCGGAGAGCTTCATCAGATCTGCCCAGCTCCACAGCTCGCCGGCGACGTGCAGGCGGAGCTCGGCGGTGATCCGCGCGCCGGCTCCCGTCAGCTGCAGCTTCACCGGCAGCGGCGGCAGGGTCGGCGCCGCGATCGGCAGCGCGACGCCGTCGACCGCGATCGACCAAGACAGCTCGAGCGCGAGCGTGGCGGTGGCCTCGGCGGCGTCGTTGCCGGCCCACGTCGTGGTCGCCTCGGCGGGCGCAGTGAGGTGGAGGTGCGGCCGCCTCAGCACCGCCTCGTGGCCGATCAGGCTCGCCGGGATCGCGATGTCCTCGAAGCCGAGCTCGACGGTCGTGATCAGGATCGCCCCGCTCGGGGCCGCGCGCGCGACCAGCTGACCGCTGTCGAGCTTGAGGTCGACCAGGCCGTTGTTCCAGCCGGTGGCGGTCTTCATCTGTGCGGTGACCGCACCGGCGCTGTCGCCGGCGGCGATGTAGAGGTGCGTATCGCTCGCGAGCTGCTCGCGCACCGAAGCAGGCTCGGTGGCGGGCTCGTGCGACGCACAGGCCGCGATCGCGAGCAGGAGCAAGACAGGTACGGCGCGCATGACGCATCGCGTGCTGCAACTGCTGGACCGATGGCCGGACCAATCAATATGCTGAGATCTGATGCACTGTAGGTAAGAGCCGCCGCGCAGTCTGGCACAGGCAACTGGACTGGCCGGTCACTCCGCTCACCGGCCGCTCACCGGCCGTGGTTCTAGTTGCTCGGCGGGCGGGCGGGGCGCGGCAGCGGATGCAGCACGATGTGCTGGGCGCCCGCGGCTGCGAGCGCGGCCCGCAGCTCCTCGGGATCGCCGTGGCGCACATCGCCCGTCCAGTAGACATCGACGCCGGGCGCGTCCTTGCAGGCCGCGATCGCCTCATCGCGCGACAGCGCGCGGCCATCGACGCTGAGGCCGCTCGCCGACATCCGGATCGTGCGCGACCGCGGCCCGGTCAGCGAGCGCGGCGCGTCGTCGTCGGCGCCGCCGGGCCCGAGCCCGAGCATCCCGAGCCCGCCGCCGCAGCGGAGGTAGAGCGCCGCCGCGGCGACCAGCCCGAGCAGCGCGCTCCACAGCGTCATCCGCCGCCGCACCCGGCGGCGATCGACCTGCCTGGCGACATCGCGGACGAACTGGCGGTCGGGCGGCGGAGGAGATGGCCGGGTCATGGCGTCGCTCGCAGCTGGGTGGGATCTATCAGCGCCGCCTGGGCGTGCTGCTGGTACAGGCAGCGGTCGAGGTCGCGGTGCAGGCCGTCGTACAGCATGTCGGGCAGATCATCGAGCGCGACCGCGGGAGCCATGATCACGAGATAGCGCGACAGCTCCGAGGTGCCCAGCTGCCGCGCCGCGATCCGGCACACCTGCAGCTCGGCCGAGCGGTCGCCCGCGTAGGCGAGCACCAGGGTCGGGTCCGCGCTGTGCTCGAGCAGCGGCGCGACCAGCGCGATGCGCTTGCCGCCGACCTCGAGCGCCTCGAGCGTGCCGTCGCGCGTGATCCGCACGACCAGCGGCGTGCGCGCGGCCAGCGCGGCGTCGAGGTTGGCGAGCGCCTGCTGGTGCAGCGCCGCGACCGCCGGCGGTGTCACCGGCGCACGGGGTCTGGGCGGCTGCGCGGCCTGCGCGGCGGCGTTCTGGACCGCGGCCGCGCGGATCAGCGCCGCGAACACCACGATGAACAGCACGTCGAACAGCGACGTCAGGTCGGGCGGCCGGCGGACGTGGCGCGCCCTCACGCCTGGCCTCGCCGGGCGCGCCGCCGCGCATCCCACGCCTCGAGGTTCTTCTCGCACGCGTCGACCCAGGCGGTCAGCCGCATGCTGAAGCTCGCCGACAAGAGGATGCTGAACGCCAGGCCGGCGACGGTGGTCCACACCTTGAGCGCGAGCGGCCCGAGCAGCTTGGTGAGGTCGCTGCCGGTGTACGCCAGCGACAGACCGAGGCCGAGCACCGTGCCGAGCAGGCCGAGCTGGCGCAGCAGGTCGGTCCAGAACGCCAGGGCCGGCTCGAGGCGCAGCGCGCGCATCTGCCAGCTGCGGACCTGCTTCTGCGCCCACGCCGGATCGCTGGCCTCGAGGATCGCGTGCGATTCATCGCGGATCGCGTGGACCTCGAGCGACGACGGCGGCCGGGCGTCGGCCGCGGCCTCGTCGACCAGCCCCTCCCCCAGGTAGTCGGTCAGCGCGCGGACCCAGGCCAGCTCGCGATGGACGTGCCACCAGCCGGCGAGGAACACCAGCATGATGAAGGCGCACAGGAGGATGGTGAGCCCCCAGCCCTGGACGAACGGCTCCATCGCGCGGCCATCATACCCGCGATGCGCTGTCACCTCCGGTTGGCGGGCTGTAACCCGCGGCGCCGGGGGCGGGCGGCCGGATCCGAGGCGAGCTGCCCACTTAGGCATGGCACGCCGCCTGCTCTGACCGCCGGTACACCACCAAGGACCCGGTCATGTCGAACCTGCTCACCGTCGAAGCCACGACCCTGGAAGCCGTCACCGGGGGCACCACCACCACGCCCCGGACCACGCCCCGGACCACGGCCTGCACCACCAACGACACGCTGCTCAACACCCGCAACGGCCTGTCGAGCACGATCCAGAACCTCAACAACGCGGCCAGCAAGACCGGGTTCTCGACCACCGATCTGCTGATGCTCGGCATCCTGATGAGCCAGCGCCCCGCGGTCAACGTTTTCGTCCGCCGCCCCTTCTGGTGATCGACCTCCTGCGGGATGGTTCCCGCATGAGAGCGATCGCGATTGCGAAGCCAGGTGGACCCGACGTCCTCACGCTCGTCGAGCGCCCGCGGCCCGAGCCGTCGCGCGGCGAGGTCCGGATCCGGGTGCGCGCGACGGCGATCAACCGCGCCGATCTGCTGCAGCGCATGGGGGCGTACCCCGCGCCGCCCGATGCGCCGCCCGACATCCCCGGCCTCGAGTTCGCGGGCGAGGTCGAGGCGCTCGGCCCCGGCGTCGAGCGGCTCGCGGTCGGCGATCGCGTGTTCGGCCTGGTCGGCGGCGGCGGCTACGCCGAGGAGCTGGTCGCGCACGAGCGCACGGTCGCCCGGATCCCCGACGGGCTGTCGTTCGAGCACGCCGCGGCCATCCCCGAGGCGTTCATCACCGCGCACGACGCGATCGTCGGCCAGGCCGGCCTGCGCGGCGGCGAGATCCTGCTGGTGCACGCCGTCGGCAGCGGCGTCGGCACGGCCGCCGTCCAGCTCGGCCGCGCGCTCGGTGTCTTCGTCATCGGCACCGCGCGCACCCCCGACAAGCTCGAGCGCGCCCGCGCCCTGGGCATGAACGCCGGCGTCGTCCCCGACGGTGACCGGTTCGCCGACGCCGTCCGCACGCACGGCGAACCGGCCGTCGTCCTCGAGCTGATCGGCGGGCGCTACGTCGACGAGGACATCCGCGCCGTCCAGGTCCTGGGCCGGATCGTCCTGGTCGGCCTGCTCGCGGGCGCCAGGGCCGAGATCGATCTGTCCGGCATCCTGCGCAAGCGCGTCCGGATCTTCGGCACCGTGCTGCGCGCGCGGCCGCTCGAGGAGAAGATCGCCGCGATGCGGACCTTCGAGGCCCAGGTCGTGCCGCTCCTCCAGCGCGGCCTGATCGCGCCGGTGATCGACACCGTCATGGACCTCGATCAGGCGGCGGCCGCCCACCAGCGCATGGCGAGCAACGCGGGCTTCGGCAAGATCGTGCTGCGCTGCTAGCCGCGTGTAGCGCGTAGCCCCAGAAGAACGCGCACACGCGATCTCGCCGGGGCTGCTGCGCGGATGGGCGTCGTGGCCGCGCCCGCCGGATCACCACCCGTCCTGCGCGGACCCCGACCCATCCGGTCGCGGTCGCCCCGACGAGTCGCGTTGACGTGTCGCGAGCGTGGCTAGCGCGGCGGCGCCGGCGGCGGCGCGGGCGGCGGCGCCTGGAGGCGGTAGACCGGCACGAGGTTGACGCGCTCGTCCCACGACGGATGGCGCCTGTAGAACCACTCGAGGCGGCGGGCGGGCGAGGCGGCGAGCTGCGGATCGGCGGCGAGCGCGGCGTCGAACGCGGCCCGGAGCGACGGGTCGGCGGCGAGCATGTCGCGCGCGACCTGCTCGGCGACGTAGGGCTCCATGTACTCCTTGCGCTCGAAGGCGGCGTTGAACATGCCCCACTGGGTGAGCGAATCGGGCAGCTCCGGCTCGAGCAGGTGGAGCACGAGCCGCGCGCCGGGCTGATCGATCGGCACGAAGATCGAGCCGAGCTCGAGCGTGCGGGTCTCGGGCTGCCAGCTACCGTCGGGGACGGCCGGCGTGTGGCCCTCGAACGGCGGCTGGTAGCTGACCTTGGTCGCGCGGAAGGCGTCGACCACGAGGCGCGGCTGGCCGGCGAGCTTTGCGTACCGCAGGCCGTGATGGTCGAGGACGGCGGCGACCATCGGCGCGAAGCCGCCGTCGATGACGTAGCCGGCGCGCGGGACGTGGATCGTCACCTTGGGGATGAGCTGATCGTGGAGCGGCACGCGCCAGATCTCGGGCTTGTGCTCGTCGAAGACGATCCAGTCGCGGCCCGAGATCTCCGAGTGGGTCCGGGTATAGGCGTAGCCGCGGAAGTCGATCTCGGTCGTGTGCGGGCCGGTGTCCCAGACCAGGGGGACGTCGCTGCCGCCGAGGCGCTGATCGGCCTGGTCGGCGGCGGCCTCGGCGCGCGCCCACTCGCCGGCGTGGCGCTGCGCGGCCTCGAAGATCGCCTGCAGGGCGTGGTAGGTGCTCTCGGCGCGCTCGCGGTAGGTGCGCCAGCTGTGGGTCTCGACCAGCATGCCGAGACGGCTGCGCACGCCGGCATAGGCATGCGAGAACCGCGGCGGGGCCTCCGCGATCTCGAACCCGGAGCTCGGGTCGTCGCCGGTGACGAACGACGGGTAGAACGAGACGGGGAGGTGGCCGAGCTCGGTCAGCCGCTTCACGGTGTAGGCCGCGAGCTCGCCGGCGGTGACCTCGAGACGGTCCGCGCGCGGCGCGCGAGGCGCGATGTTGATGCTGATGTCGTGCTCGTACTTGGCGCCGTCGGTGGTGTGGAGGTCGACGAGCAGCACCGGGCGATAGCGCAGGAACGCGCGGAGCAGCGCCTGCATCTCGGGGGTCTCGGCCTTGGCGTAGTCGCGGTTGAGGTTGAGCCGGGCGTCGTTGGTGCGGAACCCCATCTCCGCGGGCCCGCGCTGGTTGGGCCGGTTGTTGGGCCCGAAGCGCTCGTGGCCGTCGGGGTTGACCACCGGCACGAACACGAGGTCGACGGCGTCGAGCGCGCCGGGCACGACCACGCCGTCGAGCAGGTCGCGCACGAAGCGGAAGCCGGCGTCCTTGCCCTCGATCTCGCCGGCGTGGATGCCGCCCTGGAAGTAGATCGCCGGCCGGTCGCCGCGGCCGACGTGCAGCGCGAGGATCGAGCGGCCCTCGCCGGTGGCTCCGATCTGATCGCAGCGCACGCGGTCGTAGGCCCGGGCGAAGTCGCGGCACAGCCGGATCGCCTCCTCGTAGCGGCCGGTGCGCGCATAGCCGGTGGTCTCGGCGGTGGTGACCAGGGCCGGCCGCGGCCGCGCGGCGCACGCAGCAGCGACCGCGACGACAGCCACGAGCGATCGGCGCATGCTGCTTACTACATCGCCGCGCGCGGTCGCGGCAATCGGCGAAGCTACCGGATCGCGCGGTTCGCGGCGACAGCCCCGACCCGGGCGGCGGATCTGCGATCGCTAGTGCTCGCGGTGATCGCGGGTGTCCTTGGCCGGCTCGCGGTGATCGCGGACGACCGGGGCCGGCTGCGCCGCCGGAGCGCGCCTGGCCGGAGCCGCCGCGGCGGGCGGCGCGGCGACCGGGGCGCGGTGATCGCGGACGACCGGAGCGGGCTGCGCCGGCGCGGTGTAGACCTGGCCGCGGGCGGTGGGCGCCACGACCGGCGCGCGGTGATCGCGCACGATCGGCTCGGGCCGCCGGTAGGTGGTGCGCGAGCGCCCCACGTAGCCAGCCGGCCGGTAGTGCGCGTAGGCGTAGGGCCGATCGATCCGCAGCACGGCGACCGGCGGCCGCTCGTAGAAGTACCAGCCCGAGTAGTAGTTGTTCGAGCGGTACCAGTAGCCGTCGTAGAACCGCCAGTAGAAGCCATCGGTGAAGAACACCGGCTCGTCGTAGTCGGCGACCACCTGGACGCCGGGGCTGACCGTCACCAGGTCCGGCGTGCTGGCGTAGACAGTGCCTTGGGGATAGGTCGCGGTGGCACCGACGTCGCCTTGGGCATAACACCCGCTAAGGGCTGCCGCGGAGAGTGCGGCCGTCGCGGCGGTGGCAAGGATAAGTCCACGCATGTTCATTCCTCCAGGCCCAACTTGAGCATGCTCCATGCCAACGTCAATTGGTGTGAAATCGCCGGGTAACGGAGTTCAGCGTGAGCGCCTGTACGCAGTCGCCGCGTGGCGCTGGCGTCACAGCACCCGGGATCGCGGTGATAACCGCGCTATCGTCGCGCGCCATGGGTGCCAGCGCTCCTACCGTCGAGCAGTTCCTCGCCTCGCTGCCTACCGATCGGCGCGCCGCGCTCGCCGCCGTTCGCGACACGATCAACTCCCGGCTGCCCGCGGGCTACGAGGAGACGATGCAGTACGGAATGATCAGCTGGATCGTTCCGGCGTCGCGGCTCGCGGCGACCTACAACGGACAACCGCTCGCGCTGGCGAGCCTGGGATCGCAGAAGCAGCACATGGCGCTCTACCTGATGTCGGTCTACGGCGACCAGCGCCTCGGCAGCTGGTTCCGCGACGCGTACCGCGCGGCCGGCAAGAAGCTCGACATGGGCAAGGCCTGCGTGCGGTTCAAGACGCTCGACGCGCTGCCGCTCGACGTGATCGGCGAGGTGATCGCACGCGTGTCGGTCGACGCCTACGTCGCGGTCTACGAGGCGTCTCGCAGCCAGGCGGTCAAGCCCGTGCCGATCGCCGAGCGCGGCGCGCCACCGGCGAGTGCGGGGAAGCAGGCGACAAGGCGCACGGCAGCGAGGCGAGCGGGCACCGCGACGAAGCGCGCGGTGCCCACCAAGGCCGGGCCGGCTCCGCGCAAGCCTGCGCGCTCGGCGATCAAGCGGCGCGGCTAGTGCAGAATACCGGTGCGCTGGGCGTTGCCGCCCAGGTCGGCCAGTCGGTGATCGGCGCAGCGGTGTGCCGATGCTCCCGGGGCAGCGGCGAATTGTAGTGCAGATGGAACGGGACGGACCGAGCGGCGCGCCGCGTTCTTGCGCGATCGGCAAGCGCTTGCGATTCTGGGACTCTTTGACGGGGGAGAAGACATGGCGGTGAAGACCCTCGAGCTCGAGGAAGCAGGAGAAGAAGTGACGCGAGTGACGACCGTCAGGCGAATGGCACCGAGGCGAGTCAACATGCCGACGCCAGCCAGACAAACCGACAAGCTCGTCCAGCCGACGAAGCTCACGTACCACGACGCAACCACAGCAATGCAGGTTGAGGTAGCGCTGCGCGCGTTGCCGGGGCCCCTCGATCCCATGCGCGCGAGAGATCCGCGCACGCTTTCCGTGATCGCAACACGATTCCATATGCGAGACGCGCCGCTTCGAGAGGTGACCATCGCTGCCGCGCCCCTCGAAGCTGCAACCCGCGACATGAGCAGCACATCGAACACGTCTCGCCCCCTTCATTCGCGGGCCTCGATGGTTCGCATATTCGCCACGGATGCGTTTGCCGTCGGCCATGCCAAGCGTGAGGTTGCTCGATCGCTCACAGATCGAGGTGCAGTCGCGATCAGCGAACGCGGCGCCTGGACCCTGTACCTCGCTCCGCCTGACCATGATCCCGTTGTCACCGCATTTCAGCTGGCGCACCTGGCTCGTGTGCGGGGCGCACTCAATGCGCATCCGAACTTCATCCGTCTCGTCCGGCGTCCGACCAATGCGGTCGCGACGCTGCCTCGACTGTGGAATCACGCAATGATTGGCGTCGCGGACACGCACCGGCTGCGACATGGCCGTGGTCGGCGGGCCATTCGCGTGGCGATCCTCGATGAGGGAGTGGACGATCAGCACCCCGCTCTCGCGGCTGCGGTCGTCGCGAGCCGCGACTTCATCGACGGGGCGCACTCGGCGATGCCATCCGGCAACGATGCTCATGGCACAGCATGCGCGGGGGTCATCGCGAGCCGCGATCGCTCGATCCCTGGGATCGCGCCCAACGTCAGCCTCGTGGCTGCTCGCATCGCGAAGGATGACGGAGCCGGGAACTGGGTGATGGACGACTTCCAGACCGCAGACGCGATCGAATGGTGCTGGAAGGTCGCTCGCGCGGACGTCCTGTCATGCTCGTGGAGACTCGGCATCCCGATCGATGTCGTCGCGGATGCGCTCAATGATGCGCGAGCCCGGGGACGCAGGGGCAAGGGTGTCATCGTCGTGGTCGCTGCCGGCAACGACGAGGGTCCGATTCAGTTCCCTGGTACGCTGAGCGGGCCGCTGGTCGTCGGTGCATCCAATGGCAATGACGAGCGTAAGACACGCAGCAGCAAGGATGGGGAACCGCACTGGGGAAGCAGTCATGGCCCGACCCTGAGCCTGCTCGCACCCGGCATCGCGATCGCGACGACCGATATCAGCGGTGCGCGCGGCCACACCAGCGCCGACTTCCACGATTCGTTCAATGGAACGTCATCCGCGACGCCGCACGTCGCGGCCGCTGCGGCGATCCTGGTGTCGATCGCGCCGACGCTGACCGAGACCCAGGTCAAGCGGATCGTGCTACGCACCGCGAGAAAACTTCGCAAACAGGTACGATGGACGCCGACGGAAGGACACGGACGCCTCGACCTCCACGCAGCGGCGTTGCAGGCATCGACAGCTGCGGCCAGGAAGCGAAAGAAGAACGCAACTTTGGCTCGCGCGGGCAAGACGTACAGCAACGGCGATCGCCGTCCGCTGACGCGGGATTCGACGCGTGTCGCGGTGAACATCGCCGTGAGGCCCGTGGTGGGTGAGCTGAGCGCTCTGGTCGAGGGTGGGAGGCCGCTCGCCGAGGGCATCGTTCTGGTCGACCGCAAGCGGATCCCGCCGCGGCTCATGGAGCAACTCCTCGAGAATGGCCAGGTCCTTCCGGTGTTTGTCGACCGCGGAACCACGATTATCGCCATGCCGGAGGTGCGCGTGGCTGTCGGGAAGGGCGAGCGAAGCTCGGTGTTCAAGGCAATCGCGCGCGCTCCCGTGGCTGCTGTCACCGAAGAGAGCGGAGATAAGCTCGTCGTGCGTCCGGCATCCGGGAGCGGCTATGACGCGCTGAGAATCGCGAATCACCTCGTCGAGTCCAGCCCGGGTCCGCGAGTGGCGCAGCGCTTCCTGCGCGTCGTATCGCGGCCGGAGTCTTGAGCGGGGCGCTGGATCGCCTGAACCGCCGGTCAGTAGTAGCGGATGATCGGCTGCTGGCCCCATGCACCCCACGGATCGCCCGGGGCGGCGACGGCGATCGGCTGGTTGCGCTGCTGCATGATCATCATGAGCATCAGCATCTCCTGCTGGTTGAAGCCGCCGCCGCCGCTTCGCTGACCGGCGATCGACTGGATCGAGTTGAGGATGCCGGTGAGCGCGGTCAGGATCTGGTCGTTGCTGGTCGAGGTCGTGCTGGTGCCGGTGGCGCCGCCGCTGACCTGGGCGAGGGCCGCGGGGTCGATGGTCTGAAGCTCCTGTTTCGACACGGGTGGTGTCCTTTGCTCGGGCGCGCGCCGCGTCCCTGGGGAGGCGGGGGGCGTAGACGTCTACCGCGGGACGCAGTCAGGCGAGCGCGGTCCCGAGCAGGCGGCCGAGGCCGAAGGTGAGACCGGCCGCGGCGAGGCCGAGCACGGTCTGGCGGCCACCCGAGATCCAGACCGGCCGGCCCGTGAACAGGGTGATCGCGGCGCCGATGCCGTAGAGCGCGACGCTGCTGACCACGAGGCTGGTGACGAGCGCGGTGGTGCCGCTCGCCACGAGGTAGGGCAGCACGGGGAACATCGCGCCGAACGCGAACAAGAGGAACGAGGCGGTGGCGGCGACCCGCGCCGAGCCGCCGAGATCGCCGGGGTCGATGCCGAGCTCCTCGCGGGCGAGCACGTCGAGCGCGGCGCCGTGGTCGTCGAGCAGGCGCTGCGACAGCTGGCGCGCCTCGTCCTTGGGGATGCCCTTGGCCTCGTAGATCAGCTGCAGCTCCTCGCGTTCCTCCTCGGGAGCGGCGGCGAGCTCGTCGCGCTCGACCCGCAGCTCGCGCTCGGCCAGCTCGCGCGACGAGGTCACCGAGACCCACTCGCCGAGCGCCATCGAGCACGCGCCGGCGACCAGGCCGGCGAGCCCGGTCACGAGGATCGCGTGCGAGCTGGTCGTGGCGCCGGCGACGCCCATGACCAGCGCGAGGTTGGAGCACAGGCCGTCGTTGGCGCCGAGCACGGCGGCGCGGAGCGCGTTGCCGCCGACGTTGCGATGGCGGCCCTCGACACGGGCGAGCTCGTTGCCGGCGACGCCCTCGGAGCGGGTCAGCATCGCCTTGAGCACGCGGGCGTGCGAGCGCTCCTGCGCGGGCATCCGGGTGTGGGCGGTCTCGGACTGCCCGACGTAGTCGTTGCGGCCGACGGCCTCGCGCTGCGCGACGGTGGGCAGGATCGCGCGGGGACCGAGGCGGCGGGCGGTCCACGCCAGCACGCGGGCCCGCCAGCTCGGCCGCCGCGGCCCGGGGTCGACGCCGCGCTCGCGCAGCCGCAGCTCCCAGAACCCGGCGTGCTTCTCCTCGACGTCGGCGAGCTCACGGTAGACCTTGGCGACGCCGTCGTCGGGCTCGGCCTGGGCCATCGCGCGGTACTGCACGGCGCTGTCGACCTCGTCCTGGCGATTGGAGCGGAACCGGCGGAGATCGTCGTCGGCCATGTGCGTTGGTAGCACGGTCGCGCGCGGGCGGGGCGGCGGCGATCGAGGCGACGCGCCTCAGGCGGCGGCGAAGAACCGCGCGCGATCGACCCGCGGCTCGTCGAACAGGGCGCGCTGGTGGACGGCGGCGTCGAGCACCGCGCGCGGCACGGGCAGCCGGGCGCGCTCGAGCAGCACGATCGTGCGGCCGGGGCCGATCGCGTCGACCAGCACGCTCGGCGGCGCCCAGTGGAAGCCGAACGCCATGATGCGATCGATGTCGCGGGGCCGCTCGACGACCTCGCCGACGAGGCCGAGGCCGTACGAGATGTAGCCGAGCAGGATCCGGCGCAGCAGCTCCGCCTCGGGGCAGGTCGCGGCGCACAGCACTTCCATCGCTCCGCGGTAGCCGCGATCGCGGCCGGAGCGGATCGCCGCCTTCATGGCCTCGACGAGCGGCGGCAGCGGGCGGGTCAGCTCGGCGAGCGGGCGGTAGTCGCCGGTCGCCGGATCGAGCACGAGCTGGCGGGCGGTAGGACCGCTGCCCTCGGTGCGGTAGAAGCCGCCCTTGTCGCGGGTCTTGCGGCCGAGGTGCCCGCGGTCGATGCCGGCCTGCAGGTAGGCGGGCAGCTGGAACTGGGCGTGCGCGAGGTCGTGGGTCGCGGTGTGGAGGTGATCGACGATCGCCTTGTGGACGTCCCAGCCGACGAGGTCGATCGTCGCGAGCGGCGGCA
The DNA here is from genome assembly GCA_005887925.1 of Deltaproteobacteria bacterium. Classification (GTDB taxonomy): domain Bacteria; phylum Myxococcota_A; class Polyangia; order Haliangiales; family Haliangiaceae; genus JABFXX01. Next base: position 2,760 of record VBLP01000507.1, on the reverse strand, counting down.
GCGAGCGGCCGGTGTGCGGGCCGACCAGCTGATCGAGGAACACGACGCCGTGCTCCTCGGCGAGCTGGGCGACCTCGTTGAGCAGCCGGAAGCCGACCCGGTTGCCGGCGAAGCCCGGCGTGTCGGAGGTCTCGACGACCTCGCGGCCGACGCCGCGGGTCAGGAAGTCGCGGACCACGGCGACCGCGCCGGGGTCGGTCGCGGCGTGCGGGATCAGCTCGCAACCGACGATCACGGTCGGCGGGTTGAACAGGTGGATGCCGAGGAAGTTGCGGCGGAAGCTCGCGCTGCGCTCGGCGCACAGGCTCGCGATCGAGAGGCCCGAGGTGCCGGTGGCGACGATCGTGTCGGCGTTGCGCAGCCGATCGATCAGCGCGAACAGCCCGCGCTTGATCGCGGCGTCCTCGGCGACCGTCTCGAGCACCAGATCGGCATCGGCGAGCGCGTGGCCGAGGTCGGAGCCGTAGCTGCCGCAGCTGATCGTCCCCGGCGCGATCCGGCCCTTGGCGAGGTGCTCGGCCCGCGCGCGGGCGGCCTCGGCCTTGTCCTGGCTGCGGGCGAGGAACACGGTGGGCAGACCGGCGGCGGCGAAGACCGCCCCGGCCGCGGCGCCCATGACCCCGTTCGCTCCGACGACAACAAGCTTACGAATCGATCTCATGAGCACTCCTTCGAGCGAGCTCAGCAACATCCATACCCAGCCGAGCACCCCAGGATATCGCAGGCGGTGTTCCATTTGCGCGCGTTGTCGTGCCGCCGATTGCCGCTGCGTGCGGTCCTGTCGCAAGTGCGTGCGCGGCGGTGCGGCGCTGCCTCAACCTGCGGCGGGCCCCGGGCTGCGACGAACCGCCGCGCATGTGCGCCGGCCGGTCTGGCGGATCATCGCCGCCGGCTCCGGTTGCGCGGGCGACGAGTCCTCGCCTTGCGCGCGGCCCGTGCGTGCCCGTGCATGAGGAGATGCGGCTAGAATCGCCGTGTGGCCGACCTCGCCGCGCTCGCTGCCGAGATCACGGCGTGCCGCCGCTGCGCCCGGCTGCTGCGGTGCTCCACGGCGGCCGCACGCGAGCCACCGCGGCGGTTCGCCGGGCAGACGTACTGGGCGCGCCCGGTGCCGGGGTTCGGCGATCCGGCGGCGCGGCTGCTCGTCGTCGGGCTCGCCCCGGCGGCGCACGGCGGCAACCGCACCGGCCGCGTGTTCACCGGCGATCGCTCCGGCGACTGGCTGTACGGCGCGCTGCACCGCGCCGGCTTCGCCAACCAGGCCGCGTCGATCCGGCCGGGCGATGGCCTCGCGCTGTCCGGAGCGTACGTATCGTGCGTCGTACGCTGCGCGCCGCCCGACAACCAGCCGACGCCGCGCGAGCGCGATCGCTGCGTCGGCTACCTCGCCCGCGAGATCGCGCTCCTGTCCGGGCTGCGCGCGATCGTCGCGCTCGGCGGGTTTGCCTGGGACGGCGTGCTGCGCGCCGCCGAGCAGCTGGGTCATGCGATCGCGCGGCCGCGGCCGCGGTTCGGGCACGCCGCCGAGGCGCGGCTCGGGCCGTGGCAGCTCGTCGGCTCGTATCACGTCAGCCAGCAGAACACGTTCACCGGCCGGCTGACCGGGCCGATGCTCGACCAGGTGTTCGCGCGGGCCCGCGCGGCCTGCGGGTGATGCGCGACGCGCGCGGCGCACGCCGACACGACCTCGGACCGGACGTTGCGGCGCAGCGCGCGCGGCCGTGACGGACGCCACGCGAAGATCTGCGGCCGCGGGTCGCGCGTATCCATGCAGGCCACGCGGCTACCGGAGCTCCTTGCGAATCACCAGTCGCAGCCCCGACCAGGTCTCGTCGATCGCGCAGACCTTGTTGTCGACCAGGCCGGTCGGCAACGCGACGTCGCGCACGGTGTCCTCGATGATGTCGGTCGCCACCCCGGACGCGCGCTTGGGCCACGCAATCCACAGTCCGGCCGCCGGTTGCATGCGCGGCCGACAGGCTGCGATCCGCGCTACGAGATCGGCCCGCCTGGTCACGAACACCACGAGCACATCGAGCGGTGTCTTGCCGGCGAGGTTGCGCTGCAGGTTGACGGCCCCCGGCAGCGCGCCGAGCGCGAAGCCGGGCGGCGCGCCGATCACCGCGACGCGGTGCCCGTCCTTGATCCCGAGTTTCTGCGGCAATGGTGTGCCTGAATAGCCCGCGGTCGCCATGGAATGATCGTGCCACCGCGGGCGTCTGTGTAGCGAGCTCTACGGATGATTCCCATGGAACCTTTCACGTCTGAACCGCCCGGGCTCGACTTCGCCGGAACCTGTGATCTGGCGATCTGGTGCAAGCTGCTCCACGACAAAGGCTGGTCGGGGCCGCGGATCGCGCGCGCGATCGCCAAGAGCGAGGGCTATGTCAACAACCTGATCCGCGTGGTCGAGCGCGCATCGCCGTCGATCATGCTGCGCTGGCGCGCCGAGCAGAACGGGCTGGCCGATCACGTCTGCGCCACCGACTGGCTGGTCGCGGTGTGCCTCCTGTCGCACACGCAGCAGGACGAGGAGCTGCAGCGGCGGATCGCGTCGCGGCCGATGCGCAGCTAGCGCTCGGAGAGCGCGGGCACGCTCGGCTGCCGTGGGCTGCTACGCGGATGGGCGTCGGGGCCGCGCCCGCCGAGGCACCACCTGGCGCCGCGGAGAACGCGAGCACGCTCGGCTGCCGTGGGCTGCTACGCGGATGGGCGTCGGAGCCGCGCCCGCCGAATCACCACCTGGCGCCGCGGAGAACG
>VBLP01000506.1 GCA_005887925.1 Deltaproteobacteria bacterium | reverse complement strand
CATGGATGATCGTGATCGATCCGCGCTTGGCCTTCGGCGGATGCTGCAGGACGATCGCCGCCGCGTACGGTTGATCGTGGTGCAGCCTGTCGACCAGCGCGACGTGATCGCCAGTGCCCGCGACCGCGATCGGCTCGACCTTCAGCATCTCGGTCGCGTCGAGCTTCGGCAGGTTCGGCCGGGCGTGCAGCGCGAGCCGGCCGTGCGCCTCGGTGGGGATCGGCACGCGCGCGATCGACGAGTGGATCTGGTTGAGCACCGGCTTCGGCACGACCAGGCCGACGTGCCAGCCGTGCAGGTCGGGCGACAGCACGATCCGGATCTGATCCGCGCCGCGCGGCAGCACGTCGAACGGCAGCACCAGCGTGTCGTCGGTCGGATCGACCAGGTGCAGGTTCTTGAGTCCGACCCGGCGCTCGCTGTTCACCAGCGTGGCAATGTCGAACACCTTGCTCGCGGCCGGGATCGGATCCGCGGCCGAGTCACACACGACGAGCATGCACGAGTGCTCCGCCTGCGTCGACGGCGGCGTCCAGTTCCACATGCGGTCCAGAAGTTGCTCTGCAGGTTGGGCAGCGCACCCGACGCGTCGGCGTACAGGATCTTCACCGTGACGCTCGCCGCGGCGATGCCGCGGTTGTGCACCTGCACGAATGCGTGATTGACGTGCGTGCGCACCGGATCGCGGTGCGCGAGCTGGCTCTCGAACGCATAGAAGTCGACGCTGGACGGCGTCATCTGGTAGCTGCCCGGCCCGTCGGAGTCGTTCTTGATGTCGGCGCAGTGCCACCAGAACACGTGGTCGCCGAGCGTGACCTGGCGCAGCGGATCGTCGAACGCGGCCGGCTGGTTGTACGGTGCGGTGCCGCGTCCGGTGTGCATCAGGTTGTCGCGCACGTAGACGATGCTGTCGTTCATCGACGACTGATCGATCTCGCGCTCCCACATGCCGCGACCGTGGGTCGCCGCGCGCAGGAGCCGGCTCGGACCGTGCAGCTTGAGGTCGTAGATCGCCGTGTTGGGCAGGCCCTGACGGAAATCGTTCCAGGTCGTGCCGTCGTCGGTGGTGACGTACACGCCGACGTCGGTGCCCACGTAGAAGCGCGACGTGACCGCGTCGAACACCAGCGCGTTCGCGGGCGCGTCGGGCAGCGCGCCGGCGCCGGTGCCGCTGTGATCGGTCCAGGTCGCCGCGGTGCCCGCCGCGTTGACGACGCCGCGGTACACGTGGCCGCCGCCGAAACCGCCGAGCGCGACGGTGATCGTCTTCGGGTCAGCCGGCGAGACCACGATGTCCCAGATCCAGCGACCACCGGACAGCGGCGCGGCGTGGATCGCGGTCGCGGTCCACGTGCTGCCTGACTTCACCAGCCGGTAGACCTCACCCGACGAGGTGCCCACGTAGATCAGGGTCGAGCTCACGTATGCGATCGCCGAGGGCAGACCGGCAGCGCCCGGCAGGGTGACCGTCGTCGACCAGCCGCCGGTGCCCTGACTGCCGTCGAGCGCGAGCGGGACCACGCCGTACGCGATGTTGTTGGCGTTGGTCGCATCGAGCGCGAGCGGCGGATAGAACAGCGACGAGCCACCCAGCCCGGCCGACACGCCGGTGAATGTGCCGAACCCGCCGCCCGCGGTCGAGCGGCGCGGCGAGATCGAGAACCGCTCGGTCAGCACGTTGGCCGGCGTGCTGGGATCGATCGCGGTGGCGCCGCCGTCGCCGTCGTCGGCGTGATAGAAGACCTCGCTCGCGCGGTACTGGTCGGTCCCGTTGTCCTGCGTGCCCGAGAACACGACCGCATCGCGGGTCGGGTGATGATCGGCGAACTCGAACTGGATCGTGCACAGCCGCTTGTTGATCGTGTCGTCCCAGCTCGTGCCTGCATTGGTCGTCTTGTAGATGCCGCCGTCGGTGCCCGCGAACACGGTCTGGTTGAGCGACGGGTGCATCGCCATCGTGCGCACGTCGGCGTGGATGCTCTGGCCGATGTCGGTGAACGCCCACGCGCCAGTCGCGGTGTTGCGTGTCGCCTTGTGCATGCTGGTCGCGCACAGGTACACGGTGTCGGGCGTCGAGATGTCCACGGCGATGAACAGCTTCGACGTCGACACCGCCGGGTTCGATCCGCTCGACGGCGTGATCAGGTTGAACGTGCCGCCGGTGCCGCCGGTGTTGCGGTAGAAGCCGAGATAGGCGCCGCCCGGCGTCGCCGCGAGCGCGAAGACGTTCGAGGTCGAGCTCGGCGCGATGGCGAGGCCGATCCGGCCCGCGGTCGCGCCCGGTCCGCCCGGCGCCAGCGTCCACGACGGTGTCACCGCTGCGCTCCCGCCGTTGGTGCAGACGTAAATGCCCGAGCCCCAGAACGCACAGTACACGTTGTTCGGCGTGGCCGGATCGATCACGACGTCGGTCGCGGCGATCACGGTCGCGCTGATCGCGGGCAGTCCGCCGGCGAGCAGCGTCCAGTTGGTGCCGCCGTTGGTCGTGCGGTACAGGCCGCGACTGGTGGCGGCGTACGCGAGATCGGGATTGGTCGGGTGGACCGCGATCCGGTAGAACGCCGCGCCGGTGAACTCGACGGTGCCCTGCAGCGTCCAGCTGGTGCCGCCGGTGGTGCTCTTGAGCAGGCCGCTGCCCTGGTAGCTCTCGTTGAGCGCATTGAGCGGGTTGAACGCGGTCAGGTAGTAGATGTGGCCCTCGCCGGTGCCCGCGTAGATCGTGTCCGGCGCCGACGGTGCGAGCGCGATCGCGCCCATCGCGAGCGAGACCTGGTTGTCCGAGATCGCTGCCCACGTCGCGCCGCCGTCGGTGGTCTTCCACACGCCGCCGCGTGCGGTGGCGAGATACATCGTGCTCGGTGAGGTCGGGTGGACCGCGATCGACGCGACCCGTCCCGACACGATGATGCGCGCGACGCCGCCGAGGCTCTGCCCGTTCGGGATCGCGATCGGTCCCATCTGCACCCAGTTGGCTGCGCCGGGAACCGAGTCGCCGGTGCCTGCGTCGCCGGTGGCTGCGGGGTCGGTCCGGCGGCCGCCACGGAAGCGCTTCATCTTCTTCGCGTGCTCGAGCGCCCTCAGGCGCAGGTGCGCGATCGGCGGGTGATTTCCGCTGCCGTGCAGCCGGCTGCTATCGCGATCGAGCTCGGCTCCCGCGAAGTCGTCCTGGTGCAGCTTGTCCTTGTGCTCGATCGCGCGGTTCGCGAAGAAACCGAGCGACCTTCCGCGTAGACGTTCTTCCATACAATGCCTCCCTCCGATTGACTCGCCCCGCAAGTCAGCGCGAGGCTGCCGTCCCCGCGACGGCGCGATCCAGCTCTCCCCGCGACGACTACGCGCGCAGCGCTGACGTTACACCGATCCGGACCGCGCACCAGGAAGAATGACGTTCCAAGTCAGTGAAATCTCGATGCGCGATGGCAGTTTCAGCCATCCGACGATGCTCCAGACCCGCGCAGCTTCGAGAGCAGCGCCAGCGCGCTCACCCGGTTTTCGACTGACCCCAGAGCTCGCCTGAGATGAGCCCGGATCGCAAGCAGTTTTCGCGAGGTCGAGGCGCCGCGACGAAGGACTACCGGGCGTAATTCGAGGAGCGGCAACGAAGAGATCGCGAAAAATGCGACGCGAGGCGGGGTCAGATCAGGTGAGCTCTGGGGTTAAGATCGCGGGCGGTGGAGTGGGCCACGCGACGGAAGATCCGGATCAGCCGCGCTGCGATGGCGTGGGTGATCCGCCGCTTCGTCGACCCCGACGCCACGTTCTCGTTCGGCAGCGACGACGAGGTTCGTGAGCGCGAACGGCAGGGTGCGATCGGCTTTCACGTCGCGGGGACGCGGTACGGCAAGCGCGACGGTGGCCCGAGCCCGATCGAGCAGCTCGTGCGCGAGCACCGCCCCGACGACGCCGCGCTGGTGCGACTCGCCGAGATCGTGCGCGACGCGGACGGACCGGCGGGCCGGGAGCACCACCCCGAGGCGGTCGGGTTGCGATTGATCACCGTGGCGTTCCCCGATGTGCTCGACGACGATCACCAGATCGTCGAACGCTCGGCGCTGCTGTACGACGCGCTGTACGCGACGCTGTGCAAGATCGTCGCGCGGCCGTGACCGCTACCGGCTGCGGGCGCCGCTAGTGCGCGCGGCCGAACACGGTGAGCTCGCCGTTGTTCAGCGCGTAGACCCGGCCGCGCGGATCGAGCGCGACGGGGGTGTAGGCGGCGCCGAGCGCCTGGTTGAGGAAGGTCTGCGTCTTGAGCACGCCGCCCTGGCCGATCTGGTAGACGTAGCCGTCCTCGGCGTTGGCGTAGACGTTGCCGCTGGCGTCGACGGCGGGCGCGTTGACGCACCACTCGAAGCCGTTCTCGTGGGTCTCGCCGTCGGCGGTGGTGTAGCTGCACACGAGCGAGCCGTCCGGCTGGCGGACGCAGGCCTGGGTCGTGGTGTTGCGGAACGTCCACTCGACCTCGAGGTCCCTGGACAGCTGGGTCAGGAGGAACGGCCCGTCGCTCAGGTAGTGGTTGTCCTTGATCACGATCGAGTAGGTGTGGTCGTGCTCGTAGACCGCGGGCGTCGAGTCCCAGCCGAAGGTGTACGCGCCGGCGAACTGGCCGTCCTTGTCGAGCTTGACCAGGTGGCCGCGCGCGAAGTTGTAGTCGTCGAGCGCGCCGTAGAGGACACCGCCGTCGGGCAGCGCGACGGGGGTCGAGGACGAGACGTCGTCGACGATCAGCGCGGGCGGCAGGTTGGTGTTGGATCGACGCCGACGGCGGAGAACGTGGTGCTGCACCGGATGTCACCCTCGGGGAAGCCCGGGCGGTGCACGCCGCAGCCGTCGTTGACCAGGCCGCGCATCGAGGTCGCCCACTTGAGCGACAGGTCGGGCTTGAGCGCGACGATGTAGGCGTAGTTGAACGCGAAGTCGGCGGTCGAGGCGGTGAAGATCGTGCCATCGCGGCCGATCGCCGGGGTGATGTTCACGCCGGGGCGCTGCCGGCCGCAGATGAACTGCGGTGGCAGGGCGTCGGCCGACGGCGGCCACGGCCGCGCCGGGCGCGGAGTGGCGAAGAAGAAGTTGTAGAAGCACGAGTCGAGCTCGGCGGGAGCGCCCGGGATCAGGGTCTCGTAGTCGACCTTCCAGGTCTGGCCCCACGGCGCGGCCTTGACCAGGAAGCCGCGGTTCTCGAAGGTGGTCGGGTCCAGCTGCAGCACGTTCCAGTAGGCGAAGCCGAAGCGGTCGACGGTGATGCCGCTGCTGACATAGGTGTTGGGATCGATGGTGTCGAACGGGTTGATGCGCTGCAGGGTGACGGGGTGGTCGAGGACGGTGAGGACCTGCCACACCGAGCCGCCGGCGCCGGGGACGTAGAGGATCGGGCCGGCGAGCGCGGGCTGGAAGACCGGCTCCCACAGAAACACCGGGTAGGGCTTCCAGTCGATATTTCTTCTCGAACCAGATCTCCTTCGCGACGTTGGCGGGATCGATGCCACAGGGCGCCGGCGTCCCGGAGCCGGGCGGATCGCACGGCGTGTACGTGCCGCCCTTCTGCATCATGTAGAAATTGCCGCTCTCATCATTCAGCGGCGCCTGATAGTGAATGAACAGATCGCCGCCGCCTTCGGCCATCTCCTGGAACTCGAAAGGATCATAGACAATGTGATGGAGGATATTGCTGGGCGCCTGGCCGGTGACGCAGCTCTGCCCGTCGTGAGCCGCGCTCTGACCCCACTGACTCCAGGTGCAGCCGAGACTGTCCTGCGACAGGTGCGACGAGCTCGCGATATCTGGAGTCTCGCTCACTGACATCATCGTCTGTGCTTCGGTGGCGCCGGGATCGACACATCCGCCGACGCCGCACGCGACGGCCAGCAGGATCGGAGCCAGTGAGGATCGCGAGATGAACGAGAGCCTGAAAGCCATACTCTCCCCTTCCTTCGAGTGACGAAGTGTGAAACGCCGACGCATACTCGTTGATACGCGCCGATACTGCGCATTGCACAGTAGTGCTCTGTCGTAGCAATATAATGACAGATTGCGGTGAAATGGCTCGCGTTTGCCGACCGTTGCCGGTCAGCGCGGTGGCGACGCCCTACCGCGAGGTCGCTGCGTCCGCGGGGCGCGGCGGAATCGGCACATTCCACCGGCTGCGGATGCTCTCGGCGCGCTGGATGACGCGCTCGTGCAGGCTGGGCGGCACCGGCTCGCCGGGCTTGCCCTTGCTCCGGGCGCGGCCGCGATCGGCGCCGATCGGCTTGACGCCCCGCGCGCCGAGCCGGCGCCGCAGCCGCTCGAGCTCCTTCTTGGGGTCGCGGAAGTACTCGGAGGCGCGGATCCGGATCAGCTTCCAGCCCAGCCGCTCGAGGATCATCTGATGCTCGAGCACGCCGTGGATGTCGTGATCGGGCAGCGCGCGGCCGCCGTCGCACAGGATGCCGACGCGGGCGTGGCCGGGGCCCTCGACCACCGCGTCGATCGTGTGGCCGCCGACGGCGTAGCGCGGGATGACGCGGTAGCCCTCGGCGTCGAGGATGCGGCACAGCTCGCCCTGGAGCTCGGAGTCGAACACCGCGCCGGCGAGGTCGAGCTCGATCGGCTTGTCGCCCCAGGCGTGCTCGGCGTGCTCGATCAGCCGCAGGCGCAGGTCGCCGGCCTTGAGGTCGCGGCCGGGGTCGAGCGAGTGCACGACCCACAGCTGATCGCGCGCGCGGCTGGCGGCGACGTTGAACACCTTGCGGGCCTCGTCGCGCTGGCGCATCGGCAGCGGCAGGTCGGCGGGTGAATCGACCATCGACAGGAACATCACGTCGCGCTCGTCGCCCTGGAACTGGAACGCGTTGCCGCACAGCAGGCGTCGCTTCTGGTACTCGGACACGGTGAGGCGGCGGCGCAGGATCGCGTCGATCAGGAGGGCGTTCTCGGTGCCAACCATCGAGATCACGCCGATCGTGCAGTCGTCGTATTCGGGCAGCCGGCAGATCGCGGCGACCAGCGACGCGACGACCTGGGCCTCCTTCTCGTTGACCCGGTCGACGGCGTGGCCGGTCTCGACGCGGACCGCGATCAGGTGCGGCGAGACCCTGGCGGCCGAGGCCTCGCGCAGCGGCCGGACCTCGCCGGAGTAGCACAGCTGGTTGGAGAACTGGATGATGCTGGGCACGCAGCGGAAGTGCTCGAGCAGCCGGATCGTGCCGCCGAACGACTGGCGCGCGAGGTCGTAGACCGAGGTCCGGCCGTCGTAGAGCTGCTTGTTCGGGATGTCGATCAGCATCTCGTCGATCAGGCCCGCGATCGCCTCGGTCTTGTAGCCGACGGCGTACGGGCTGACCTGCTCGTGATCGCCGACCACGGCGATCTCCTTGCCCATCGCGAACGCGACGAGGCCGAGCACGTCGCTCTGGCTGGCCTCGTCGATGATCACGACGTCGAACCGGGCGGTGGCGATGTCGAAGCTCTCGACGACGCGCGACAGCGGCATGATCCACACCGGCACGGCGTGGCGGCATTCGGCGAGGGTCTTGCGCGCCTCCTCCTTGAGCCGGCCGACGCGCTTGCCGGTGCCCTTGCCGATCTTCTTGTGCAGGGCGAGCCAGCCGCTCAGCGCCTGCTGCTGCTTGAGCGCGGTGCGGCCGAACTGGGCGTGCCACGCGAGCGCCTCGACGTAGCGCGCGGTGGTGTCCTGCAGCTTCTGGCCGATCCGGGCCAGCTGGGCGAGCAGGTCCTCGAGATCGACCGCGTGCAGCCGCGCGAGCGCCTGATCGAGCAGGCGATAGCCGAGCGCGTCCTCGAGGCTGCCCGGCGGCTCGCCGCCCTGGTGCGGCGCCTCCCGCTTGCGCAGCGCGGCCCCCCACGCCGGGGCCGCGGGCTCGAGGCGATCGAGCAGCTCGCGCCGCCGCGCGACCTCGCCGGCGAGCGCCTCGACGTCGCGCAGGCGGGTGTGGCCCTCGACGTAGGCGTCGTAGTCGCCGTCGCGGATCGCGGTGCGCAGGAGCTTGACGATCGGGTACGCGGCGCTCCTGGTCGAGAACCCCTTGAGGCCGTCGATCCAGCGCTCGCGGAGCTGCGCGAGCTCGCGCGCCCGGACGTGGGCCTTGCGCTCGGCGAGGATCGGCCCGAGCTTGTCGAGCGCCGCGCGGATCCGGGCCGTCGGGGGCGCCGCGCCGGGCGCGAGCTGGTCGACGACGCGGTCCCAGACCAGGCCGGTGCGGGCGAACGCGGCGAGGCACGGACCCCAGACCTCGTCGTGCCAGGCCAGCGCCTCGGCGATGTGCACGGCGAGCTCGGCGGCCTTCTTCTCGGGCCGCTTGCCCAGCGCCGCCGCGGCGGGCGCGCCGAGCCCGTCCATCTGGTGGTCCCAGCGGCGCGCCAGGCTGTCGCGCAGCGCCTCGACCTCGAGCGCGGCGACCAGGGCGCGGAAGTGCTCGACGGTCCGCGGCTCGTCGCCCTCGACCTTGCACGCCTTCTGGACCTCGCCCCAGCTCGAGTTGAACAGGCGCGCGGCGCGGCCGAGCTTCTTGCCCGACTCGAGGTGGCCGATGATCTCGCGGCACGCATCGAGCAGCTCCTTGCGCGGCCGCTCGGACTCGATCACCGGGGCGTGCGTCAGGATCAGCTCGTCGCGCAGCGCGATCTCGTGCGCGGCGCGGCGCGCCTCGTCGCACAGCGCCAGCCACGGCGCCTTCTCGGCGGTGCCGCGGCGCCCGGCCTCGAGACACTCCCGGACCCACGCGGCGTCGTCGGCCAGCCCCGCCGCGGCGCCGCGCGCGACGTGCTCGAGCTCGGCGAGCGACTCGGAGGTCTGCCGGTCGTGCGACCACAGCTTGCCGGCCGCGGCCGGCCGGACCTGCTCGATCCGCCTGAGCTCGTCGAGCAGCGCGGCGAGCTCGAGCGGCGGCGGCAGGTCGCTGACCCCGGGGCGCTCGGCGTCGAACAGCTCCTCGTCGCCGGCGGCGATCCGCGCGTTGAGCTGGTACAGCTCGGCGATCTCGGCGACGGTGAACGGCAGATCGGCGCCGACCGGGCCGGGGATCCAGTCGTGGACGCCTGCGGCGTCGCGGACGCGCCGGGCGGCATCGGCGGGCGAGATCGTCTGGCCGAGCACGGTCAGCTCGGCGTGCTCGTCGTGGATCGCCTGGAGCAGCCGCGCGCGCACCGCTTCCTGCTCGTCGCGCAGGCCGTCGCGCGTGCGGGTCAGGCGCTCGATGTCCTTCTCGAGCTTGCCGCGCGTGGTCGCCGAGAAGTAGTTGAGGATGCCGGTGATCGACTCCTCGAGCTGCATCGTGCTCTCCTCGTCGGAGTCGAGCAGGCTGACGCACAGCGACTGCAGCGGCTCGGCGACCTTGTCGCGCACGATGCGCAGCGCCTTGGACGCGTGGCTGGTGACGAGGATCGTCTTGCCCTGGGCGAGGAGGTGGCCGATCAGGTTGGCGATCGTGTGGCTCTTGCCGGTGCCGGGCGGGCCCTGCACGAGGACCGCGCCGGTCTCGTCGAGGCGGTGGATCACGCGCTTCTGCTCGCGGTTGGCGTCGCGGGTCAAGAGGAAGTCGTGGCCGCCGGACTCGGTGGCGCGCCGGCTGCCGCGGCCGGTCTCGATCCCGACGATGCGCAGCAGCGACTCGGGCAGCTCGTCGCAGCCGGGCAGGATGTCGATGTAGCGCCCGATGGTGTCGGCGAAGCCCTGGTTGCGGTTGCCGAGGTAGAGCGCGGGCTGCCGGTAGACGTACGGACCGGCCGGCTTGCCGACGTCGCGCAGCGTGTCGAAGTACATGCCGTCCGGCCACAGGGTCTGGACCAGGCCCTGGAGGAACTGGCTGGTGGCCTTGCCGCCGAGCGGGTGGAGCTCCTCGGCGGCGACGCGATCCTTGAGCGCGAGCAGCCGCTTGGCATCGACGTCGAGGTAGCGCAGCAGCGGCGCGTAGAGATCGGGCGGATCGCCGGTCTCGCGCAGCGTGAACCGCGGCTTGTGGGCGTCGAACTCGAGCTGGACCCGCTGCAGCAGCAAGGGATGGCGCACGACCTCGCCGGCGTGCGACGCGACCAGGATGCCGTCGCCGACGAACAGCTGGAGCTTCTCGGACTCGCGCTCGAACTTGCCCCACAGCGTGAACAGCTCCGAGAACAGGCGCGCCGCGGCGATCACCTGGCTCTCGCTGGTCTCCCACCGCCGCCGCTCCTCGAGCCAGTCCTCGAACGCCAGGACGCGCTCCTCCTTGTCCTCGAAGCTCTCCTCGCGGCTGGCCGTGCGCAGCGGCCGGGTCGGCACCACGGCCGGGGTGACGCCGGGCTGTTCCCAGCCGGGCTCGAGCCAGTTCTCGAACAGCACCGACGGTGCGGGACACTCGGTCTCGGTCGGGCGATCGACGCTGATGAGAAAGCCGCTGCGTGAAGCTGGCTCGGCCCCGCCCTCGCTGCCGTCGACGGCCGCGAACCCGCGCACGACGGTGGCGTGGCGCGGCAGCGCGTCGAGCCGGAGGATCCAGTCGTAGCGATCGAGGTCGAGCGCCGGCGGCGTCCGGATCCGGTGCAGCTCGGCGAGGTAGCGGAACACCCGCTCGATCCGGGCCCGCGCCACGTCGATGTCGTAGGAGAGAGCGGCCATGCCGGGTGTCCTCGCCCCGGCGGTGCGAGGGCGGCGCCGCGCATGATACACGACATCCGCCGGTTTCTCGCGACCGAGCGCACGGGTTGGGTCCGACGCCCGGAGCGCGCAGCGCGTGCGTGGAATATGGCGTGCCGGGCACGGCACAGCGCGCGCCCGCGGCTTGCCACACCGACCACCATGACCGAGCCGACCCGGCATCACGTCGGCTTCGTGGCCCGCAGGGTGTCCTGGCAGAACGCGCAGTTGTTGCGGATCGCCGGCGGCTCGGCCGCCATCGCCGCGAGCCGGGCCGACCAGATCGCGCCGACCCGGGCGGGGTGATGGCCGAGGATCGCGCGCAGCGTGTCATCGCGGAGATTGCCGAGGACCGCGCTGCGATCCGACGGCCTGCAGCGGTGGCAGAACACCACGCTGCCGTTCGCGCGCAGCAGGATCTTGTCCATGACAGCGAAGTTGCTACAGAAATTGTAGCTATGATTGACGCCGAGCGACGGCTCGAGGACGATGCGCTCGCTCAGGATCTGCTTGAGGGCGTGAATCTGCGCGATCAGCGCCGAGCGGGCCGCCGGGCCTGCAGGCCACGCCGGTTCCGCGCCGCCCTGTGCCGGCACCGCGGCGCGGAGGTGAAGCGTGATCGATCTCGGCGCGAGAAACTCACCCAGTGCGGTCAGATGGCCCATGGTCTGTTCGTCGACAACGTGGTCGACGATGACCGCGTACCCTGCCTGGCGATAGCCATCGATCGCCTCCACGATCCGGACGAAGTCGCCGGCGGCCGGCGACGCGCCGTTGTGCGCCCGGGCCGCGGGGCCGCGCAACGTGAGCAAGACATGGGCGATGCGCTCGCGGTACGGCGCGAATGCCTGGAGGTACTCCGGAACCTGCCAGCCGTGGCTGCGAAGCCCCAGGCGACACCCGTCGCGACACGACAGCGCGAGCAGCTCGCCGAACCGCGGATGCAAGATCGGCTCGCCGCCCGTCATCACGAGCGCCGAGACGCCGAGCGAGCGAAGCACCGGCAGCACCTCACCGAGCACGTCCGGATCGAAGTCGCCGGCGTCACCGGGCATGGCGTGATCTTCGGGACAGCGTGGCTCGCATCGGCCGGTGATCTCGATGAGCATCACGATCCTCCGTGCTGGCGCCTAGACCACCGCGAGCCGGACAATCCCGGCCTCGCCGGCCAGTACCTGGTTACAGAACGCGCAGTCGTTGCACTCCGCCTGACGGCCCTCGGCCATGGCGGCGAGACGGGCAGCCATCACCAGACTCGCCTTCTCGGGATGCCGGCGCAGGATCTCGATCAGCGGCTCCTCCCCGACGTTGCCCAGGACGGCTCCCCGGTTGCTCGCGATGGCATCGCAGCAGAACACGACATCGCCGTCGAAGCGCAGCGCGACGTCGTTCATGAATTGCAGGTTGTTGCAGAACATGTAACCGCCGTTCAGGCCGACGGCCGGCGTGATGCGCACCCGGCTTCCCAGCTTGGCGCGGACGTAGCCGATCGCACCGTGCAGCAGCTGCGGCGATGATGCCAGCTGCGCGCGACCGTTCCTCGGCGTGGGCACCACCGCGCCCAGCGTCAACGACGCCATCGGCTTGTCGGCGAGGAAATCGGCCAGCGCGATGAGGTCGCGCGCGGTGGCGGTGTGCCGGCTCATGACGTGGCTGACGTTGACGCGGTAGCCGGCGTCGTGAAATGCGCGCATCGATGCGATGACCGCGTCGAAGCTGCCGCTGTGGACCCGGAGGCGATCGTGGGCCTCGGCGGTGTAGCCGTCGAGGCTGAGCGCGACGTAGGCCACCTTGTCCCGGTGCGGCGCGAGTGCGGCGAGGTAGCGGGGCGTGAACGAGCCGTTGGTCACGCAACCGAGGCGAAAGCCCTCGCCCGCCAGCAGGTCGACGAGCTCGACGAACCTCGGATGCAGGATCGGCTCGCCGCCGGTCAGGGCGAGCGTCCGGACCCCCAGCGAGCGCAGCGTCGGCAGGCAGCGCTGGAGCGTCTCGAGCGCCAGATCCTCCTTGCTGGCCTCCTCGCGGAAGCAGTGCGCGCACTTGAAGTTGCAGCGATTGGTGATGTTGAGGACGAAGGTGTTCACCGCGGCCCAGCTCCTTCTGCCTCGGTCTGCTCCCCGATCCGCTTGCTCAGGCGCCCGATCTGACGGACCAGGGCCAGCTTCGAGGGGAACCGTCGCGCCAGCTGCCGGTAGATGTCCAGCGCCGCAACCGGGTCGCCCAGGCGCTCGTGGCAGCTCGCCGCCAGCGCGTGCAGCGCGACGTCGTCGTCGCCCAGCGCGATCGCCCGCTCCGCCGCCCGCAGCGCCTCGCGGTCGTCGCCGGCGTCGAGCGCGCTGACCGCGAGGGCGCGCTGCGCCTCGACGCTGACGGGAGCGAGCTCCGCCGCCCGGCGAAGCGGCGGCAGCGCACGTGCGTGATCGCCATCCGCCGCGTGGAACGCTCCGAGCTGGTAGTTGAGCTTGGCCGCCTGGGGGCCGTCATCGATCGGTACGCCGCCGTTGCGCATGTGGTCGGCGAACTGCCGTGCCGGCCGGGCGAGCCGTGCGCGGTAGTACGCGCGGGGGAATACCAGATCGACGCGGTTGTCGCCGAGGATCACGTAGTGTGACCAGAATGCGCCGGCCTCGTAAGGATAGTCATCGCCCACCGTGTCGAGGAACAGCCGCCTGGCCTGCGCGCCGGACAGCCCCGGCGCCCGGTAGCGCGGCGAGATGCTGGTGATCGTGCCGGTCGGCGTCGCGAACGACGCGTGCGTCTCGATGTGATCGACCGAGTACTTCTCCGGATGGCGATAGATCGCGCTGCCGGTGGTCAGGAAGAATTCGCCGCCGTCTCCCGGGATCGTGAAGAACGACGCACTGTCCCTGGCGATCCGCGCCTCCTGCTTGACCTCGTCCGCGGTCTGGGTCGGAAAGCCGAAGAAGTAGGAAGCGAACGGCAGGATGCCGATCTCGCGACACCAGCGAATGACATCCAGGACGTGAGCGACCTCGGTCCCCTTGGCCATCAGGTCGATCAAGCGCTGGGTGAGCGATTCGACCCCGATGTAGAGCCAGCGGCAGCCCGAGGCATGCGCCTTGTGCAGGACGTCGCGAGTGACATGGCGCGACGCGTAGAACCCGCTGAAGCCGTAGCGGACATCGAGCCCTCGCGCCAGGATCGCGTCGGCCAGTCGCTCGATGCTGGTGGCCGTGATCGTCTGGTCGCAGAACAGGAAGTACTTCACGCCGTCATTCCGGATGCGCTGTTCCATCTCGTCGACCACGTTGTCGGGCGTGCGCGCCCGGTACTTCGTGGTCGCGGTGCTCTCCTCGCAGAACGCGCAGCTCGCCCAGTGACAGCCGCGCGAGAACAGGATCGGCACGACCGGCGTCGGGCTGGCGTAGCTGCCATCGCGTCGCCCTTGCGGTGGACGAGGTTCGGCACGCCGTCGAGCTCCGCGCTGCCCAGGTTCTGCAGCAGGCCGGCGAGGCCCTGCTCTCCCTCCTTGTAGACGATGTAATCGATGAATGGATTCGCGCGCATGACCTCTGTCGGGTCATAGACCGACACGAAATGACCGCCAAAGACGATGGGTACGCCGAGCTCCTCCTTGACCAGCTTGGCGAGCGCGAGCCAGTACGCGATCTGCATCGTCATCGCGGAGAACCCGACGATGTCGGGCGACCGGGCTGCGATCGCATCGAGATCGGGTCTCAGGAGCGCGCGGACCGCGGGGTCGAGCCTGTCGTCGGGCCGCGCGACGAACGGCTTGAGCACGGTGTCCAGGCAGCGCATCGCCCAGCTGTAGTAGTCGTTGTAGAACGCGAAGGCCTCGGCGTAGCGCGTCCTGTCCCGGAACGCGGCCGGATCGTGGAACACGGCCTCGGCCTGTGCGACCGCGTCACCCGCGAAGAACAGCTCGGGCGGCAGGCAGGTCGGGTCGGCGCGGCGCGGGCATGCGGTGCATAGCCCGGCGAGCCGGCGCCTGGCGTTCTGGAAGAAGTGATGGTTGAGGTCGAGGATGCGAACCGAGACGTCCGGCAGCTCGCGGCGGAGGTAGGCCTTGAGGTACGCGACGCCGAGCGGGATCGAGGTCACCCAGACACTCGGGGTATGTACCAGCGTGAGGTTGTGCGGTTTCGAGGTCATCATCTAGTACCCCACTCGACAGGCGAAGCAATCTGGTACCCGGCCGCGCAGCCGCGCGATGACGCGGACCACGCCCTTCCAGTCCGGATCGGGGGTGCGGTGACACCAGGACATGCGAATCGCGCCCTGCAGCTGGGCGTCCGGCAGGCCCATCGCGAGCAGGACGTGGCTGAACGCGTCGTGCGTGCCGTCGGTGCACGCCGCACCGCGCGACACGCTGACGTGGGCGGCGAGCTCGGACGCCAGGCGAGGCGAGGCGACACCGGGAAACGCCACGCACAGCACGTGCGGCAGGCTCCGCGCGGGGTCGCCGATCACGATCGGCCGGAGCGGTGCGAGCGCGTCGAGCGCGCGGGTGCGAAACGCCCGGCACAGGGCGCTGCGCTCGGCGATGTCGCGCTCGGCGAGCTCGGCCGCCCTTGCGAAGCCGACGATCAGCGGCACCGCCAGCGTCCCGGAGCGCAGGCCACCCTGCTGGCCTCCGCCGAATACGATCGGCGCGATCGGAGGGACTGCCCCGGTCGCTCGCCGCCGCAGGATCAGCGCGCCGATCCCCTTGGGCCCGAAGACCTTGTGAGCGCTCGCGCTGATCAGATCGATCCGCGGGTGACGCAGCGGCTCGAGGTCCTTGCCGAACCCCTGCGCGGCATCGACGTGAAGCTGCGCGTGATGATCACCGAGCAGCTCGGCGATCTCCCGCAGCGGCTGCACAACGCCGGTCTCGTTGTTGACATGCATGATCGAGACGAGGCCGGTCTGGGGCCGGAGCTTGCGTGCCAGCTCGGCCGGGTCGATCGACCCTCCGGGACCCGGTGGGAGGAGATCGATGTCGAAGCCGCGGCTGCGCAGGTGGCGAAGCGGCTCGAGCACCGCCTTGTGCTCGATCGCGGTGGTGATGATGTGGCGCTGCTGCGCGGTCTCGGCGTGGCGTGCCAGGCCGAGGATCGCGAGGTTGTTTGCCTCGGTCGCGCCGCTCGTGAACACCACGAGGTCGGCCGCGGTGCCCACGACATGGGCGATCGACTGCTTCGCGGCGGCGACCGCCCTCGCCGCCCGCGTGCCGTGGAGGTGGTCGGCCGACGACGGATTGCCGAAGTCCTCGACGAAGTACGGCGCCATCGCCGCGAGGACCTCGGGCTCCATCGGCGTGGTCGCGTTGCAGTCGAGGTAGACCGGCGCGTCGGCCGGGCCCGGTTGCTCACGCTCGCGCAGCACTGCGTCCCTCGGCCCGGTCGTCGGTACCGCTGGTGTGGAACGAGGCAAAGAACCGCTGGTATTCGTCGCGCAGGCGGCGATTCCAGGTCGATTCCCACGCGAGTGGCTCGGGCTGATCCGCGACGTGGCGGAACGGATTGAGGCGCGGCTCCGCGACCAGGCAGCGGTGCTCGGGATCGATCGCGGCGAGGAAGACGGCGAGCGCGTCGCGGTCGGGCGCCTCGCCGAGCATGTGGTCGCGGAGGTACGCGGCGAGCTGCGCGGCGACGCGCTGCGTGCCGGGGGTCGCACCGGTGATCCGCCACAGCTCGCTCATGTGTACGGCCTGCGCGAAGTTGCCCTGTGCGATGTGGAGGTAGGTCAAGAGCTGGCACAGGTTGATGGGCCACAGCCGCCGCCAGGTGTGCCACTGGTGCGACGGAAAGAACGCGCCGAGATAGTCCTCGACAGCCTCGATCAGACCCGCGATCGCATCGCGCCGGTACAGCCAGTCGTCGTGAAACTCGTAGTGCTGCGCGGACAGTCGCTGCGCGAGGGTCGCCGGGTGTCCCAGCCGGAGCTGGTCGCGCGAACCGGCGATCGTCTGCCGGACGTTCTCGAACACGTTGCTGCAGCTCATGAACCGCGGAATGAACACCACCACGCTGGGGAACCTGATCGCCGGATGCGTGGTATCGACCGCGATCACGTCCGCGTCCAGCCGCCTGCAGATCGCGAGCGACTCCTCGACGTCGCACAGACAGTCATCGTGGTCCCAGTCCCAGAGCGATCCAAACGCGACCGCGGGCCCTTCTGCGAGGAACCGGACGTCGCCGTGGCGGTTGAAGTCGCGGCGATCGATCCCGGTCTGGATCAGCGATGCCGCGGACCTCGGCGCGTAGCTTCGCCCCATCTCGCCGATCCAGTA
>VBLP01000508.1 GCA_005887925.1 Deltaproteobacteria bacterium | reverse complement strand
CGCGGGCTTCCCGATGTCGTGAAGCAGGGCGGCCAAACGAACGATCGTTTGGTTGGGAGTGGCGTCGACCGTCCGGACGGTGTGATCCCAGAGGTCTTCGCCCGGGGTCTTGTTCTGGGCGATTCCGCGCTGGGCCGCGAGCTCAGGCGAGATCGCGCCGAGGACACCCGTGTCGGCGAGAAGCCGAAGCCCGATCGAGGGTCGCTCTGCCCCGAGGATCCGTACCAGCTCGGCGGCGATTCGCTCCCCGGAGAGATGTGCGACGAGCGGCGCAGTCTCGCGGATCGCGGCGAGGGTCGCCGGCTCGATCGTCCAGCCCAGCGTCACCGCAAAACGGATGGCCCGGACAATCCGGAGCGCGTCCTCCTCGAAGCGCCGGCGCGCGTCGCCGACCGCGCGAATGATGCCGTGGTCGATGTCGGCCCCGCCGCCGAACGGATCGACGAGGTGCGGCGACGACTCGGCCGGCTCCCGTCCCCAGGCCAGGGCATTCATCGTGAAGTCGCGCCGGGCCAGATCGGCCTCGAGCGACGTCCCGAACTCGACCCGGTGCGGACGCCGGAAATCCGCGTAGTCGTGGTCGGTCCGCATGGTCGTGATCTCGTAGTCGATCCCGCCGCGGAGGACGACGACCGTACCGAACTTGTTCTCATAGGTCGCGTCGTCGAACAGGCCCGCCGTCTGCGCCGGCAGGGCCGATGTCGTGAGATCCCAATCCCAGTCGGGAGTCGCGCCTCCGATTGCCGCTCGGCGGCCGATGACATCCCGCAGGGCGCCGCCGACGACATATGCCGCATGACCAGCCGCCCACAGCGTCGTCAGGAGGACGCGGACGGATTCGGGAATCGCGACGGCCACCATGGCCCCGGTCCCGTCGGCACTGCCACGCGGCGCGCCGACACCGCCGCGCGCCACCGGCTCGCTCAGTTGCGGCCGAGGAACAGGTACGTCCTCCAGGCCTCGTTGTTCTCGTCGGCGAGATAGGGCGTGAACATCGAGTAGACGTCACTGCGCGGCTCGAACGGCGGCCGGTTCAGCCGGTAGCGAGCCTCTTCGAGGGTCTTCCCGCCCTTGCGATGGTTGCACGACTTGCACGCGGTGACGAGGTTCTCCCACGTGTGCCCACCGCCGCGATGGCGAGGCATGATGTGGTCGAGCGTCAGATCGTGACCCTGGCGGCCGCAGTATTGGCACGTGTGGCGATCGCGCGTGAAGATCTCGCGCCGGCTCAGCTTGACCCGCGGCCGCGGCCGCCGGACCTGGTACTGGAGTCGGATCACCGACGGCGCGTGGTATTCGGCTCGCGGCGTGTGGATGATCTGGTGGTCGTACTCGATGATCTCGGCCTTCTCGCCGAACACGAGTCGGAACGCCCGCGGCAGGTTGCAGACGTTCAACGGCTCATAGTTCTGGTTCAGGACGAGCACGACCCCATTCATCGTTGGCGAAACATACCAAGAACCGCGCCGTGTGCTCACGCTCAGGTTCGGGCGTTGTCGCGGGAGGTCATTCGCGGCCCCGGTCGCGGCCCGTCGCCTGCCCAGTCCGCGGATCCCAGCCACCGGCCTGGCCGACCTTCGTCGACAATGGTTTGCCGAGCGCATCCGCGATGAACCGGGCCGCCACAAGCACGCCGTCAAGGTCGACGCCGTGCTCGAGCCCGATCGCGTCCAGAAGGTAGACGAGGTCCTCGGTCGCGAGATTGCCCGCCGCGCCGGGAGCGTAAGGACAGCCCCCGGTCCCGCCGGTCGACGCGTCGAACGTCCGAATCCCGGAGGACATCGCCGCAGCGACATTGGCCAATGCGGTCCCCCGCGTGTCATGGAAGTGGAACGCGATCCGCTCGAGCGGGATGCGGGCATCGACCGCCCGAGCCGTCAGGTCACGGACCTGGGGCGGGACCGCCACACCGATGGTGTCGCCGAAGCAGACCTCGTCAACGCCGAGCTCGAGGAGCCGCGCGGCGACCGCGACAACCCGGGCCGGGTCGACCTCGCCGGAATACGGGCAACCGAACGCGGTCGAGACATAGCCGCGACGCCACCAGCCGTGCTCGCCCGCCCGGGCGAGCACGGGTGTGAATGCCTCGAGCGACTCGTCGACGGTCATGCCGATGTTCCGGGTCGTGAAGGCATCGCTGGCGGCGGTGAAGACGGCAATCGCGTCGACGCCGGCGGTCTCCGCCCGCGCCATGCCCCGCAGATTGGGCACGAGCACGGGGTAGCGCACGCCCGCGCGGCGAGGCAGCGCCGCCATGAGCTCGTCCGCATCCGAGAGCTGGGGGATCGCGCTCGGGGCGACGAACGACGTGGCCTCGATCTCGCGGAGGCCCGCGTCCGCGAGGAGCTCGAGGTAGCGGAGCTTCGTTGCGAGCGAGATCGGCCGCTCCTCGTTCTGCAGCCCGTCGCGCGGTCCGACCTCGTAGATCCGGACGTGATCGGCCGCGGGCCGGCCGGCCGGAGTCTCGCTCACGGGGCCCGCCCGGTCATGCTCGATGGGTCAGCCGAGCGGCGGATCGGCCGCTCGATCGACCGCAGCGATCCGGATCTCGATCCGCTCGAGGTCGATGACGGCGGCTCGGAACGCGGGGCTGTCGAGCGCGGCTGCGTTCCGACGCGCCCGGGCGGCGGCATGCAGGGCCATCAGCTCGGCGCGGGTCGTGGGGAGGCTCGTGTCGACCTGGGTGGCTCGACCGTGGGCCTTCGCGGCGTGATGCTGGCCACCGTCAACCTCGGCGGGCGAGCGTGGGGCGCCGTCCGCCGCATGCTTGCCCGCCTTTCCGTGATCGCGATCCTTCTTCTTGTCCTTGGCCATCGATCCTCCTGTGGCCGGAAGGGTACCGCGGAGGCGGGCTCAGTCGTCGATCGTCGCCAGGGCCGCGCCACGCGTCACCTGGTCGCCCGCGTTGACGGTCAGGAGAGCGATCCGTCCGGGCCGGGGAGCGACGACGACGTGCTCCATCTTCATCGCCTCGAGCGTGATGATCGGGTCGCCCGGGCCCACCAGATCTCCCATGGAG
>VBLP01000103.1 GCA_005887925.1 Deltaproteobacteria bacterium | reverse complement strand
GCAGGCGTGCGCGGTGACGCCGGACGGCCGGCACGTGGTCTCGGCCTCGTCTGACAAGACGCTCAAGGTCTGGGAGCTCGCGAGCGGGCGCGCGGTGGCCACGCTCCAAGGCCACACCCACTTGGTGACCGCGTGCGCGGTGACGCCGGACGGCCGGCACGTGGTCTCGGCCTCGTATGACGAAACGCTCAAGGTCTGGGAGCTCGCGAGCGGGCGCGTGGTGGCCACGCTCCAGGGCCACACCGACGGGGTGATTGCGTGCGCGGTGACGCCGGACGGCCGGCACGTGGTCTCGGCCTCGGATGACCACACGCTCAAGGTCTGGGAGCTCGCGACCTACACCTGCCGCATCACCCATCGCGGCGATGCCAGCTACGCCGCGGTCGCCGTCGGCGCCACCACCGTCATTGCCGGCGATGCGGCCGGTGGCGTCTGGTTCCTCGATGTGCCGCGGTATCTCGCCTCCTCCATCGACGCGCCATTGGCGCCGGAGCCGCCCATGACGCACACGATCTCGCCCGTCGCTGCCGCTGCGCGTGCTACCGGTACTTCGCCGAGGTTGGATATCGGCGTCGTGACGATCCGCGACGACGAGTTTCGCGCCGTGCTCGCCGCGTTCCCGGACAAGGCCGGCACCTTGCAAGGCGCCAGCCGCGTGTACACGCTGCGCCACGCCGATGCTGGCGGCGGCGAGCGCTACCGGATCGCCGTGCTGCGCCTGATCGAGCAAGGCCAGGGCGAGGCGCAGGACGCTGCGCGGGACCTGATCGACGATCTCGGTCCCCGGCTGGTGCTCGTGGTTGGCATCGCCGGCGGGCGTCCCTCGGCCGACGTCAAGCTCGGCGACGTCGTCGTCTCCACGCGGATCCACGATTTCACCGTCGAGGCACGCAAGTCCGGTGAGCCGCCCACGTTCGCCGTGACCGGCGGCCCCATCGACAAGGCGCTGGCCGCCCTGGTCGCCAACCTCGCAGCGCGCGAAGACGAGCTGGGCGACTGGACGGCCGGCCTCCCGGAGCAGCCGCCCGTGAGCTGGACCAAGAAGGGACAGCTGTCCGGCCCGGCCGACTGGCAGCGCGAGCTGCGCGACATGCTGGAGCATCACCACGGCCCCGCTGCCACGCCGCGCGCGCCCGTGTACGCGGCAGGCCCGATCGCCTCGAGCGATCGGCTGGTGAAGGATCCGGAGCTGCTGATCCCTTGGCTCCAGACCGCGCGCAACCTGCTCGCGATCGAGATGGAGTCCGGCGGGGTGTACCGCGCCGCCCGCGAGCGGTGTCCGATGCTCGCGATCCGCGGCATCAGCGACATCGTCGGGCTGAAGCGTGCGGACGCCTGGACCACGTACGCGTGTGCCTCCGCGGCGGCGTTCACCCGCGCTTTCCTGCGCACGCGGCCGATCGAGCTGGCCTCCGCAGCCAGCGGCGCCGTGGAGACGTCGCATGCCGCAAGCCAGGCAGGCCCGTTGCCGGCGAGGCATCGGCACGCCGACTCGTCACCCACCCAGGAGAGAGCCATGACCCGTGAGGAGCTGTTGTCCCGGCTATCGAAGCTCCTGTCGTCGCAGTTCGAGCAGGTGCTCTTTCTGGCCAGGATTCCGCACGAGCATCTCCCCGCCGCCGCGGCCGCCCAGGCCAGTCGCGCCGTCGAGCTGATGCGATACGTCGAGCAGCAGAACCAGCTCGAGCAGCTGGCCCGGATCGTTCAGCAGGTGGTCACCGGAGGCGGACCGGCCAGCTCGGACCCTCGGTAGCCCCGTCCACGTCGCCGCAGCGGGCGGGGATCGACTTCACGGCGGAACGAGCGCGGCACGCGCGCTTCGTCGGGCGCACCGCGCTGCTGGCCGAGCTCGATCGCCGACTGATCGAGGATGCCGCGGATCGCTGGGTCGTGGTGACCGGCGGGCCGGGGATGGGCAAGAGCGCGCTGCTCGCAACCTGGCTGACGCGGCGCGAGGCCGCGGGAGATCGGGTGCCGCATCACTTCATCCGCCGAGGCGAGTACGACTGGGACGATCCGGCCAAGCTGGTGGGCTCGCTGGTCGCGCAGATCGCGGCACGGTTCCCGGATCCGCCCGAGCCGGAGGCCGACGCGCGCATGCACCCTGCGGCACGGCTGCATGCCGCGCTGCAGCGGGTCTCGCAGCACCAGCTGGTGCCGCAGGGTCGGCGCCTGGTCGTGCTGATCGATGGCCTCGATGAGTACGACCCGCCGGCCGGCTCCGTGGCCGCCGGCGCTCCCGGCCGCGATCCGCTGGCAGAGTTCCTGCCCCACAACCTGCCGCCCGGCGTCAGCGTCTTGTGTGCGAGCCGGCCGCGGCATCCGTACGTCGATCTGCTCCTGGCGCGCGGTGCGCAGCAGCTCGATCTCGACGGGGCGGCGCTTGCGGCGGAGAACACGGCGACGGTGCAGGCGTTCTGGGACCAGGCGGCGCCGGAGCTGGACCTGGACGCGCGGTTCATCGCCGAGGCCGTGGATCGCGCCGGTGGCAACCCGCAGCACGCCGAGATGCTGCGCAAGCACCTGGCCGGCTTGCCGCCGGAGCGGCGACGGGTGGAGGACATTCCGGCCGGCCTCGCAGGTCTGCTCGCGCGAACCTGGGGACGGATGCGAGCCGATCCGACGGTCGTGGAGGGCCTCGGCGTGCTGTGCGCCGCGCGCGAGGCGCTCACGCTCGACGAGCTTCAGGCCGTGACCGGCTGGGCCGGCGAGGCGCAGCGCGACGCATTCAAGCGGACCGCGCTCGAGGTACTGATCGAGACCCGGCGCACAGAAGCCGTGCGCGAGTATCGGCTGCACCACGACTCGATCCGCGCGTACGTCGCCGACGCCGTCGGCGCAGCGGCGATTCTGCGGCATCACCTCGCGCTGGCGCAGCGACTGGCCACCTGGCCAGCGCCCGCGGATGCGGCCGCGCGGCGATACGCGCTGCACCATGCGCTGCTGCATCGAGCCGAGGCCGGTGCGTGGGCCGACGCCTGGCGCGTCGCCGCGGACCTGGCGTTTCTGGAGCTGAAGTGTCGCGAGCTCGGTGTCCACGACGCCGAGGCCGACGTGGCGCGGACAGCCGCACGGTGCCGTGCGAGTGGCGACAAGGTGCACGGGGACCGCTTCGCCGCGCTGGCGAGGGCGCTCGGCCGCGAGTCGCACTGGCTGCGAGCGGCACCGGAGGCCACCGCGGCGCTGGTCTGGAACCGGCTGCGCCGGTCGGGATGGAGCGCGAGCGAGCTGGACGCGCAGCTCCACGTGCCGGAGGGCGCGGAGTTCCTGCGCGTGCGCGTGCGCCGCGCCGCGACACAGGAGAGCCCGGCGCTGGTTCGTGACCTCGCAGGCCACACCGATCAGGTGACTGCGTGCGCGATGACGCCGGACGGCCCCAGGGCCACACCGAAAAGGTGAGAGCGTGCGCGGTGACGCCGGACGGCCGGCACGTGGTCTCGGCCTCGAATGACACAGCGCTCAAGGTCTGGGAGCTGGCGAGCGAGCGCGCCGTGGCCACCCTCCAAGGCCACACCGAAAAGGTGAGAGCGTGCGCGGTGACGCCGGACGGCCGGCACGTGGTTTCGGCCTCGGATGACCAGACGCTCAAGGTCTGGGAGCTGGGGAACGGACGCGCGGTGGCCACGCTCCAGGGCCACACCCGCGCGGTGACTGCGTGCGCGGTGACGCCGGACGGCCAGCATGTGGTCTCGGCGTCGGCGGATGGAACGCTCAAGGTGTGGGAGCTCGCGAGTGGGCACGCGGTGGCCACGCTCCCAGGCCACACCGGTGGGGTGACCGCGTGTGCGGTGACGCCGGACGGCCGGCACGTGGTCTCGACGTCCAATGACCAGACGCTCAAGGTCTGGAAGCTGGGCAGCGAGCGAGCGGTGGCCACGCTCCAGGGCCACACCCACCATGTGACTGCATGCGCGGTGACACCGGACGGCCGGCACGTGGTCTCGGCGTCGGCGGACCAGACGCTCAAGGTCTGGGAGCTGGGGAGCGGGCGCGCCGCGGCCACGCTCGAAGGCCACACGGCCTCGGTGACTGCGTGCGCGGTGATGCCGGATGGCCGGCACATGGTCTCGGCGTCGGCGGACCGGACGCTCAAGATCTGGGAGGTCGCGAGCGAGCGCGCCGTGGCCACGCTCCAGGGCCACACCGACCGGGTGACCGCGTGCGCGGTGACGCCGGACGGCCGGCACGTGGTCTCGGCGTCGGCGGACCATACGCTCAAGGTCTCGGAGCTCGCGAGCGGGCGCGAGGTGGCCACGCTCCAGGGCCACACCAAGAGAGTAAGCGCATGCGCGGTGACGCCGGACGGCCGGCGCGTGGTCTCGGCGTCGTATGACCAGACGCTCAAGGTCTGGGAGCTCGCGCGCGGGCGTGCGGTGGCCACGCTCCAGGGTCACACCCGCTTGGTGACCGCGTGCGCGGTGACGCCGGACGGCCAGCACATGGTCTCGGCGTCGGTGGATGGAACGCTCAAGGTCTGGGAGCTGGAGAGCGGGTGCGCGGTGGCCACGCTCCAAGGCCACACCCACTGGGTGAATGCGTGCGCGGTGACGCCGGACGGCCGACACGTGGTCTCGGCGTCGGAGGACCAAACGCTCAAGGTCTGGGAGCTCGCGACCTGCACCTGCCGCATCACCCACCGCGGCGACGCCCGCTACGACGCAGTCGCCGTCGGCGCGACCACCGTCATTGCCGGGGATGCGGTCGGCGGCGTCTGGTTCCTCGAGCTGCCGGCATCGATGGCCTCTCCCGTGCCGCAGGCGCGACAACCATCCGCGCAGCGCCAGCGCTGGTGGCGGCGTCTCTGGTCACGGCGCGCATAGACTCGCGGCCCAGCGTGTGGCTCGCGCAACGCAAGCCGAACGCGACGGCGGCCAGCAAAATGCCGTTGACCTCGCGAAGTGATCCGAGGCCGATGCAGAAGCCGCTGCACTCGCCCAGAGCGTTCTCGCTTGCTTCTGTACAACGATCGTTGTACTCCTTGGTCTCGCAGTGCGCCGTACAGATCTCGAGAAAGGCTGAAGGCACTCGGCTGGGATCCGACAAGCAAGGCCAGCGGCAAGAACCACCGCGTGTGGGCTCATCCGAAGCGGGAATTTGAGCTCTATATCCCCCAATACGACCTCATCCCCGACGCAGTCGGGCAACGCATCCTCGAGGATGCCGGAGAATAAGCAATGCTCATCGGGCACATCGAGAAACAAGGTCGGTGGTGGGTCTCCGAGTGCGAGATCGTTGGAGCGTTCACGCAGGGCCGTTCGCGCACCGAAGCGATGAAAAACCTCGCCGAGGTCGTCGAGCTACGCGTGAATCGCGAGGGTTTCGAAGCAACGGTGAGCGAGCTCGAGAAGCAAGGCCGTAATGCATTCGCGGTGATCGTTGAGCCGTCCGATCCTATATGGCTTGCCGCTGCTGTACTGAAGTATCAGCGCGCGCGCCACGGAATGTCTCTCGCCGACGTCGCGAAGTCGCTCGGTGCTGCGAGTCGAAACGCGTATGCGAGCTACGAGCAGGGCGCGCGCGAGCCGACGCTTGGCAAGTTCCGCGAGCTTCTTGAAGCGGTTGCCCCCGAGATGACGCTGATTCTCGGCCCCCGGATCGGGCTACGAGGTCGTGCACCGGTGAGACGCCCTCGCCGGAATGGGTCACGAAAAGCAGCCTGAGCCGGAAGGCTCCGGCGAGCGAGTCCGAGCCGTCGGGTCGGTCGCGCGTCGAACGACCGAGCTGCCCAGCCCGTCACGGACACGGCAACCGAGTCCGTCACGGACACGGCAACCGAGCCCGTCACGGACACGGCAACCGAACCCGACACGCCGACACGGACACGGCAACCGAGCCCGTCACGGACACCGAGCCGGCCGGCGGCGTGGTGAATGATGCGGTCAGCCGCGGCGGCCACGTCACCAGCGCCGCGACGCGTGCTCCGCGACGATGACCCAGCCATCTGGCTCGCCGGGGCGCAGGACCAGGGTCACCAGGCCGCTGTCGGTGACGGTGGCGGCGGCCTCGGAGCGCTCGCGCACGAGGGTCGCGACGATCACGGCGGTGGTGCCGGCGGCGCGGACCTGCACGTCGTCGAGCCGCAGCCGGGCGGCCGGCCGGGCGAGCCGCTCGCGCAGCACGGGCTCGAAGGTGGCCCAGCCGGCGATCCGCACGCCGTCCTCGACCACGCTCAGGCCGGCGTCGTGGGTGTACAGCTTGGCGAGCGCCTCGCCGCTGCGCGTCTCGTACGCCTGGCGCCAGCGCTCGAGCGCGGCCCGCGCGCCGGCCTCGTCGACGGGCGCGGGCTGCACGGGGCAGATCTCGGGAACCGCGGCCGGATCGACCATGCACAGGGCGTCGATGTGCGCGTCGACGTACTCGCGCGCCTCGATGAGCTTGCCGGTCACCTGCACCCCGTGCGAGACGCTGTGCTCCTCGCGCACGCTGACCATGATGCCGTCGCAGCCCAGGCTCGCCGCCTTGGCGCGGATCGCGCCTTCGACCTCGCCGAGGTCGCCGCCGGCGGCCTGCAGGCCATACACCGCGACGCCGCCGGATGGCCGGGCCTCGTAGGTCTTGACCGTGGCGACCGGGCGCGGCCACAGCGGGCGTGGCGTCGGGTGGCGCTGGCTGACGTCGACCGGGATCACGTTGCAGGCGCTCAGGGCGAGCAGCGCTCCGGCAACGACGCCACGGTGCCTCATACGATGTACATCGCACGGCCGCGCCACGGGATCACCCGAGGAAACTCTGGCAACCAGCGGCAGTGCGACCCGCCGGCGCGAGGTCGGCGCGGCGGGCGTGTCGCACGGGCTAGCGCGGGACCGCGCGCGCGGTGGCGAGCCAGTGGCCGGCATGTTCACGCCACGTCGCCTCGATCGCGAACGGCAGCGCGGTCGCCACGGCGACGGTGTCGCCGGCGAGCGCGAGCTCGACCTCGGTGAAGCCGACGTAGCGCCGGACGTACGGATCGAGTGCCTTGTAGATCGCCTCCTTGATCGCGAAGCGCAGCGTGACGGCGCGGCCGCGATCGGGCAGCGCGGCCTGCTCGGGCTCGGTCAGGATGCGGCGCGCGATGTCGTGGCGCGGCGCGGCGGCGAGCTCGAGATCGACGCCGAGGTGGCCGCCGCCGGCGGGTGCGACGAGGGCGGCCGCGCGCACGCCGGCGGGCGAGGCCTTGTGCGCGATCGAGCCGACCCAGCCGGGCGGCAGCACGGGCGCGCCGCGGTCGTCGGACAGGATCGCGGCGTCGGTGGCGAGGGCGAGGTGGAGCGCGGTGCGGCCGGCGACGAACTCGCGGCCGCGCACGGGCCCGAGCGCGGCGGCGCGGTGCTGCTCGGCGGACGGAAGCGCGGCCAGCGCGGCGGCGTGATCGCCGATCTCGACGATGACGCACGCGCCGTGCGCGAGGGCGAGCCGGTCACTGCTTCGCAGCACTCGGGCCGGGCGCGGCGCCGGTCCGGAGCCGCATGATCATCAGGTGGTTGTGCTTGGCGGCGTCGGGGTAGCCGAACCGGAACGGCAGGTCGCGGTGCGGCTGCGACTTCCACAGCTTGACGAACTCGGCGCGGGTGTTCTTGTCGTCGATGACGAAGTACGGCCCGGTGAACTCGCCGTAGGTGATCTGCTCGAAGCCGGCGGGCCCCGCGTAGCTCGGCGGGATCCCCGACGCGTCCGAGATCATCCACGCGGTGTTGCGCAGGAGGTAGTCGCGGATCTTGCTGAAGTCGTCGTACCAGAGCAGGAAGCTCGCGGCCTTGGTCATCACCGAGACCTTGCCCTTGCCGCGCAGGTGGCGGAGCACGCGGTCGTCGGCCGCCATGTGGCTGTCGTCGAGGTTGGCGACGATGTGGCGATAGGTCCGCAGCGGCGCGGCCGCGTCGCCGCGCGGCCGGAACTGGATCTCGACGTTGGCGAACGCCGAGACCTGCTCGTACCAGTAGTGGGTGATCTTCCTGGGCGGCGCGGTGCCGAGCTTCTTGGCCGCGAACTCGGCCGCGCGCTCGTCGAGCTGGGCGTTGCTCAGGTAGCTCAGCTGGCCGCCGGGCTCGATGTCGAAGTAGCGCAGCGCGACTGGCTCCATGCCGTGCACGGCGAGCCCGGCGAGCGCGAACATCAGGGTGCCGGGCAGCTCGGAGTGCGACGCCGCCTGCAGGCTCTTGGTCGTCGAGTGCGCCGAGCGGTACAGCCGGCGGATCTCGGTGCCGATGGCGTCGACCTCCTCGTCGAGCCGGGCGCTCTTGATCGTGTCGATCGCGCGGACATCGCCGGCGGCCTCGAGCGAGATCGTCGTCAGCTCGGTCGCGTCGGGATAGACCGCCAGGGCCGACGACAGATCGCCGCCGCCGAACGGATAGACCACGGCCTTCGGCAGATCCTTGGGACGCAGCGAGGCGATGAAGCTCTTCGCCTCGTCGGCCCACGCCTTGCGGTACGAGCCGTAGATCTCGGCCATCTCCTTGCAATGCAGGTTGATCGCGCGCGCCGAGAACCGCGCGGGGATCGCGTCGTCGCCGCCGCACGCCGCGACCCGGAACAGCACGCGCGCCTGGGGGCCGAAGTCGGTGCCGGCGGCGGGCTGGGCGTGCGCGGCTGCGAGCGCAGCGGTAAGCAGGACGATCGCAGGCAACGTGGTTCGCATCGCAGCTCCGGTTCGCCGAGGCGTAGCATGGCCGCGGTGGGGTGGCTCCGATCGACCCGGAGCAATCCAGCGCATCCCGCCCGTGAGCGGGCTCGCACGCGACCGCGCCGGTGCGTCGCCGTGCATCAGCCGGCGGCGTCGCGGATCGCCCCGCCGAGCTGGCGCAGCGCGGCCGCGAACCCCGGGTAGGACGTGGCGACGTTGTCGGCGTCGTCGATCTGGCTCGGGCCGTCGGCGACCAGCCCGGCGATCGCGGCGGCCATCGCGATCCGGTGGTCGCCGTCGCTCGCGACGCGCGCGGCGGCGAGCGGGCGATCGGGCCGGCCCTCGACGACGAAGCCGTCGGGGCGCGGCTCGCACGAGACGCCGAACGCGCGCAGCATCGCGCACGTCGTGGCGATCCGATCGCTCTCCTTGACCCGCAGCTCGCCGGCGTCGCGCACCGTCGTCGTGCCGTGCGCGCGCGCGGCGATGACCGCGAGGACCGGCAGCTCGTCGATCGCGCGGACCGCGAGGTCGCCGGCGATCTCGGTGGCGCGCAGGCCGGGAGCCGGACCGCGCACGACCAGATCGGCGACCGGCTCGGGGCCGGCGTCGCGCGGCGCGGCGTGCTCGACGCTGCCGCCCATCGCGGCGATCGCGTCGAGGAACCCGGTGCGGGTCGGGTTGACGCAGATGCCGGGGAGCCGGACCTCGCGCGCGCCGGCGAGCAGCGCCGCGGCGATCAGGAACGCGGCCGACGACGGATCGCCCGGGACCTCGAAGCCGTCGCCGGCGAGCCGGCGGTTCCAGCCCCGGGTGTCGATCGCGACGCGCCGGCCGGCGGTGGTGAGCGGCGCGCCGAGGTAGGCGAGCATGCGCTCGGAGTGATCGCGGGTCGGCCCCGGCTCGGTCACCGCGGTGACGCCGTCGGCGTACAGCCCGGCGAGCAGGATCGCCGACTTGACCTGCGCCGAGGCCATCGGCAGCGTGTAGTCGATCGCGGTGAGCGGCCCCGTCGCGGGACCGATCGTCAGCGGCGGCACGACGTCGCGCGCTGCCTCGCCGGCCGGGCTGCCGGTGATCACCGCGCCCATGGCGGCGAGCGGCTCGATCACGCGCTGCATCGGCCGCCGCGACAGCGACTCGTCGCCGAACAGCGTGGTGGCGAAGCGCTGGCCGGCGACCAGCCCGCACAGGAGCCGGATCGTCGTCCCCGAGTTGCCACAATCGATCCCGGCCGCCGGCGGCCGCATCGCGTCGAGCCCCGAGCCGCGGATCACCAGCGCGGCGCCGTCGCGCGCGATCGCACCGCCGAGCTGGGTGACCGCGCGCGCCGAGCGCCCGTTGTCCGCGCCGTCGCCCAGGCCGAGCACGCGGACCGGCGTCGCCGACAGGAGCGAGAACAGGAGCGCGCGGTGGCCGATCGACTTGTCGCCGGGGATCGCGATCGTTCCGGACAGCGGATGGCTGGCGGGCTCGACGAACAGCTTCATGACGGCTCTCCTCGCTGGGGGGTGGGCACCGGGGGCTGCGGCCGCGCGCCGGGCGCCGGGGCGCCGAGCAGGCGGTCCGCGCGCTCGACCACGCGGCGCAGGTGCGCCGGTCCGATCGCGATGATCGTGCGAACCCAGGTCCCGCGCGCGATCAGCCGCGCGCCGGCGAGCGACGCCGGCAGGCCGAGCACGCGGATCGCAGGCTGCTCGGCGAGCGCGGCGAGCACCCCGCGCAGCGCGGCCTCGAGCCGCCGCGCGCCATCGCCGCGCCGAGCGCTGCGCGCGTCGCCCGGATCCGCGGCGTCGCAGTCGACGACGAGCGCGAGGTCGTCGGCCACATCGGCCCACGCCGACAGCTGCGCCGGCGCGGGGTCGACCCCGGTCTCGCGCGCCAGCGAGATCCGCGCATCGAACGGCAGCCGCGCGGTGACCTGCAGCGCGGCGCCGGGCGCACCGGCCGGCATCGCGTGGCCGCGCAGCGCGAGCAGCTCGGGCGCCGCCCGCAGCGCGGCCGCGGACCCCGCCCCGGCGAGCGCGACCCGCTGCTCGGCCTCCGCGACCCACTCGGGCGGGCCGACGGCGTAGAACCCGTCGGCGAGCCGGGTCGCGCCGGCGATGTCGTGCGGCGCGGCGAGCAGGGTCAGCGTCGCGGCCTGCGCGGTGCCCACGCCATAGGCCGCGAGCACCACCTGATCGGCCACCGCGAGCGGCGGCGCCGGCACGCCCGCCAGCTCGCCCTCGCGGTCGGCCAGCGCGCGGGTCACGACCGCGCCGATCACCGGATTGCCGCGCAGCCGCGCGAGATCGATCTCGACGACGATCTGCGCACCCTGCGGCAGCATCGCGAGCATCCGCTCGGCGACCGTGGCCGGCGGCGGCGCGCTCGGTGCGACCGGCGTCGCCGGCCCGCCGCACGCAGCCGCGAGCCCGATCCACCCGATCGACCAGGCGGCCGCGCGGGTCCGGCTCGCTGCGGTGGCGATGCGCGCGGCAGGCATCACGCGACCACGAACAGCCCGCGTCCGATCATGCCGCCAGCTCGTCGTTGAGCGCCGCGATCACCCGCGGCAGGTCGGCGTCGCGCGCGACCGACACCCGGAGGTGCGCGGGCAGCCCCCACGCCGCCATCGGCCGCACGATCACGCCGCGGCGGAGCAGGCGCTCGTAGAGCGGCGCCGAGGGCCGGCCGCAATCGATCAGCACGAAGTTGCCGAGCGACGGATAGACCCGCACGCCCGGGCCGCGGATCTCGGCGAGGTAGCGCTCGATCGCGCGGCGCGCGTGCCGGGCGCCCTGCGCGACGTGCTCGGTGTCGTCGAGCGCCGCCAGCGCTCCCGCCATCGCCAGGCTCGACACGTGAAACGTCCGGCACACCCGGCCGAGCACGTCGATCACGGCGGGGTCGGCGACCGCGAAGCCGATGCGCAGGCCCGCCAGCCCGTAGATCTTCGAGAACGTGCGCAGCACGATCACGCGCGGCTCGCGCCGCCACGCCGCCAGCCCGTCGGCGTGGTCGACCTCGGGCCACTGCGCGGCGTACTCGGTGTAGGCCTCGTCGATCACGAGCAGCGCGCGCTCGGGCAGCGCCGCGATCAGCCGGTCGAGCCCCGCCCGCGCGATCACCGTACCGGTCGGGTTGTTGGGCGTGCCGACGACCACCAGCCGGGTGTGCGGCGTGAACGCGGCGATCAGCGCGTCGATGTCGCACGCCAGCTCCGGCGTCGTGGGCGCCGCGACGAACCGCCGGCCGGCGACCTGGGCCGCCAGCCGGTACGACAGGAACGAGCACTCGTGGGTCAGGACCTCGTCGGTGACGTCGCAGGTCGCGAGCACGAGCTGGTAGAGCAGATCGTTCGACCCGTTGCCGAGCGCGATGTGGCCTGCCTCGCAGCCGATCCGCGCCGCCAGCGCGCGGCGCAGCGGGACCCCGGCGGCATCGGGATAGCGGTGGAGCTGGCCCAGCGCCGCCGGGAGCGCCGCCAGCGCGCGCGGCGACGGCCCGAGCGGGTTCTCGTTCGACGCCACCTTGATCGCGCCGGTGATCCCGAGCTCGCGCTCGAGCTCGTCGATCGGCTTGCCCGGCTGGTACAGGTCGAGGCGGGCAACGTGGGACGGAACGAAGGCGCTCGAGGCGATCGGCACGGCCCCGTCACCGTACAATGCTCGTGGCCTCGGGGGAATGCCCGTGCCGCGAGGTCCGGTCTATAGTGACACCGCATGCGCCGCCTCCTCTGGCCCGTCGCCGTCGCGCTCGCCATCCTCGTGATCCCGGGCGTCGCCTCCGCGGCGTGCGATCCGTTCAACACCTACCAGCAGCGCGGCTGGGCGTGGATGTACCTCGCGTCGTTCGGCTTCGGCTTTCAGACCTCGCTCACGCCGTGCGTCTATCCGATGATCCCGATCACGCTCGGCATCTTCGGCGCGCGCGGCAAGAACGTGAGCCGCGGCAGGGCGCTCCTGCTCGCCACCGCCTACGTCGTGGGCATGGGCCTGACGTATGCCACGCTCGGCGTCGTCATCGCGCTGATCGGCGGCCAGTTCGGCACGCTCCTCGCCAACCCGTTCGTCGTGATCCCGATCGTGCTGCTGTTTGCCGCGCTCGCCGCCTCGATGTTCGGCGCGTTCGAGCTCAACCTGCCCACGTCCTGGCAGGCC
>VBLP01000501.1:1586-19187 GCA_005887925.1 Deltaproteobacteria bacterium | reverse complement strand
CGTCGACGAGCCGAACACGAAGTTGTCGCCCTGGCCGAGCGTGGTGACCCAGGCCGGGCTGTTGGTCGGCGCGGCGATCGCGTCGAGGTGGAGCTGGGCCAGCGTATCGTCGATCGCGTGCTGTGCGGCGCCGGTCGCCGCGGCGCGCTGGGCCTGGTAGTCGGGATCGGTGAGGTCGCCGCTGAACGTCTGCGCCAGGTCGAAGATCTCCTGCTGGAAGAACGGCATCTCGGTGTCGGCGTGCGCGACATCGAAGTCGATCAGGCCCTGGAGATCGGCGGGATGCGGGCCGGGCGTCGCGGCGAGATAGGCATTGATGTCGTGCTTGAACTCGTTGAGCAGCGCGGCGAACTCGTTGTTGAACACGACGTCGAGCTGCAGGCTGACCTCGACGGTGGTCGCACCCAGGCGCTGGAGGTCCGAGATGAACTTGTCGAACACCGCGTCGGTCGCGGCGTCGCCACCGGTCACGTCGCACCACACGCCGATCCGCTTGCCGCGCAGCGCGTGCTTGTCGAGGAACTTGGTGTAATCGCCGACGCCGGTGATCACCGACAAGAGGACGGCGGCGTCGGTCACGTTGCGCGTCATGGGGCCGGCGGTGTCCTGCTCGGCCGAGATCGGCACCACGCCGCTCCGGCTGACCAGACCGAGCGTGGGCTTGATGCCGACGATGCCGTTGGCGCCCGACGGGCAGACGATCGAGCCGTCGGTCTCGCTGCCGATCGCGACGACCGCGAGGTTGGCCGAGATACCCGAGCCCGAGCCGCTGCTCGAGCCGCACGGGTTGCGATCGAGCACGTACGGATTGGCGGTCTGGCCGCCGAGCGCGCTCCAGCCGCTCGACGACAGGAACGAGCGGAAGTTCGCCCACTCCGAGAGGTTGGCCTTGCCGATGATCACCGCGCCGGCCGCGCGCAGCCGGCGGACCAGGAACGCGTTGCGTCCGGTGGCGTTCTCGAGCGCCTCGGACCCGGCGGCGCCGACGAGGATCGCGGTGTCGACGTTGTCCTTGAGCAGGGTCGGGATGCCGTCCATCGGACCGCGCAGCTGGTGCGTCGCGCGCCGGATGTCGCTGAGCGCGGCCTCGAGCAGCGCAGTCGGGCTGGTCGAGATGACGGCGTGGAGATCGGGGTTGAGCTCGGCGATCCGGACCAGGTAGAACGCGGTGAGCTCCAGCGACGAGAGCCGGCCGTGATCCATGTCCTTCTGCAGATCCAGGATCGTGGAGCGCTCCAGGTCGATGCCCCGGATCACCGGATCGCCGTGGCGCGCCTGGGGGGACTGGGCGAGCGTGGTGCCGGAGCCGAGCAAGAATGCTGCTGTGGCAAGGATGGCCTTGTGGCCGTGGAACCGCATGGGGCGACCTCCGAGGTGGATTTTTCCAACGGCACGCTAGGCCTCTGTGTCCGGAGGTTCAAGCCCTGTTTTCATGAGGATTACCGATCCAAGACGATCGTTATTCATGTGCGATTTCGCTCGACATCCGCGACGGCGGCATCGCGATCACGGCGTGCGCCGCGGCCACATGAATAAGAGTCTCGCGGTGAGACTCGGCGACGTCTCACTCCCGATCTGCGATCCCAGCGAGTGTCAGAAGGCCGGCCGGTCGGTACGCACGCAGCGCGCGCCGGCACAGCACAGTCGTGCTCCATCCCGTATGCGGGGCGACGAACACGGTCGTGGCCCGGCTCGGATCGGGCTGACACGACAAGTCCCGCGGTAGCCGGTGCGCCACCGCGGGACTCATGCCGGCCGCGCCGGCGGGTTCGTCGGCTAGCGGATCTCGAGCTTGCCGATGCCGATATCGGACTGCTGGATGAAGTCGTCGCCGAACTGGTCGCGGACCGACGCGCGGTACGTCGCGAGCGGCTGCGCGCCGTCGAACACCGTGCCGGTGGTGCCGCCCGGCGTCAGCTTGAGCCGCACCGAGTAGAACACCTGGTTGGCCTGGACCTCGATCGCCTGGGTCAACATCGGCAGGTTGGCGGCACGCTTCATCGACACCGCGGTGTAGAGGACATGGTCGGACCCGAGGCGCGCCACGCTGAACGGCGCGGTCGGCGTCGTCGGCGTCGTCGACGGGTTCGCGTACACCAGGGCGTCGCCCGCCGTCAACAGCGTCGTATCGCCCGTGATGCGCGTGGTGTCGAGCGGCAGGTTCATGCCCATCGCAAACGAGCCCGGGCTGGCGAGCACGGTGTTGCTTGTCGTGGGGCTCGTCGTGATGCGGATCGTGAACAGGGACGAGCGCTCGAGCCGCTCGTTCGCGACCAGATCGAGCTGGATCACCTGCGCGCTGGAGCGCGCCGCGTTGGCGACGAGGCGGATGCGGCCGGTGTCCGGCGGCGTGTAGACCAGGCCGTGGACCTTGGCCGCCGCGCTGCTCGGCCCCTGGCCGCCGCTCGCGGTCGCGGTCAGCGTCTGCGTCCCGACCGTGACGAACGTGGCGCTGGTGGTCGCGACGCCGCCCTCGCCGCCGGTGAACACGATGTTCGCGGGCGTCGACGCACCGGCCCCGGTATCCGAGCTGGCGAAGCTCACCGTGCCGGCGTAGGCGGGCAGCGCGTTGTCGAACAGGTCGTTCATCCTCACGGCCACCGGCGCCGGATATCCGGAGTTGACGTCGCTCGCCAGAGCGAGCGTCACCTTCGGCGCCGCCGGGTTGATCGTGATCCGGAGGCCGCAGGTGATCCCCGCGTTGGCGGTGTCGGTCGCCGTCACGGTCTGGTCGCCGGTGGTGAGCAGCGAGACCGAGAACGCGTGGCTGCCCGCGTCACCGGCCGTGTAGGTCACGTCGCCGGGGAGGTTGGCGCGCGCGTCGGTCGCGGTGACGTGCACAGTGCCGGCGTAGCCCTTGGCGGCGTTGCCGAACGTGTCGCGGAGGGCGACGGTCAGGCCGACCACGGTGCCCGCGGTTGCCGACGCGGGCGCCTGGCTCGCCACGCAGGTCGCCGCGGCGGCGGGGCCGACGTTCCAGGTCACCGTGCCGCTGAGCCCCGAGGCCACGGTGTCGCTGACTGCGACGCTGACGCTGCCGGCGGTCTTGAGCGTCGCGCTGAAGGTATGCGCACCCGCGTCGCCGGCGCTGAACGTGAAGTCCGCCGGGACCACGGCGTTCGGATCGCCGATCGCGGTGAAGTGCAGCGTGCCGGCGTAGTTGGTCGCCGTGTTGTTGAAGAAGTCGACCAGCGTCGCCGAGAACGACTCCGCGGTGCCCGCGGTCGTGGTCTGGTTCGTCGGGCTGATCGCCACACGGGACGGGGCCGCCGGGCGGACCGCGACGGTGGTGGTGTTGGTCGCGGGAATCGTCGCGGCCTCGTCGGTCACGGTCGCGACGTGATCGCCGGCCCTGGTGAACTCCAGGCTCACGGTGGCGACGCCGCCGATCAAGGGCGTGGTGGGCGGCAGCACGTCGCTCGGATCGCCCGAGGTCAGCTTCGCCCTGCCGCTGAACGTCGTGGCGAGGTTGTTGAACGGATCGCGCGCGGCGATCGACATCACCAGCGACTGGCCGGCGACGGCGTTCGCCGGCAGCGCCGTGAGCTGGAAGCTCGCGGCGGCCGCAGGACCGACGGTCCAGCTCAGCGCGCCGCTGATCCCCGACGTCGCCGGGTCGCTGATGCGGACACTGACGCTGCCGGCGGTCTTGAGCGTGGCGCTGAAGCTGTGCGTTCCCGCGTCGCCGGCGCTGAACGTGAAGTCCGCCGGGACGTCGGCGATCGGATCACCGATCGCCGCAAAGTGCAGCGTGCCGGCGTAGTTGGTCGACGCATTGTTGAAGGCGTCGAACACGCTCGCGGTGAACGACTCGGCGGTGCCCGCGGTCGTCGTCTGGTTCGCGGGCGCGAGCGCGATGCGGAACGGCGCTGCCGGACCGATCGCGACGCTGCTGGTGTTGACCGGCGGAAGCGCCGCGGCCTGGTCGGTCACCGTCGCGATGTGATTGCCGACCTTGGTGAATGCCAGGCTCACCGTGGCGACGCCGGCCGTGAAGCTGGTCGCGGGCGGCAGGATGTCAGTCGCCTCGCCCGAGGTCAGCACGGCCTTGCCGCCGAACGTCGTCGCGACGTTGTTGAACTGGTCGTGCGCGGTGATCGACAGCACCAGCGCCTGGCCGGCGACCGCGCTCGCCGGCAGCGTCGTCAGCTGGAAGGTCGCCGCCGCTGCGGGCTGCACGGTGACCGAGGCCGCGCCTTGCACGCCGGTCTTCGACGATGTGTCGGTCGCCGTCATCGTGCTCACGCCCGCGGTCACGAGCGTCACCATCACCTGCTTGACGCCCATGTCGTTGGCCGTGAACGTGAAGGGGTCGGGGAGCATCGCCTTGGGATCGGTGCTCGCCATGCGCACGGTGCCGCGGAAGCCGGGCGCCGGCTTGCCGTTGGATGCCAGCACGGTGAGCGTGACGCCGAGGTGATCGCCGGCGGTCGGCGTGGTGCTCACCGGGTCGACCTTGATCGCGGCCGCGGTCGTCGCACCGACGGTGACCGTCAAGGTCTTGTTCGCGACCGCGCTGCCCTTGGTCGCCGTCAGCTGGTACGAGGTGGTCATGGTCGGCGCGACCGAGACGCTGCTCTGGCCGGTGAGGTCACCGAGGGTGCCGATCACGACCTTGGCATCGGCCGGCTCGACGGTGAAGAACAGCTTGGTGGACTGGCCGGACTCGATGGCATCGGTGGCGGCCTGGAAGGTGAGGATCGTGACCGTGTCGTCGGAGCCACCGCAGGCGGCTGCCGTGCACACGGCACAGACAGTGAGGATGCGAAGCGCCCGGTTCATGGCGTACCTCCAAACTTGGCGATCAGCGCAGTCAAGTCGTTGTCGTCCAGCGTGGTCGCCGCCCCCGCTTCGGTGAGGTTGAGCTCGTTGTCGTACAGCGGCAGCACCGTGGTGGCCGGCGTCGCCGTCATGCGGCTGGTCAGGTTGGCCACGTCGCGGAAGTCGATGACGCCGTTCTTGTCGAAGTCGCCGAGCCCGGTCAGGCCGCCGGCACCGTCGGCGCGGGGATAGATCTCCCAGACGCCGCGGCCGTACATCGCCACGCGGATCAGCGAGCCGTTGAGCGAGACCGACATGTCCTGGACCCGGACCATCGGCAGGTTGTCGCCGTAGCGCGTCCAGGTCTGGCCGAGGTCGGTCGAGCGGTAGAAGCCGATGTCCGTGCCGGCGTACAGCGTCTGATCGGTCGGATCGCTCGGATCGAACCGGATGACGTAGACGCGCACGTTGGGCAGGTCGAAGCCGGTGCCGTTGCCGTGCAGCGGCGTCCAGGTCGCGCCGCCGTCCTTGGTCAGGAACACGTGGCCCGCGGCCGCCGAGATCGGCGTCGGCGGGTTGGTCACCGGGGCGAAGTCGAAGTCGCCGACGCTCGACACCACGTAGGTCTGGCGGATGTCGGTGCCGCCGAGGTGGGTCGGATCGCGCGGGAACGTGATCGACGACGTGTTGGCGACCTGCTCGGTGCCGACCGTCGGGACCGTGGCGGCGCTGGTGACGGTCACCACGCCGCTGGGACTACCGGAGTCGACGACGACCGCGTAGCAGCCGCTGGCGAGCGGCAGGCCGTAGACGCGCGACGGGACGCCGTTGATCGTGTACGTGAACGGCGAGGCCACCGGGCCGCCGGCGGTGATGTTGCGCAGCGCGGTCGTGCCACAGCCGGCGTAGCCACCCTGGGCGGGCGGCGGCGGGCTGGTGGTCAGCCGCGTGATCGCCACGACGTTGCCCGGCATCGGGGTCATCCTCCACAGGTTGAAGTTCGAGTTGGTGATCACGCTGCCCGCTGCGTCGTAGAGCGGGGAGTAGCGGACCGAGAAGCCACCGTTGGCGTCGCCGGGAGGAAGCACCGGGGTCGCGCGGTAGTACGAGCGGACTTCCTGGCCGCTGGACACGCGGGTCGCGCGCGTGCACTCGATGCCGGCGCCGGCGCGGCAGAACACGCGGCCGCCGTTGGCGACGCCCCACGTGGTGAGGTTGCCGCCGCTCGAGCTGGTCGAGACCGCGGTGCCGTAGCCGTCGCCGCCCTGGATCTGGTTCCACGCCTTGGGCAGGTCCGACAGGTACAGCTCGGACGGGCTGACCCGGATGCGCGTGCCGTTGTCCTGCAGGCCCATCAGCACGTACGAGCCGGTGCCGAACACCGGGTCACCCGAGCCGACCGAGTAGGGCAGGACGGTGTCGAGGCCGACGTTGGCGTCGAACCACTGCACGTCGGCGCCGCGCGCCGCCGCGAACAGATCGAACGAGGCGAAGATGCCGCCGTCGCTCGCGGCCAGCGCGACCGGCTGGTTGTTGATCCGGACGATCTGGCTGGTGTGCCAGTCGGCGTGGACGTACGGCAGGTTGCCCTCGCTGCCGCCGAACGCGAGCCAGTCGGACGCGATCTGCCAGGTCGCGCCGCCGTCGATGCTGCGCGCGCCGCACAGGTTGCCACCGATCAGGACGTTGGCCGAGTTGCCCGGGTCGACCGCGATCGTCAGGTCGTACTGGCTCTGGCCGTGGCCGATGTCGAGGGTCAGGCAGTCGGCGCCGGTGGCACCGGGCGTCGGGTTGGTCGGCGTGCTCATCATACCCTGCATGACCGCGGTCCACGAGGTCCCGCCGTCGATGCTCTTGAGCACCGCGATGGTGTGCGCGCCGTTCTGGTCGCCGGCGAGCGCGTAGACGATCGCGTTGGACGCGCTGTCGGCCGGCACCGCGCTGAGGTTGATCCGGCCCATCTCGGCCGCGACCGGCGCAGGTGGGGTTCCGGCGAGCTCGAACGTCGCCGGCAGGAGGCCCGCGACGCGCGCGGAGGTCCACGTGGCGCCGCCATCGAGGCTGGTCCAGATGTCACCCTGGTTGCCGAAGCCGGCCGCCAGCCCGGCGCATTGCGTGGTGAAGAAGCCGGTCCGCGGCTGGTTGAACGACGGCGGGAACCCGCCCGGGCAGGCGTAGTTGCCGGTCGCCATGAACGCCGACGCGCCCGACGGGCCGTGACCGAGGTAGACGATGCTGAACAGGCCCTCGAGGTTGCCCGGCCCGTAGATCGCCGTGTTCGGTAGATCGATCGGGTTGTACGTCGCGCCGCCGTCGGTCGAGCGGAACAGTCCGATGTCGCTCGCGACCAGGATGTTGTTGTGGTCGTTCGGGTCGACGCGGACCGTGCGGGTGTTGACCGAGTGGATCGTCGTGCCGAGCGCCTGCAGGGTGAGCAGCTTCGGCGCGCTCCAGGTCGCCCCACCGTCGGTGGTGCTGACCATCACGCCGCCGGGATTGCCCTCCCAGTAGTCGCCGAGGCCGGCGTGGATCACGCTGGAGTTGGTCGGATCGATGTCGAACGAGCCGATGTACATCGTGCCGAGCGTGTTGGTCAGAGGCGTCCAGGCCGGCTGGGTCTTCGTGATGTCGTTGGTCTTCCACAGGCCGCCGCCGATCGCGCCGACGTAGACCGTCGCCGGGTTCTGCGGGTCGACGCGCACCGTCGCGATGCGGCCGGAGTCGAGGCCGGGGTAGTAGCTGCCGTTCCACTCCGACAGCGCGCTCTGCGGGCCGAGCGGCAGCCACTGCAGCGAGGTCGGCGGCGTCGGCGATGGCCCGTTGATCTCGGCGAGGTGCTGCGCGGACGAGCGGTAGGACAGCTCGCGCTGCTTCTGCAGCGCGGTCTCCTGGAACAGGTGCACGACGCTCTGCTGCGAGGCCGGACCGTTGGTCATCCGCAGCCACAGCGCGCGGACGAACGGATCGTCGGCCTGCGTGTCTTCGGTGTCCTCGATGTAGTTCTGCGGTAGCGGCCCGATGTAGTCATCGCCGCGCGCGATCGCGTCCTCCAGCAATGCGATGGTCGCATCACGCTGCGATTGCAGCTGCTGCGTCACGGCTGGTGGGTTGACCGCTCGCGCCACAAAGGTCGTCGCGAGACCGGCCACCACCAGCGCGCTCCCATAGATTGCTCTCTTCAACGTACGAGCATTCATGTCGGCACCCCCCGGTGCGTTACACGAGTGAAGTCCAAAGATGGAAGTGAAGAATTTTCCGTGCGTCACATTACTTCTGCGCTTGACGAGCCTTCTAGGAATGAAGTTCCTTCTACAGTGAAATCTCATCTAAGATTAAAATTACAGTTATGTAAAATACTAAACTGTGAGATAACCCTGATGAACACTGGACGATGTTTCAATGTGCAGATCTCAGGTTAGCCTCCATAAGAATTTTTCTCGTTATGGAACCTTCTTCACAGTTTATCAGAAGAGTATTATAAATTACTACATAGTTGTTTGCTGTAAGGTGGACGGAAGTTTCACAGCGCTCCGGTCGGTGCCGTCGATCGCGGCAGCACGGGGGATCTTGCGAGGTCCTGACGGCGATCCGCACGGCCGCCCACTTGTACCAAATAAGGAACAGCGGCTCCGCGCGCCGCCCTCTCGATCTCGCGCTCGCATCGCTCGCAGGGCGTCGTCGCTGAGGTCGCGGCAGGCCTCCAGCCGGCGCTGACCGCGACGTTGCGGCGGGGCATCGCGGTCTCCCCGCCACCAGCGAGCGCCTGACCGAGCGCGAGCGCGACGTCCTGCGCCTCATGGCCGGCGGCTACAGCAACCGCGAGATCGCCGACTGCTCGCGACCGCCGAGGCACGATCGGCCGCCTCGCCGATGTGGATGGCCAAGAGCGGCGCGCGGAGGGGGCGGGAAAGCACCGCATGGATCGACTCGAGGCTTGACGCCTCCGACCTTTGGCGTTTCCATGCGCGTGGCCAATATCACCCTCAAACACCGGAGTCAGCGCATGAAGAACCGTAGATGGATGATCGCCATCGGCTTTGCGATCGCAGTGCTCGCGGGGACCTTGGGAGTCCGAGATTCGATCGCGCAGACGCCTGCGGCGCCGCCGGGCTTCAAGAGAGTCGAGCTCAACCGCCACGACAGCTCCAACCCCGGCCATGAAGTCGTGCTCGCCCGCGCCG
The DNA here is from genome assembly GCA_005887925.1 of Deltaproteobacteria bacterium. Taxonomy (GTDB): domain Bacteria; phylum Myxococcota_A; class Polyangia; order Haliangiales; family Haliangiaceae; genus JABFXX01. Next base: position 10,245 of record VBLP01000501.1, on the reverse strand, counting down.
AGTTCGATCCCGGTGGCGCGGTGCCCAAGCACACGCATCCCGGCGAGGAGGTTGCGTACGTCCTCGAAGGCGAGCTCACCCTCGAGGTCGAGGGCAAGCCGGCGCAGCACCTCAAGGCCGGGGACAGCTTCTACCTCCCCGGTGGAACGGTGCACGCGGCGAAGAACACCGGCAAGGGCGGCGCCAAGGTGCTCTCGACATACATCGTCGAGAAGGGCAAGCCGCTCGCCACCCCGGTCGGCGCGCCGCCCGCGAAGAAGTGACGCATCTCCGAGGATCGTCGCCTGCACCGCAGCTCGTGTTGCAGCGGCGCGCGACGGCTCGAGGCGATTCCGAGCGGCTTCGACGGCGCTCGCCCTGGTGAGGCGGCGTACGAGTTCCGGTTCGAGACTATCTATCTGTGCCGTTTCCGCGTTGCAAAGCAACTCCACCTCGCTATTGTGCCGCCGAGCTTGTGCAGCCCGGCGGGCGATCCGGCTCGCGTCAGGGCGATCGATGGAAACGGTCGTTTCGACGGAGTCGATCATGTCGTCCAATCGCCTGGTCCTGGCCTGTGTCATCGCCGGCGCGCTGCCGGCCGGCTGCGCCTCCGACGCTGCGTTCTCGCTCGAGAGCAGCGACCTGTCCGGCGGCAGCTTCAGCACCGCGCAGATCTTCAACGGCTTCGGCTGCATGGGGCAGAACATGTCGCCGGAGCTGCACTGGTCGAATGTGCCTTTCGGCACCAAGAGCTTCGCGTTGACGGTGTTCGATCCCGACGCGCCGACCGGCAGCGGGTTCTGGCACTGGACGGTGTTCGATATCCCCGCGACCACGAAGTCGCTGCCCGCCAACGCGGCCGCGGGCTCGCTGCCGGCCGGGGCGGTGCAGGGCTACGTCGACTTCGGGCGGCCCGGCTACGGCGGCCCGTGTCCCCCCGACGGCGACACGCCGCATCACTACGTGTTCAAGCTGACGGCGCTCGGCGTCGATCACCTCGGGCTGACCGCGTCGGCGCCGGCCGCGCTGGTCACGTTCGCCGCGCGCGCCGCGACGCTGGGCACGGCGACGTTCACCGCGACCTACGGCCGCGGCACGCCGGGCACGGCCATGCACCCGGAGACGCCGACGATGGCGGGCTTCACGCTGACCAGCGCGGAGGTGGCGGCGGGCGGCACGATCGGCAACGAGCAGGTGCTGAACGCGTTCGGCTGCTCCGGCGGCAACGTGTCGCCGAGCCTGACCTGGAGCGGCGCGCCGGCCGGCACGAAGAGCTTCGTGCTCACCGTGTTCGACCCCGATGCGCCGACGGGCAGCGGGTTCTGGCACTGGCTGGCGTTCGACATCCCGGTCGCGACGACGCAGCTCGCCAAGGGCGCCGGCAGCGCGGGCACGTCGCTCGGCGGCGGTGTCCAGGGCTACAACGATACGGGCGCCAACGGCTATGCGGGCCCGTGTCCGCCGATGGGCGATCCGGCGCATCATTATATCTTCACGCTGTACGCGATCCCGCTGGCAAGCCTCGCCAGCGCGCAGATGCTCACCGCGGCGGCGCCCGGCGGGCTGATCGGGTTCGTCGCGCGTGCGACGGCGACGGCCAAGGCGACGTTCACCGCGACCTACGGCCGGTGACGCGCTGATCCGGGAGCGTCTCCGTCGCACACATCACGCCGATGCGGCCGCGATCGGCTCGGGCCGGCGCGCGAGGACCGCGCGATGCGAGGTCGAGGAGGCGACATTCGCGGACGCGTTGGATAGGATGCGCGTGCCGATGAGCCGGACCGATCCGCTGCTGCTCGACGCCGCCAGGAAGCTGCTGCGCGCCGTCGCCGATCCACAGGGCCGGCGCGGCGACGGGCGCGATCGGCGCGCGGTGTGGCAGGCGCTCGAGGACCACGGGCTGACACGGGCCTGGCTGCCGGAGGCGGCGGGCGGGGCGGGGGCGAGCCTCGCGGACGGCTTTGCGATCCTCACGCTCGCCGGCGAGGTCGCGCTCGACGTGGCGCTGGCCGAGACGCTGCTCGCGGGCTGGCTCGCGGCGGCTGCCGGGTTGAGCGTCCCCGACGGTGCGATGGCGCCCGCCGGAACCGCCGACGAGATCGAGCTCGATGACGACGGCCTCCTGTGGGGGCGAGCCATCGCCGTGCCATTTGCGCGCGAGGTCGATCGGCTGGCCGTGTTCGGCAAGGGGCCGGACGGCGACGGCTTCGTCGCGCTCGTCGATCGCACCGCGTGCAGCGTCGAGCCGCGCGACAACCTCGCGGGCGAGCCGCGCGACACCGTGATCGTCGATCGCGTCAGGCCGAGCGCTGTGGCGACCGCCGGCGACGACCTCGGCGGCCGGCTGCGCGCGATCGGCGCGGTGGCGCGCGCGTGCCAGATGGCGGGCGCGCTGCAGGGGCTCCTCACCCGCTCGGTGGCGTACGCCGGCGAGCGCGTCGCGTTCGATCGGCCGATCGGCAAGTTCCAGGCGATCCAGCACGCGCTGGCACGGCTCGCCGGCGAGGCGGCGATCGCGCTGGCCGCATCGGGCTCGGCGGCCGACGCGCTGGCGTCCGGCGGCGACGCCGACGGCGCCTTCCTCGAGGTCGCGAGCGCCAAGATCCGCGTCGGCGAGGCCGCGGCGGCCGGCGCCGCGATCGCGCACCAGGTCCACGGCGCGATCGGCTTCTCGATGGAGCATCCGCTGCACCTGTTCACCCGCCGGCTGTGGGCATGGCGCGACGACTTCGGGACCGAGAGCGCGTGGGCGGTCGAGCTCGGCGCGCATGTCGCCCGGCGCGGCGCCGATGCGCTGTGGCCGATGCTCGCGGCCAGGTGACGCATGACCGGCGCGATCCACTTCGATCAGGTGCGGTTGCCGGCGTCGGCGCAGGCGCTGCGGCGCGAGGTCCGCGCGTTCCTCGCCGACGAGATCGCGGCCGGCACGTTCGATCCGCGGCGCGGCGTGGCCTCGGCCGTGTTCCACCCCGAGTTCAGCCGCAAGGTCGGTGCACGCGGCTGGATCGGCATGACGTGGCCCCGGCGCTACGGCGGCGGCGAGCGCAGCTTCCTCGAGCGCTACGTCGTCACCGAGGAGTTTCGCGTCGCCAACGCGCCGGTCGGCCTGCACTTCACCGCCGATCGCCAGAGCGGGCCGATGCTGCTGCGCCACGGCAGCGAGCGGCTCAAGGCCGAGATCCTGCCGCGGATCACGCGCGGCGAGTGCTGCTTCTGCATCGGCATGAGCGAGCCCGGCTCGGGCTCGGACCTGTTCGCGGCGTCGACCCGTGCCGGCCGCTGCGACGGCGGCTGGCGGGTGACCGGCACCAAGGTGTGGACCACCGCCGCGCATCGCGCCGACTACATGATCGGCCTGTTCCGCACCTCGCCGCGCACCGCCGCGGACCGCCGGCACGGCCTGACCCAGTTCCTCGTCGACATGCGCGCGCCCGGGATCACCGTGACCCCGATCCGCGACATGAGCGGCCGCCGCGAGTTCGACGAGGTGGTGTTCGACGACGCGTTCGTCCCCGACGAGCACGTGCTCGGCGAGATCGACCTGGCGTGGAAGCAGGCGACCAGCGAGCTGGCCTACGAGCGCAGCGGGCCGGAGCGCTTCCTCGAGACCTCGTACCTCCTGTTCGAGCTCGTCCGCGTGCTGGGCGATCGCCCCGACGTGCGCGCCGCCGAGGGCATCGGCCGGCTGGTCGCGCAGCTCCACGCGCTGCGCCGCATGTCGGTCTCGGTCGCCGGCATGCTCGAGGCCGGCCAGGAGCCGACGCTCGAGGGCTCGATCGTCAAGGACCTGGGCACGACCTGGCAGCAGACACTGCCGCCGCGGGCGCGCGATCTCACCGCGTTCCTCGATCCGGCCGCCCCCGGCCGCGAGGTGTTCGACGCGCTGCTCGACTACGCCACGCTCGCGGCGCCCAAGCTGACCATCCAGGGCGGCACGACGGAGATCCTGCGTGGCATCATCGCGCGCGGGCTGGGGCTGAGGTGATCGCCAACCTCGACGCGCTGCTGTCGCCGAAGACCATCGCGGTCGTCGGTGCGTCGCCCGATCTTCGCATCTTCCGCGGCCGCACGCTCAAGGTCATGCTCGGTCATCCCTACGCTGGCCGGATCTATCCGGTGAGCCGGAGCCACGCCGAGGTCCAGGGGCTGCGCGCGTACTCGTCAGTCGCCGCGATCCCCGAGCCGGTCGACCTCGCGATCCTGATCATCCCCGCCGAGGCGGTGCCCGACGAGCTCGAGCGCTGCGGCGCCGCCGGCGTCAAGGCGGCGATGATCCTCGGGTCGGGGTTCGCCGAGGCGGGCGGCGAGGCGGGCAAGGCGCTCCAGGCGCGCGTGGTCGCGATCGCCGAGCGCCACGGCATCGTCGTGTGCGGCCCCAACGCCGAGGGCTACGCCAACACCGCGGCGGCGCTGTGCCCGACGTTCAGCCCCGCGGTCGACAACCTGGGCGTGCCGCTCACCCCGCCGTGGCGGACCCGCGGCCACGTCGCGGTCGTCGCCCAGAGCGGCGGCATGGGGTTCTCGATGTTCGACCGCGGCCGGCCCAAGGAGCTGCCGTTCAGCTACGTCATCACCACCGGCAACGAGGCCTGCCTCGACTGCTTCGCGATCGTCGATCACCTGCTCGACGAGGGCAAGACCGACGTGTTCCTGCTCTACCTCGAGACGATCCGCGACCTCGGCCGCTTCGAGCGCGTGGCGGCCCGGGCGCTCGCCGCCGGCGTGCCGATCATCGTGGTCAAGATCGGCACGAGCGAGGCGGGCCGGCGCGCCTCGCTGGCGCACACCGGAGCGGTCACCGGCGATCCCGCCGCGTACCGGGCGCTGTTTCGCCGCCACGGCATCATCGAGGCGAGCGACATCGATGACATGGTCGACCTCGCCGCCGCGTTCTCGCTGTTTGGCGACCGGCTCCCGGCCGGCAACCGGATCGGCATCGGCTCGGCGTCGGGCGGCGGCGGCGGCTGGCTCGCGGACGCGTGCGTCGCCGCCGGCCTGAAGGTGCCGCTGCTCGACGCGCCGACCCGCGCGCTGCTCGACGCGCGGATCCCGAGCTACGGCAGCTCGCAGAACCCGGTCGACGCCACCGCGCAGGCGATCGTGCAGGCCGGCTATGCCGAGCTCGCGCGCCTGATCGTCGGCTCGCCCGAGGTCGACGCCGTGATCATGATCGTCTCGGCGCGGCTCACCGCCAGCTTCGAGAAGGAGAAGGACAAGCTGGCGGCGATCGCGGCGGGGCCCAAGCCGGTCCTGCTGTGGTCGTACACGCTGCCGCACGCCGACACCGTCCGCCTGCTCAGCCAGGCCGGCTATCCGCTGTTCACCAGCATGCAGAGCTGCGCGCGGGCGCTGGCGGCGATGGTCGAGTACCGCGCGGCGCGCGAGCGCCGGTGACCGCGCTAGCGGCGGCGCCAGAGCCCGCGCGCGACCATGGCCGGCGCATCTTCAGGAACCACGTGGTTCTCAAACACGCGGGCGGATGAGGGCAGATGTCGTATCGCAAGCGCTGTGCCGCAGGCCAAGTGCGCGTTTTTCGCGCGCCGCTGTTCGATCCGTGACAAGATCCCCGGCAGGGAGCGGCAGGGTCGGCGCGGCCGGCGCACGGGTCGACGGAAAGCTGACAGCCGCGGTCGTGCACGACTTCGCAGAGCGAGCGGCTAGCGTCTCCGCGCTCGATATGCGATGTCGGAGAGGTCGATCACCGCGCCCGCGCGCGCAGGAGAGCCACATGACCGACATCGAGCGCTTTCGAGCCGAGCTGGCCGAGTTCCTGGAGCGCGAGCTCGCCGGGCAGCTCGGCGAGCTGCCGCCCGCCGGCATCGCCGACTACTGGGGTGGCCGCAAGCCCGAGCTACCGCACCCGCAGTCCCGGCGCTACTGCGAGCTGATGGCCGAGCGCGGGCTGACGGCGCCGACGTGGCCGAAGGAGTACGGCGGCGGCGGGCTCGACAAGGAACAGGCCAAGGTGCTGCTCGCCGAGCTGCGGCGGCTGCGCCTGCCGCTGCCGCTGATCGGCTTCGGGCTGTCGATGATCGGCCCGACGCTGCTCCAGTTCGGCACCGAGGACCAGCGGCGCGAGCACCTGCCCGGGATCGTGCGCGGCGAGATCCGCTGGGCCCAGGGCTACTCCGAGCCCAACGCCGGCAGCGACCTGGCCTCGCTGGCGGCCTCGGCGCGGATCGCCGGCGACGACATCGTCATCAACGGCCAGAAGATCTGGACCAGCTACGCCGACAAGGCCGACTGGATGTTCGGGATCTTCCGCACCGACACCGGCGGCAAGAAGCAGGAGGGCATCACCTTCCTGCTGCTCGACATGGCGCAGCCCGGTGTCGAGGTCCGGCCGATCCGCCTGATCAGCGGCGCGTCGCCGTTCTGCGAGACGTTCTTCAGCGACGCGCGCGCCCGCACGCGCGACATCATCCACGGCGTCGGCAACGGCTGGACGGTGGCCAAGGCGCTGCTCGGCCACGAGCGCACGATGATCGGCGACGTGTTCGGCACCGGCAGCCGCGCGCGCAACCAGGCAGCCGGCAACCCGGCCGTCGAGCTGGCGCACGACTACCTCGGCGTGCGCGACGGGCGGATCGCCGATCCGGTGCTGCGCGATCGCGTCGCGCAGCTCACGATGGACGAGCGCTGCTTCGCGTTGACGACGCAGCGCGCGGCCGACAGCGTCAAGGCCGGCCACAAGCCGGGGCCGGAGTCATCGATCTTCAAGATCTACGGCACCGAGCTCAACCAGCGCCGGCACGAGCTGATGCTCGCGCTGCGCGGGCCGCAGTGCCTGGGCTGGGAAGGGGCGGGCTTCGACGAGCGCGAGCTGACGCAGACCCGCGACTGGCTGCGCTCACGCGGCAACACGATCGAAGGCGGCACCAGCGAGATCCAGCTCAACATCATCGCCAAGCACGTGCTCGCCCTCCCTGACTAGGACCCACCATGCAGCTCGCACTGACCGAAGACCAGACGCTCCTGGCGCGCACCGCGCACGAGTTCGTCTCGAGTGGCTCGCCGATCGCCCGGCTGCGCGCCCTGCGCGATGCCCGCGACGAGCGCGGCTATGCGCTCGATCGCTATGCCAGGATGGCCGAGCTGGGCTGGACCGCGATTCCCTTCACGGAACAGGATGGTGGGCTCGGCATGGGCCTGGCCGAGCTCGTGCTGGTGACCGAGGCGATGGGGCGCGGGCTGGCTCCCGAGCCGCTGATCCCCGCGATCGCGCTGGCCGGGCGCGCCGTCGCGCTCGGCGGCACCGCGCAGCACAAGGCGAGCTGGCTGCCTCCCGCGATCCGCGGCGAGAAGGTCCTCGCCCTCGCGCACGCCGGGCGCCGCGGCCGGTTCGATCTGACCCGCGTGCCGGTGCGCGCGACCGAGGCCGGCGACGGCTTCCGGCTGACCGGCGAGGCGGCCCAGGTCTGGGGCGGCCACCTCGCCGATGCCTACGTCGTGGCGGCGCGCACCGCAGGCGCCGACGGCGATCGCGCGGGCATCACGCTGTTCCTGGTGCCGGCCGCGGCGCGCGGTGTCACCAGCGTGCGGCAGCATCGCATCGACTCGCTCAACGTCGCACAGCTGACCTTCGCCGACGTCGAGGTCGCGCCCGGCGACGTGCTCGGCCGCCCCGGCGACGGCCTCGACCTGCTCGGCCGCGTGATCGACGAGGCCACCGTGGCGCTCACCGGCGAGATGCTCGGCGGCATGGCCGAGTCGCTCGACCGCACGCTCGCCTACCTGCGCGATCGCCGGCAGTTCGGGGTCGCGATCGGCAGCTTCCAGGCGCTCAAGCATCGCGCGGCGCGGCTCTACATCGAGCTCGAGCTGTCGCGCTCGGCGGTGATGGCGGCGGCGCGGGCGCTCGATGCCCAGGCACCCGACGCGGCGCCGCTGGTGTCGCTCGCCAAGGCGCGGCTGTCGGACGCCTACTGCCTGATCGCCAACGAGGCGATCCAGATGCACGGTGGCATCGGCATGACCGACGAGCACGACATCGGGTTCTTCCTCAAGCGCGCCCGCGTCTGCGAGATGACCTTCGGTGATGCTGCTTACCATCGCGACCGCTTCGCCGCGCTGAGCGGCTACTGAGAGCCTGGGCACGATTCGGCGCCGCCAGGATCGGGGGCTGAAGACGGAGCCGCGGATGGCCCTGGAAGGCTCGGGATAGCGACCAGGAGCCTGCCGGGACCCTGCGGAGCCCCATACCAGCTCGGGCTCGGGGCCCGGCCGGCGCGTGGTGTTGCTCGATGCCGAGCAGCTGGCAGAGCTGCCCGGTCGAGATCCGCGCGGCGCCGACATTCGGATACCCACTCCGCTACGGGAGCTGGCTAGATTCCTCAGCAAGATCTAGGACGATGCCGCTGGTCAATTTTCCATCCACGATCATGGCGAGCTCCGATCGTTGCCCAGACGTCAGACTCATCCATAGCGCGGCATCTTGGCTGTTCTCGACAATACTGTCCGATCCAGATCTTGCGCTCGACACGCCTTGCGGCAATTCGTCCGGATAGGGGCGAACACCAGCTGCTTTCGCTTCCGAGCGGCGACGAATCTCGGCTATTGTGGCATCGTCGAAATCGAGCTTCATTTCCCGATAGAGGCGTTCCGTTGGATGTTTGCGAACGTGATGGCTTGCGACAAGCGCGATGAAGGAATCAATGCGGAGCTGCTTGTGCTCGGGCGG
>VBLP01000501.1:0-1391 GCA_005887925.1 Deltaproteobacteria bacterium | reverse complement strand
CAGTTATTGTTGGTCAAGGTCAGATAGCCCGCTTCTCGATTGCGCTCGAGCTCCTCCCGGTCCATGAAGGTCCGCGGTGGGACAACGGAATCGGGGTCCCCAGTCAAATAGCGTCCCGCGGGACTCTCGAACACGGGAGCCACCATCGCCGTTGCCGCAGAGATCGGTAGCCCGCAAAAGCCGACGACCGAGATCTCTGCTGGACGCCAGGTCATAGCCATGTCGAAATGACCTCTTCGGCCATGCCGCACACGACCGGCGCTTCTGCGCCGGCTGGAGCAACACGGAACGCAGGAGACGACAGCAGGTCGACCCACACGGCGGCTTCGTCCTCCGGTAACGTCCGAAGCACCCGTCGAATGGCTTCGGAGACCTCCGGTTGTACGCAGAGCAGCTTCAGGTTTGCCAATACGTCGTGGTCCGCCTCGACTTGAAGTTCCCAGGTCCAGGCTCTTCGAGTGTTCTTGGGATGAAGCAGCCGACCAGTCGAATCATCGATTCGTGCACGTTCTCCGAGCACATACGCGCTTGTCGTCGAGAAGTAAGTCGCGATGTATGTGGTGAACTCGTCTACCCATTTTGGGAGGTCCACTCTGTGATTCTTGCAATAAGAAACTGCATCTTCAGTTCCGGATCCGTTCACATACCCCAGCCGAAGTCCTCCTGTGTCGAAGGGGGTTGCTCCACCAAGCTCGAAGGTCGACCATTCGGGTGCGTAGACGAGCACGATCTGCCCGAACTCTGGGCACGCGTGGCCAACGTAGAAGTACAGGCTGTCGCCGATCCCCAGAGCTCGCTCTGTCTCGCGCGTGATTTCAGTCTTGGATGAGCGAAGGAGCCGCGGGTCACGAATCATACGCTCTGGCGTCAGAGTTGTTCCGTCGGCAAACACTTTCCCGTCCGTCCTCACGAGGGGCCACGTGGTTCACAAGCCGAGCGTAGCGCACCTTCGCCGCCAAGGAAACGGATGCCCTGTTGCAGAAGTGCGACGAGGAGACAACCTCGTGGGGGGTCATCCGGTGGCTGCGCAAGAGATCGGCAACAGGTCGGGGCACCGACCTGTGCGTTGAGTGACCAGCTCCGGTGATGGCTACGCATCTCGTCCAGCGGGATGGGGATGCGTCACGCCACTCTCCGGTAGTCACGATGAAGCCCGCCAAGCGAACGAGCCGGAGAGCGTGAGGATATCTGGGTCCAACGCCATCTGCCGTGGCGACTGTGCTCCTCGACTGCGGCATCGTGCCGATGACCGAGCCCGAGACCCGCCTGATTCTCGAGGCAGCGGGCGGCCTCGTCGAGGTCGTCGCGCAGTGCGAGCGTTTCGCACCGGAGGCCGGCTGCGCGGTCGATGTCATCCGCCGGCGTGCGCCGGGTATCTACGAGGCACGGGC
>VBLP01000502.1:3975-8179 GCA_005887925.1 Deltaproteobacteria bacterium | reverse complement strand
CGGCCAACGCGTTCCGAAGCCGGGCAGCACCCCAGGTGATGGCGTACTGGTTGACGTCATCACGGATCGCGCGGGCCGCGGCGTCTTTTAGGACGTCGGGACAAGGGAAGTTCGGGAAGCCCTGGGCCAGGTTGATGGCCCCGTGCTCGTTGGCGAGGCGGGTCATCCCACGAATCACCGATTCAGTGAAGCCGTGTGTGCGGCGTGCAGTGCGCATAACCGCAAAAGATACCGCCTTGCCCCGTTGTCTGGACGGAGGCCAATTCGCAGGCTGTGAAGTCCCGACAAGAGCCGTTGTTCGTCCGGTTTTTCAAGGTCCGCGCACTCCTTGCGTTGGGCCTTCTTTTCGCGACTGCTACCTGCCGGGACGGGATGGACCCGGGTCTGCACTACGCCCGCGTCGCGGTCGCGCCGATCTTCCCCTCGTATTCCGGGCTCGCGTCATTCGGCCTCGCCATCGACCGGGTCCGATTCGTGGTCGTCCGGCCCGTCGCCGACACCGTCGCCGACACGACGGTCGCTCTGCCGCCCGACGCCCGGGAGCTCGATCTCGACCTCCGCGTTCCGATCGTCACCTCGCCGGAAACGGTGTTGGTCTCGATTGTGGCGCTCTCGGGAGTCGTGCCCCTGTTTCAGGGCACCGCTCCCGTCGAAGTCTCCGCCGGGCTCGCGTCGGCGCCGACCGAAATCCCGGTCGCGACGTACGTGGGACCGGGAGCCGGGCTCGACAGCATCGCGATCTCGCCGCGCACCCCCTTCATCTATTTCGGCGATTCGCTGCGCCTTCGGGTCCAGGCGTTCCAGGGCGGCACGGTGGTGCCGCAGTTTTATGTCTCATGGAGCACCAGCGATTCAAGCGTAGCCCACATCAACAGCCTGGGATCGCTGCGCGCGCCCGCGTCGCGGACCAACGTCTGGGTCATCGCCCATACCCCCGGCGGCAGTAAGGACTCGGTGACGGCGACGTTCCAACCCGTTCCATCGCAGATGGTCCTCGTCGCCGGCGGCAGTCAGAGCGGCATCATCGGCCAGCCGCTCATCATCCCACTCCAGGTTGAGGTTCGCGCGGCCGACAATTTCCCCGTGGCGGGGGCAGTCGTGCGCTTCCGTGGGCCGACCGGCGGCGCACCCGCTGATACGACCGTGACCGCCGACAGCCTGGGGCACGCGAGCGTTTCTGGCGTGCTTGGCTCGGCGCTCGGCGCCCAATCGTTCCAGATCACATTGCCCGCGTTCCCGAGCGTCCCCGCGTTGAATGTGAGCGCCAACGCGACGTCGGGCGCGATTTCCCCGACGCAGTCCGTCATCACGGTATCGAGCGGGACGGTGCAGTCGGGCAGCACGGTCACGCTCACCCTGCAGGGGAAGGACGGCGCCGGGAACAACATGACCGCGGGCGGCGCGACGGTCGTCTTCGGTGTGACCGGCGGATCGAGCACCGGCACGATTGCGCCGGCGCCGGCGACCGACAACGGCAACGGCACCTACACGGCGACGTTCACCGGCGTTCTTGCCGGAACGGCGACGACGGTCGGCGCGACGATCAACTCGGCGCCGGTCGCTTCGACGCCGCCGACGGTCGCCGTGACACCGGGCGTGATCTCGGCCGCCACATCGGTCATCACCGTGTCCAACGACACGATCGGCTCGGGCGGCACGGCGACGCTGACGCTGCAAGCGCGCGATGCCGCGGGTAACGCGTTGACGGCGGGCGGGTCGACGGTCGCGTTCACGGTGACTGGCGGCACGAGCGGCGGCAGCGTCGGTCCGACGACGGACCACGCCAACGGCACGTACACGGCGATCTTCACGGCCGTTGCCGCCGGCACCAAGACGACGGTGCACGCGACGATCGGCGCCGGCGCGGTGACTTCGACGCTGCCTACGATCACTGTGACCGCCGGTGCGGCGTCACCAGTAACCTCCGTGCTCACGGTCGGTGCCGACACCATCGCGTCGGGCGCCGTCGTCAAACTGCGCTTGCAGGCGAAGGACGCGTCGGGAAACAATCTGACCGCCGGCGGCGCAACGGTTGTCTTCTCCCACTCCGGCGGTGTGAGTACCGGCGCGATCAGCGCGAGCGCTGACAGCGGCAACGGCGTCTACACGGCGACGTTCACCGGAATCTTGGCAGGAACTCAGACGACCATCGGGGCGACGATCGGCGGCAGTCCGGTCACGACCCCGCTGCCGACCGTCGCCGTCATACCGGGCGCGATTTCGCCGGTCACGTCGGTCTTGACCACATCGACCGACACGATCGCGTCGGGCGCCATTGTCACATTGCGGCTGCGCGCGAAGGATGCCGCCGGAAACCTGCTGACGATCGGCGGCGACGTGGTGGTGTTCAGTGCGTCCGGCGGGAGCAGCAGCGGATCGATCGGCACGAGCGCGGACAGCGGCAACGGCGTCTACACGGCCAGCTTCACCGGTCTTGCGGCCGGAACGGCGACGACGATCGGCGCCACCGTCAACGGCACTGCCGTCAGCAGCACTCCGCCGCTCGTGACCGTGAAGCCCGGCGCCGCCTCGCGTCTCGCGTTCACCGTGCAGCCGAGTCCTTCCTTCCTTGGCTCGGCGATCGCGCCGGCGGTGGAAGTCACCGCGCGCGACGTGTTCGGCAACACGACGCCGGCCTTCACCGGCTCGGTCACCATCGCGATCGGCACCAATCCCAGCTCAGGCCTGCTGACCGGCACGCTGTCTCACAACGCCGTGGCCGGTGTCGCGACATTCAACGATCTGCAGATCGATCAGCCCGGGGTCGGCTACACCCTGACCGCGTCGGCGGGCAGCCTCACCGGCACGAGTGCCGCGTTCGACATGCTCGCCGCTGCAGGCACGATCGCCTGGGCCAACGCGGCGGGCGGTAACTGGAGCAATCCGGCGAACTGGAATGGCGGCGTCATCCCCGGACCGGCCGACATTGCCCTGATCACGCTGCCCGGCACCTATACCGTGACGTTCGACGTCAGCGACACGATCGGTGGCCTGCAGCTCGGCGGTTCGAGCGGCACGCAGACCCTCGCGCTGTCGAACAAGACACTGGGGCTTGCGGCGGGCAGTCAGATCAACGCGAACGGCGTCGTCTCACTCGCGAGCTCGACGGTGAACGGACCGGGCACCGCCACCAACGCCGGTCAGGTGACGGCGCGCACGAGCGCGATCAACGCCGGATGGGTCAACCAGAGCGCCCTCTTCATCGAAGGCGGATCGGCGCTGAACGGCACCGTCTCGACCGGCGCCGCCTCGCTCATGCGAGTCCAGGGCAACAGCACTTTCGGCGCCGGCAATCTGACGATCGCCTCGGGATTCACGAACAATGGCACGATCACCCTCAACGACACACTCGGATCGTTCGGGGCACTCCTGCATGTCACGAGCGGGACGCTCACGAACGCGGCGGGTGCGCTCATCGACTCCCGAGTCGGCGCCAACGGCACGCGGACGCTCGACGCGCAGCTGAACAATCAGGGCACACTCGCCGTCAGCCAGCCGCTCGCGCTGACGAAGGCATCGGCCGTGCACAGCAACGGCGGCACGATCAACGTGAACGCCAAGCTGACGATCCAGCAGTCGGGCGTCAGCCCCAGCTTCACGACCACAGGGTCAATTCCGATCGGGACGGGCGACACGGTCGTGATCTCGGGCGGCACGTTCGCCTACAGCGGCGGAACGATCAGCGGCGGCGTGTTGAACATTTCGGGCGCCACGGTCAATGCAGCGCAGACCTTCTCGACGGCGACAACGGCGCTGAAACTGGCGACCGTCACGTGGGGCGGCACGGGTACGCTGACGATCGCGCCGAGCACGGGGCTGACGATTGGCACGACGACGATCAATGCAGCGCTGGTGAACCAGGCCACGCTCACGGTGACCGGCACCAGCAACCTGAACGGCGCAGTGACCAACGCCGCCGGCGCCACCTTGCGCGTGCAGGGCAACAACTCACTCGGCACCGGAAATCTGACCGTCGCCAACGGCTTCACGAACGACGGCACGATCGTCCTCACCGATACTTTGGGATCGTTCGGTGCGGTCTTCGCGGTCACGGCGGGAGCCCTCGATAACGCCGCCGGCGGGACGATCCTGTCCGACGTCGGGGCCGGCGGGACGCGGTCGTTGAACGCCGCGCTCAACAACCAGGGCACGCTGACGATCAATCACGCGCTGACGCTGAACAAGGCATCGGCCGCACATACGA
>VBLP01000502.1:0-3832 GCA_005887925.1 Deltaproteobacteria bacterium | reverse complement strand
CGAGCGGGTCCCTCACGCTGACGCAGAGCCTGAGCACCGCGACCGTTCCGTTCAGCCTCACCACCGAGACGGTGGGCGGAACGGGGACGCTCACCGTGGATCCCGGCACGGCGTTGCTCGTGAAATCGAGCACCATCAACGCGCCCGTCGCAAACCAGGGGCTGTTCGACGTCCACGGCACCAACAGCATCAACGCCGCGCTGACCAACGTCAGCGGGGCGACGCTGCGGATTCAGGGTGACAACTCGCTGGGCACCTCGAACCTGACGATCGCCTCGAGCTTCACGAACAATGGTGCGATTGTCCTGACGGACACGCTGGGCTCGTTCGGCGCGGTGCTGAACATGCCGAGCGGAACCCTCACCAACGCGGCCGGCGGCACGATCGACGCGCAGGTCGGCGCGGGCGGCACGCGCACGCTTGGCGCTGAGCTGAACAACCAGGGTACCGTGACGCTCGGCAAGGCGCTGACGATCAACCGGGCCGGCGCGGCACAAGTGAACGGCGGAACGATCAACGTGAGCGGCGCCGACCTGACGCTGCAGCAGGGCGGTACGACGCCGAGCCTCACCACGAGCGGGACCATCGCGATCGGCAGCGGCACGCTGGCGATCTCGGGAGCGACGGTCGCGGCGTCTCAGGACTTCAGCACGGCGACGACCGGGCTGACGCTGACGACCGCGACGTGGGGCGGCAGCGGCAAGTTGACGGTAGCTGCCGCCACTCTGCTCAACCTGAAATCGAGCACGATCAACTCGCGGCTCGTCAACCAGGGCGCCCTCGACGTCCACGGGACCGGCGCGTTCAACGATTCAGTGACCAATGCGAGTGCGGCGACGCTGCGGCTCGTGGGTGACAACTCCCTCGGCACGGCGAACCTGACGGCGTTGAACGGCTTCAGCAACGACGGCACGATCGTGCTGACGGATACGCTCGGTTCGTTCGGCGCGGTGCTGCACGTGACGAACGGCACGCTGACCAACGCCGTTGCTGCGACGATTCGCGCCGATACGGGCGCAAGGGGGATCCGGACGCTCGACGCCCAGCTCGACAACGAAGGCACGCTGACCGTGCGCCACACCACGACGCTCAGCAAGACGGCCGCGGCGCACGTGAACCGCGGCACCATCGACGTGAACGGCGGCAAGCTCACGATCCAGCAGTCGGGCACGACGCCGACCTTCAAGCAGCTCGGCACGCTCACGATCGCGAGCGGCGACACGGTCTTGGTCTCGAGTGGCTCGTTCGTCTACGACAGCGGCACGATCAGCGGCGGCCGGCTCGTACTCTCGGCCACGTCGGTCTCGGCGGCGCACGATTTCAGCACCGCGTCCGCGGCGCTCAGCATGACCAGCACGACCTGGAGCGGGACGGGCACGCTCACCGTGGCGACGAGCACAGTGTTGAACCCGGCGTCGAGCGTCATCAACGCGCCGTTCGTCAACCAGGGCGCCGTCACGGTCAGCGGCACGGGGAGCATCAACGGCAGCGTCACGAACGCGGCCGGCGCGACGTTGCGCGTCCAGGGGAACAACTCGCTGGGCGCGGGCAATCTGACGGTTGCCAGCGCGTTCACGAACACCGGGACGATCGCCCTGACCGACACCTTGGGCACCTTCGGCGCGACGCTGAACGTCACCGCGGGGACCCTCGTCAACGCGGCGGGCGGCGTGATCCGGGCGGACACCGGCGCAGGCGGCACGCGCACGTTTAACGCCACGTTCGATAACCAGGGCACGTTTATCGCAGCCATACCCGTGGCCCAGACGACCACGATCAACAAGGCGTCCGCGGCGCATCAGAACAGCGGTACCTGGACGATCGCGAGCGGCACGCTCACCATCAGCGGCGCGGGCGCGAGCTTCACGAACGCGGCGGGCGGCACAGTGCAGGGCGGCGGCATCTTCAAGGTCACCGGCGTGCCGTTCACGAATGCCGGGGCGATCAACCCGGGCACCGGCGCGGGTGCGACCGGCGTCCTCAAGATCGTCGGCAACTATACGCAAGGCTCCGGCGGCGTCCTGAACGTCGAGCTGGGCGGCACGACGGTCGGCACCCAGTACGACCGCCTGGTCGACAGCGCCGGCACGGTGACGCTGAACGGCGCCCTGCGCGTCACGCTCGTCAACGGCTTCACGCCCGCGCTCGGCGACACCTTCACGGTGCTGACGTTCCCCTCGCGGACGGGCACGCTCCCCACGCTGAACGGCCTGCTGCTCGGCGGCGGCGTCCAGCTCGACACGGTGTGGACCGCCACGAGCCTCCGGATCGTCACGATCGCGCTGTCGACCACCCACGCGACCGACATCACGACCAGCCAGACGTGGAGTGCGATCGCCAGTCCGCACATCGTCAGCGGCTACCTGAGGGTCGTGAACGGCGCGACGCTCACGATCGAAGACGGCGCGACGGTGAAGTTCGACGCGGGCGCCGGCCTCCAGATCGGTGATACGACGCTCGGCCAGCCCGGCTCGCTGGCGATGCTCGGCACGCCGGGGCGTATTCGTCTGACGGCGAACACCGGGACGCCCGCGGCAGGGTTCTGGAAGGGTCTCGAGGTCCAGAAGACGGGAGCGCCGCTCGCCTGGCGGAACGTGGACATCGAGTACGCCGGCGGCACTCGTCCGAATCTCATCGACGAGTCGTGCATCCTGCTCGTCGATCCGGGCGCCAGCATCGATCTCGACAGCGTGCACATCCGGCAGTGCATCCACGCCGGCGTTCATCACGCCGCCGGCACCGTGCACGTGCACCGCAGCGAGATCGACACCGTCACGGGCGCCAGCTCGGCCTGATCTTTGGGAACGGGTCAGTGGGCCTGGCGGGCGCGGTCGCCAACAAGTTCACCGGCAATGCGGGCGGCAGCGTGCAGCTCTTCGGCCGGCAGCTGCCCGGCTTCGGACGGCAAGACTCGATCGCCGGCAACGGCTCAGGCGGAATCGGTGATACGATCGTCGTCGCCATCGATTCGGGGGCCGTGGGCGCCGGCGTGCCGGGTGGGGCGTTCACGATCTTCCGGCAGCCCGCTCCCTATCTCGTCACCGGATTCCTCAGCGTGTGGTCGCCGAGTGGCGTGGACGTTTCGCTCGATACCGGCCTGGTGATGGCATTCGACACAGCAGCGGCGCTCAGCGTCGGCGACTTCGCCGATTCGAGCGGCGGTTCGAGCGGCCTGAGCGCGAACCTCACGTCGCTCGGCACGGCCGCGAATCCCGTCGTGCTGCGCCATCGTCTCGGGCGGCCGGGGTGGCAAGGGCTGTTCCTCGGCGCGCAGAGCGGGACGCCGTTCGTACGGCACATGCGGCTCGTCGGCGGCGGCTACCAGCCGCAGCTTGGCCAGATCTGCCAGAACTGTATCGTGAAGACGACCGGGCTCCCCGAGGTTCTGAACTCGGCGTTATGGGTTGACGCGCCCACCGGCACCGCGCCGTTCGCCATCGACTCGGTCGTCAGCGATTCCAGCCACTTCTACGGCATCGTGGTGAAGCGGGCGCCGCCGCAAGGGATCCGCGTTCGGGACAATACGATCCGGAACGCCGCGGCCACGGGGCTCGTGCTGCGCGGCCCGCATAACGCGCAGGACGTCATTAGCGGCAACACGATCACCGGCAATCATTACGCCGTCGATCTGCCGGCTGACGTGCTGCCCCAGTTCGACGCCGGTGTCAACAATCTCGCGGGCAACGTCGCCGATACGCTGCTGCTGCACGGTGGCACGCTCGCCGTTTCCGACACGCTGCCCCGGCTCGGCTTCCGCTGGCGCGTCACGCAGCCGCTGGTCGTCGACTCCGGCGCCACGTTCACGGTCGAGGCGGGCGATACGGTCACGTTC
>VBLP01000503.1:11232-12253 GCA_005887925.1 Deltaproteobacteria bacterium | reverse complement strand
CGCACCGGCGGCGACGATCGCGGCCAGCCGGAGCTCGGGATCGGTGGTCGCGGCGAGCCGGGCGCGCACGTCGCCGACCAGCTCGGCGACCCGGGCCCCGCCGCAGGCCTCGATCGCGGTGCGCCGGGCCGCGCCGTCGGGGCCGTCGAGCGCCTCGCGCAGCGCCGCGATCAGCACGCGCGCGGTCGCGGCGGTGCGCTCCGGCGTGTCGGGAGCGCCGGCGACCCGGCGGGCCGCGCGCGCGAGCTCGCCGCGCTCGAGCAGGCTATCGACCGCGGTGGCGAGCGGCAGCTCGATGCTGCGCACCCGCGCGGTCGCCGGGCCGGCCTGGCGGCGGTCGCGCGCGAACAGCCAGCGCAGGTGCACCAGCTCGTCGTCGGACACCAGGTCGCCCGGCGGCGGCGGCAGCGGCGAAGCGTCGGCCAGCACATCGGCGACCGCGGTGTCGAAGTCGCCGTTGCCGCTCGACGCGACCTGGCGCTGCGCGACGATCTTGCCGTCCGGGCCGATCGCGAGATCGAACGTCGCCGACAGGGTCATCGCGTTGAGCGGGTGGCTCGCCGGCAGCCGGAGCCGGCAGTCCTCGAGGAACACGGCCCACCGCGGCTGGAGCTGCGCCGCGACCTCGGTCAGGTAGTCCGCGCCGCGGATCGACGGATCGATCGCCGCCGGCGCCGCGAGCCGCGCGCTCGACGGCACGAGCCCGCTCGTTGCCGCCCGGCTGCCGCAGGCGGCCAGCGCGACGACCACGAGCAGCCGCATGGCGCAAGGATGTCACGGCCGGCCGATCCATGCACCGCCGGCGCCGCTCCGCGGGTGGAGTTGACCGGCTCGCCGAGCCGGATCCACGTCTCGGAGGCGACCTACCAGCTCGTCGCCGGCGGCTTTCCGTGCGAGAAGCGCCCGCTGAGCGAGGTCAAGGGCAAGGCCGCGATGCCGACTAACCTCGTGATCGGCCGCAGGCCGCTCGCCGAGCGCGCCGCTAGCGGCAGTACTGCTTGACCAGCTCGATGATGCGATG
>VBLP01000503.1:0-11223 GCA_005887925.1 Deltaproteobacteria bacterium | reverse complement strand
CGTAGGTGTCCTCGCCGTCGAACACGCTCGACGAGCCGAGCGTGCAGCGCGGCAGCTTGACCAGCCGCGCGGCGAGCCGGGCGCGCCCCGCTTCGTAGGCCGCGAGCCGCGCCTGCTCATCGGCGTTGGCCGGCAGCGGCCTGCCCTTGCTGGTGCGGATCGCGTCGATGCGGTACCGGGCCGCGAGCGCGCGCAGCTCGCCCGCGATCTGGTCGTTGGCGGCCCTGGCGGCGGCGGCCTGCTGCGGCGTCCACCGCGGCTCGATCCGGTAGCGCAGCTCGATCGTCACCAGCGGGCCGCCTCCGGCTGCAGCCGCCTTCACCTCGTTCGCCGGCGCATTCTCGTGGCGCGCCCTGGTCACATAGCACGGCAGATCGTGGCGGATCACCATCTCCGAGCCGGTGGCGAGCAGCGACCAGCCCGGCGGCAGGGCGGTCTCGAGCCGATCGAGCGCCGGATCGGCCCAGGCCGGGTGTCCCGCGCCGGCGATCGCCAGGATCCCGATCGCGAGCGACATCCGGCGCGCCATGGCGCAAGCTTGCCACCAAGCTGGTAAGGTGCCGACGGCGATGTGGTCCGAAATCGTCGGTATCTATCGCGCATCGAAGAAGCAGCGCGACATCAACTGGTTCACCGAGTGGGTCGCGCGCCCCCCGGCGGCCGTGGTCGTCTACGCGCTGCGCGGCACGCCGATCACGCCCAACCAGCTGACGTTCCTGTCGGGGTTGATCGCCGCGGCGGCGTGCGCGATGTTCGCGCTGCTGCCCGGCCACGCGTGGCTGATCGCCACGGCCGCCGTGTTCGAGCTGTCGTTCGTCCTCGACTGCGCCGACGGCCAGCTCGCCCGGCTGCGCAGGACCGCGTCGTCGCTCGGCCACCTGCTCGACTTCCTGATCGACGAGCTCAAGGCGATGCTGCTGTACGGCGCGGTCGCCGTGCGGCTGTGGCGCGACACCGGCGACGTCCGGCTCCTGCTCGTCGGGCTCGCCGGGCTGTTCTGCCTCGCCTCGGGGATCTCGCTGACCTCGTTCATGCGCCGCCCCGAGTACGGCGCGCCTCCGCCGACCGCCGACGGCCAGCCCGCCCAGCTCGGCGCGCGGCGCGGCGCGCTCGGCACCGTGCTCAACGCCGTCGAGTGGGCGGCCCGCGTCGTCGTTCACTATCCGCAATACCTCTGGATCTGCGCGCTGGCCAACCGGATCGACGTCTACTTCTGGGCCTACGCCGCCGTGAACGCGCTCTACCTCGCCAAGAGCTTCGCCGCGATCGCGCTGCGGCTCGGCCGGTTCGATCGGCGAACGCCGAGCGTGGAAGTTGGAGCCCCCGCCGCGCCCGGCCGCCCCGAGGCCACATGATCCGGCGCGCGATCCTGATCGCCGCCGGCCGCGGCAAGCGACTCGGGCCACACACCGACGACAACCCCAAGTGCATGGTCCAGATCGGCGCTCGGCCGATCCTCGGCTGGGTGTGGCACGCGTTCCGCGCCGCCGGGATCGAGGAGCTGATCGTGATCCGCGGCTACCGCGGCGACGTGCTCGAAGCGTTCGCCCGCCAGCTCGTGCCGCGTGTCGAGTTCGTCGACAATACCCAGTGGCAGACCAACAACGTGCTGCTGTCGCTGGCGTGCGCCCGGCGCTACCTCGACCAGCCGTGCCTGATCTCGTACAGCGACATCCTCTTCACCCCGGCCGTGGCGCAGGCCGCCGCCACCTCGAGCGCCGAGATCGCGCTCGTGATCGACCGCGAGTTCCGCGCGATCTACGAGGGCCGGACCCAGCACCCGCTCGACGAGGGCGAGGTCTCCGACCTCATGCCCGACGGCACCGTCGCGCGGGTCGGCAAGCGCGCGCTGCCGCCCGCCGACGCCATCGGCGAGTTCATCGGCCTGTGCAAGCTCGGCGCGCGCGGCGCGGCGACCGTGGCGCGGACGCTCGACGCCCTGGCGCGCCGCTACGACGGCCGCGAGGACCAGCCGTTCCAGCGCGCAGCCGCCTACCGCAACGCCTACTTGACCGACCTGTGGCAAGAGCTGATCGACAGTGGTATCCCGATTCATCCGGTGCTCATCTCCGGCAGCTGGCGCGAGATCGACACCGAACAAGATCTCGACGCCGCGCGCCACCTGGTAGAATCGTCTCCGAGGGAGTGGTCATGAAGCACTTGCTAGCCGTCGTCGTCGTCTCGATCGTCTCGCTGCTCGGCGGCGGCGCCTGCAACAAGCCGTCGGCCGACGATTGCGAGAAGGCGATCCGCAACATGCAGCAGCTGCTCGGCACCGGGGACGCGATCTCCACCGCCGACCTGCAAGGCGAGATCCGCCGCTGCCAGGGCGGATCGAATCGCGAGGCCGTGGCATGCGCTGCCAAGGCCACCAATCCCGACGAGCTCAAGGCCTGCGCGTTCATGGCGCCGAAGAAGAGCGCCCCCTGATGCGCCTGGCGGTCGCCGCCGCGATCGCCGCCACCTGGGCGCCCGGACACCCTCCTTCGGTCGCCTCGGCCGACGCAGCCGACCCCGCGCCGCACGCCGCGGTCCAGCTCGCCGCCCTCGCCCCCGCCCCCGCCGACGATGCCCGCCGCACCATCGCGATCGGCCGCGACGGCGAGGTCTACGAACCCGACGGTAAGGGCGGCTGGGCACACCGGCTCGCGAGCTCGACCGCCACCCCGATCGTCGCCGCCGGCCGCGCCGGCGACAGCGTCGTCGCGCTCGGCGACGGCGTCGTCTATCGCCTCGCCGGCAACGGCTGGTCGGCGATCCGGCTGGTCCAGCGCGGCAAGGCCACCCTCGGCGCCGGCACCCGCAGCCTCGCCGCCGTCGGCCGCCAGCTGTTCGCGCTCGATCAGCTCACGCGAGGCGAACCGACCCGCGTCGTCCAGGCGCCGGCCAACATCATCGCGATCGGCGCCAGCGCCCGCGCGATCGTCGTCGCGACCGAGACCGGCGTGTTCCGCATCACCGGCGGCAAGCTGGCGCCGATCAAGGCCGCCCCCGCCCGGCCTCATCTGATCAGCGACCGCTGGGCCCTCGTCGATCACGGCGCCTTCGACCTCACCACCGGCAAGCTCACCGCCTGGCCCGCCGGCCTCGCGATCGGCCCCGCCGCCCCCGCCCC
This sequence comes from Deltaproteobacteria bacterium, assembly GCA_005887925.1. Lineage (GTDB taxonomy): Bacteria > Myxococcota_A > Polyangia > Haliangiales > Haliangiaceae > JABFXX01. Next base: position 8,108 of record VBLP01000503.1, on the reverse strand, counting down.
CGGCGACGCCCTGGTCGCCGTCGGCACCAGCCGCACCGGCCTCGAGCTCCTGACCCTCGGCGCCGGCAAGCTCACCCGCGACCCCCTCGGCCTCACCGGCACCGCCGTCGGCGTCGCCGTCGATCGCACCGGCCGCGCCGTCGTCGCCCTGTCCGACGGCCGGATCGCCGTCCGCAGCAAGACCGGCTGGACCACCACCAGCGTCGTCGACGACCCACCCGCCGAGCACCCCGGCCCCGCCCCCGCGACCTCGGAATAGCCCGACGATCGATCCGAGCACCGACTGGCATGTCACGACGGAACGCCGGACACCGCCGGTCGACATCGTCACAGCGACGGCGGCGGACCTCGGGAGACCACGCGGCCGGCCTGTGACTGGCCCGCAATAGCTGACCAGGCTGACCTGCACGGTCCACTCACAGCCCAGCGCTCCCACCGAGGCCCCTTCCTGGGTTTTTTCCCGGATTTCAGGGAAGATCAGCCCGACCCGTTCTCCATCAGGCCACCCGGTGCTCTGCGCAGGTTCCCGCTCGAGGATTCCTCGGAGCTAAAGTAGAGGCGATCTATCGAGGCCCGTCAGATGCCTTGCGAAGCCTCGTTCGAGGGCTGGAGGCTGTGCGGATCGATCTCCGCTCGCGATGTGCCGAGCAAGCCGCGCTGACGGCACGGATTCGCTACGGAAGCGCGCTCCAGCGCAGGTGCGCAAATGAGCATGTGCGCAGGTGCATGATAAACGCGTCAGCGGAACATCAGCGGCACGTCGACGACGGCCGGCTGGCCGGGCGCAGGGAAGGCCAGCTGGCGCGCGACGACGGCGAGGCACCGCGATAGCTCGGTGGACTCGCTGTCGCTCGACGCGGCGGTGACCCGGCCTTGCTCGTCGAGGTCGAGGTGCAGGCGGACCTTGCTCGCGATCGGGAGGGGCTCCTTGCGCAGCGCCCGAGCCCAGCAGCGCAGGAAGAGCGGATGGCCGGCGTCCATGGCCTTGATCACGACCTCCTCGGGCAGGGTGATCGTCCGCAGCGGCGGGGCGGCGGGGGGTGCGATCGCGACCCGCTCGACCGGCTGCTCGCGCTTGGCGGTGATGGCGGAGCGCTCGACGGGCTCGTCGCGCCGGGTGAGGGCCGCTGGCTCGACCGGCTCCTGCACCTTCGGGGCGATGGCGGATGGGTCGACGGCCGCGATGTCCCACGCCGGCGCCACCAGGCTGCACTGCCCGGGGATCGCGAGCACGAGGAAGGGGAGCGCGGCGAGCCGCGCGCGGAGCTCCGCGCCGGGCACCATCGGCACAGTGTCACATGGATCGGGCGATGCTGCATGGTGCTCCGGCGGCGGCACCGACGTCGGAGCTGCGATCGGCAGCTGCGTGGGGATCGCAGCCTTCCCCACATCGCGTGACCCTGGCAACACGGCTTCCAGCAGCAGCGCAGTTTCGGCAGAACCGCGAACTCCTTGGGTGTGTCCGACTACAGCGGCGGCACACCACCCGGGCCGGTGATCGGCCTAGCGGTTGCCTGGGTAAAGGTAGGCACGCTAGGGTGCAGGCAGCGATGGCTCCGCACGTCCTGGTCGCCGACGATGATGCATGGATCTTGCGGATGGTCGCCACGGTGCTCGAGAAGCGCGGCTACAGCGTCGAGACCGCGGTGGACGGCGAGGACGCGCTGCACCGCGCGCTGGCCCGCACGCCGGACCTGCTGATCACGGACGTGATGATGCCCAAGATGGACGGCTGGTCGCTGGTGCGGAACCTGCGCGCGCACGAGGGGATGGCGCTGTTGCCGGTGATCTTTCTCACGGCGCTGTCGTCGGAGGACGACCGCATCCGCGGGTTCCGGCTCGGGGCGGACGACTACGTGACCAAGCCGTTCCGGTTCGAGGAGCTCGATCTGCGGGTCGCCAAGACGCTGCGCCGCACCCAGACCGCGGTGCAGGACGCTCGTGAGCACCTGGGCGGCTCGGGGCTGCGGGGGGATCTGTCGCAGGTCGGCCTGTCGTCGCTGCTGATCCTGATCGAGATGGAGCGCAAGACGGGGCTGCTCCAGCTCCGCGCGCCCAACGGGCCGTCGGCCCAGGTGCTGGTGCGCGACGGCAAGGTGGTGCACGCCCGGCTCGACGAGGCCGAGGAGCCGGTCGACGCGGAGTGCATCTACTACCTCCTGACCTGGGGCGCCGGCGAGTTCGAGTTCGTGATGTGCCTGGTCGAGGGCTCGGATCGGGTCAACGTGTCGACGACGCACCTCTTGATGGAGGGCGCGCGGATCATGGACGAGTCGCGCGAGCCGGCCGCGAACCAGCCGGTCGCGAAGATCCCGCCGCTGCCCGAACCGCCGACCGGCGACGCGCTGTAGTCACGGGCGCGCGACGACGATGAGGCTGGGCGCGGGCGGCCAAGCAGCGCAGGGTCTGCGCCATGGTCTCGGGGATCGAGCGCGGCGAGGCTCTCGTCGAGGACGATCACGTCGCTGCGCTGCAGCCGCGCGCGGGCGATGAATAGCCGGCTCTGCTCGCCGTGTGATAGCTGGCCAGTCTCGCCGATCCTCTGGCACCTGCCGCCGGGCATGCGATGGCGACGTCCTTACCACCGTCGCTGTCCAGGCCCTCGAGGCCGCGGCCGGCGAGTGATCGCAAGATCGACTTTGGCATCGTCACGATCCGCGAGGACGAGAACATCGCCGTCCTGCGCCGCTTCGGGAACGTCGACCTCGATGTCCAGCGTCGCCGCTATCGCATCCTCCGCCTGGCGCTACCCGGGGGCGACGCATACACCGTCGCTGTGGTTCGCTGTGCCGAGCAAGGGAATACCGAGGCGCAGGCCACGGCGCGTGACCTGCTCGACGATCTCGCACCGCGGTTCATCCTCGTGGTGGGCATCGCGATCCGCGGCATCAGCGACGTGGTCGGCTACAGGCGTCACCCCGACTGGACCGCGTACGCATGCGAGACCGCGGCCGCGTTCACGCGCGGCTTCCTGCTGACGCGCCCGACCAGGCCGATCGCGGCGCCGTAGCCCGCGGTGGAATCGTCACTTGCCGTCGAGGGCGCGGTCCTCGCGGCCGGGGCGCTTCCTGGCCTGCTCGATACCCAGCCCGGACAGCTTCTTGCGCAGCGTGTTGCGGTTGAGCCCGAGGATCTCGGCGGCCTTGAGCTGGTTGCCGCCGGTGTGCGCGAGCACGAGGTCGAACAGCGGCCGCTCGACCCGCGCCAGCACCTTCTCGTAGAGATCGTGGACGGGATAGCCGTCGATCCGCGCGAGCAGGCCGGCGAGCTTGGACTTGACCATGTCCTCGAACGCGAGGTCCTCGAGCGGCACGCGCTCGGCGACGACGGGCAGGACCTCGTCGACGTCGCCGGCCTCGAGCCGCGACCGCGTGACGCGCACGACCAGCCGCCGCGCGATCGACTTGAGCTCGGCGACGTTGCCCGGCCACGGATAGGCGCCGAGGCGCGCGAACGCCCGGCTCGACACGGTCGGCCTGGACCGTCCGACCTCGGCGGCGTAGTGCTTGATCCAGCGCTCGAACAGCTCGGGCAGGTCGGCGGCGCGGTCGCGCAGCGGCGGGATGTCGATCCGGCGCGCCGCGAACAGCTGGTAGAACTCGGGCGACACGATCGCGGCGTCGACGGCGCGATCGAGGTCGAGATCGGCGGTCGCGACGACCTGGACGTCGAACGTCTCGGCGCCGTCGGTGCTGCGCCGGTCGCGGATCGCGCGCCGCAGCGTGCGCTGCGAGGTCGCCGACAGGTCGCTCACGTCCTTGACCAGCAGCGTGCCGCCGGCCGCCGCGCGCAGCGCCCGCCGCGCCCGCTCGCAGGCGTCGTCGTCCCGGCCGCAGCCGCCCGGGCTCGGGCTGGTCGGCGCATCCTCGAAGGTCGGCCGCACCGCGACGAAGCGGCACGCGCTGCGCGGGCCGCGCCGGTGGAGCACCCGCGCGACGAGCTCGCGGCCGGTGCCGTGCTCGCCGCAGAGCAGGACCGGCGCGTCGCCGTCGGCGTACCGCTCGACCGCGGCGACGACGGCGCGCATGGGCTCGCTCGCGGCGACGAGGAAGTCGTCCGCCTTCAATGTGGGGCGGAGCATCTACGCCGCCTCATCCCCCGCAAACTCCCGGTCCATGTCGCCGCGCTCGCTCTCGGGGGCGAGCCCGAGCCGGCGCTGGCGCTCGATCAGCTGGGCGAAGTAGTCCTCGACCAGCGCGCGCGCCGCGGCGACGTCGGGCGCGTCCCACACGCGCAGCCGCAGCGCGTTGCAGCCGTACAGGCCGCGCGCGTACCACGCGCACGACTTGCGGACCTCGTGCAGCATGCGCGGCCCGCGCTTGAGCGCCTCGATCAGGTCGACGTGGCGGCGGAACACCGCGAGCCGCTCGACGAGCCCGGGCGGTCCGGGGTCCGGCCGGCCGGCGGTGACCTCGCGCAGCCGCGCGAACAGCCACGGGTTGCCCAGCGCGCCGCGGCCGATCATCACGGCGTCGCAGCCGGTCTGCTCGCGCAGCCGGACGTAGCCGGCGACGTCGATGACATCGCCGTTGCCGACGAGCGGGATGTGCGCCGGCAGCGCGTCGCGCACCTGCCGGATGATGTCCGGATCGCTCTTGCCGGAGAACCCCTGGGTGCGGGTCCGGCCGTGCACGGTGATCATCTTCGCGCCGGCCTCGACCATGGCGCACGCGAACTCCGGGGCATTGCGGTGGTCCTGGGTCCACCCGGCGCGATGCTTCACGGTGACCGGCACGCTCGGCGGCACCGCGGCGACGACCGCGCGTACGAGCTCCTGGGCGATCGCGGGCTCGCGCATCAGCGCCGAGCGACGAGCGATGCGCCGATCGCGACCGCGAGGCGCGCGGCGGCCTCCATCGCGGCCGGCTCGCGGCCGAAGATCTGCACCCCGAACCGCCGCCCGTCGAGCGACGCCGTGAGCTTCCCGCAGGTCTTGGGATCGCCGATCGACAGCGCATGGGCCGACAGGAACTCGGTGATCGTGAGCCCGACACCGAATTCTTCGCACACCGTCCGGAACGGCAGATCGGTGACGGCGGCCATCGGTGCCAGGAGCACGGGCACGTCGATCGCGAGATCCCCGATACGCATCACCGGCACCTATACAGGAATCACGTTGGCATGAAAACCCCGAACGTCGAGGGAACCCTGCGCTCGTGCGCCACAGCGCGCCGCGGCAGGTCGCGTGTCTCACGCTGGTCCTGGCTCGCCGCGGAGTGGATTGCCAACCCGGTGCGGTGAACTGCCAACCAGCCGCCGGGCGTTATTCACAGATCGTCGACGGGTTATTCACAGGTCCTCGGGCGCGTTGACATTGTGCAGCGCACGCAGGTCCGGATCGATCGCGCGGACCTCGGGCTCCTCGATCCAGCGGACATGCAGCGCCGCGTCGGTCAGGAGCGCCGAGGCCTTGAAGCGGCCGGCGGCGATCCGCGCCGCCACGACCGGCCGCCAGGCAGCGACGCGCAGCGCCGTGCACAGAGGCTCCGGCAGCCCGCGGATCCGGATGCCGACTGCATCGCATTCAGTGTCTCCGCGTGACAGCAGGAGCTCGAGGAACGCGCGGTGCATGTACGGCATGTCGCCGGCGATCACGAGCAGCCACGGCGTGGTCGCGGCGGCCAGCCCCGCGGCGATGCCGGCGATCGGCCCGATGCCCGGCATCGCGTCGGCGACTGTCCGGTAGCCCGGGACCGGGCGCGGCGACGACACGATGATCTCGGCGACGCACGGCGCGAGCGCCTCGACCTGGCGCTCGAAGATGGTTCGCCCGCCGACCACCAGCTCGCGCTTGTCGACGCCACCCAGCCGCGTCGCCTTGCCGCCTGCGAGGATCACTGCGGTGACGTCATCGCGCTGCATTACGGCTTGAGCGCTTCGACCTCGTCCTGCGCCGGCGTCGTGATCTCGGGGCCGCCCGGCGCCAGGTAGACCGAGACCTCGGCGCGCACGCCGAACTGGCCGGGGAAGTACAGCCCCGGTCCGATCGTGAAGCCGGTCCCGGGCGTGAGGTTGCGCGAGTCCTTGACCTCGAAGTCGTCGAGGTCGGCGCCGCCGCCCTGCAGGTCGTTGTCGATCGAGTGCCCGGTGCGGTGCATGACGCGATCGCCCAGGCCCGCCTTCTTGATGAAGGCGCGCGTCACGTCGTCGACCTCGGCGCCGGTCGCCGGGCGATGCTTGCGCGCGCGATCGCCGATCAGCGCCATCGCCTGGTCGCGCGCCAGGCTCGCGGTCTCGAACGCCTTGGCGATCGGCTCGGGCACGGTCTGGTCGGCGACGGCGCACCAGGTCTGCACCGCGTAGATGCCCTCGGGCTTGTCGACCTTGGCGGCGAGCGAGATCACGATCAGGTCGCCGCGCTTGATCGCCGCCGACTTGTCGGCCGACGGCACGTAGTACGGATCCGCGGTGTTGACGCCGGCGGCGACCACCGGCGGCGCGCCGACCAGGCCGCGCATCGCCATGCCGTGCACGATGCGCTGCTGGACGTCGTACTCGGTGACCGGCGTGCCACCCTGCAGCTGCTTGACCACGAACGCGAGCGCCTCCCTGCGCAGCTCGACGATGTGGTGGACCGCGACGTAGTGCGCGGTGCGGCCGGCATCGCCCCAGATCGCCTTGGTGAACTGGACCAGCGTGTCCGACGAGCGGACCTGCACGCCGGCGGCGCGGATCACCTCGAGCGTGCCGGCGTCGACCCGCGACACGCTCGGCACCGCGGCCTTGGCCGAGTACTCGACCGCGACCGACTTGACGCCCTTGAGCATCGCGCGCAGCTGCTTGTCGAGATCGCGGTAGCCCTGGTAGGTCAGCTTGGTGCCGGCGAGGTGATCGAAGCTGCGGAGCTCCGCGGAGTGGACCAGCGCGACCGGCATGCCGCGCGCCGGGATCATGTAGAACCACGGCCGTGTCGGGTGGCCATCGGGCGCGACCAGCCGGACCGCGATCGGGTTCTCGCCGTCGCGGTCGAACAGCAGCCAGCCGTCGAGGTGCTGGACCGCGAGCAGGCCCTGCACCGCGGTGACGTCGGCGAGCCCGACGCGGCGCGGAAACGGCGACGGGGTCGCGGCATCGCGCGGCGAGGCGTACGGATCCACCGGATCTGCGGGACGTGGTGAGCCCGCGGTCCCCGGTGCCGGCTGCGCGGCGGCCCACGGCGCGGCAACGACCAGGGCGATGACGACGATGCGCTTCATAGGACTCCGCTCGCCGGCCGGTGGACGCGGCCGAGCTCGGCGATGAGCTCCTCATGAATAGCACCGTTCGACGCGACGACCGCCCCTTCGTGGACAGAGGCCGGCCCGCCCGCCCAGTCCGTCACGGTCGCGCCGGCCTCGGCCGCGATCAAGGAACCCGCCGCGATGTCCCACGGCTTCAGGTGCCGCTCCCAGTAGCCGTCCATCCAGCCGCGGGCGACCAGGCAAAGATCGATCGACGCCGCACCGAGCCGCCGGCACGCCCCGGCATGGCGCTGGAAGTGCTCCCACTCGGCGAAGTTGTTGTCGGGCCGGGTCGCGCGATCGTAGGGGAAGCCGGTGACCAGCAGCGCATGATCGAGCCGCGCGATCGAGCTCACGCGCAGCGCAGCGCCGCTGCCGTCGCGCGCCCCGCCGCCCAGACTGGCCTCGAACCACCAGCCGAGCTTGGGTGCCGCGACCACGCCGGCGAGGATCCGGCCCGCGTCCTCGAGCGCGATCGAGATCGACCAGATCGGCAGGCCGTGTGCGAAGTTCACCGTGCCGTCGATCGGGTCGACCAGCCAGCGAAGACCGAGGGCGATCGATCGATCGCGGGGTAGGGGCCCCGCGACACCCTGGCCCGAGGGAATCCCCGCGGGATGGTCGCCCGCGCCGGCGCCCTGCCCGGCCTCCTCGCCGAGCACCGCCACGCCGGGGGTGCGCTCGGCGAGCACGCGCCGGATCACGTCCTCCGAGCGCAGGTCCCACTCGGTCACCAGGTCGCGCGGGTTGCCCTTGCCGCGGATCTCCGCGGGGCGGACGTCGCGCAAGAGCTCGCTGGCGGCCCGGGCCGCGGCACACGCGGCGGCGAGCAGCTCGGCATGCGCGGGCATCGTCAGAGATCCAGGCGCATCGCGACCTGGTGCGCTC
>VBLP01000500.1 GCA_005887925.1 Deltaproteobacteria bacterium | reverse complement strand
GCCGGCGCATGCCTGCTCATGATCGCCGGCGAGTTCGATCTCTCCATGGGCTCGATGATCGGGTTCACCGGCATGGTGGCCGCGATCCCGTCGCTCCACTTCGGCTGGCCGGTCTGGCTCTCGATGGTGGTCTCGCTGGCCTGCGCGCTCGTGCTCGGCTTCGTGAACGGTCAGCTCGTCGTCCGTACCGGGCTGCCGTCGCTGATCGTGACGCTCGCCTTCCTGTTCGTCCTGCGCGGGCTGACCCTGGCGTTCTCGATCATCGTCGTCGATCGCACCATCGTCAGCGGCATCGGCGACCTCGCGGAGCACGACCCGGTCGCACGGCTCCTGTTCTCGGGAACGTTCGGCGACGGCCTGTTCGGCTGGCTGGCGCAGCGCGGCTGGATCCGCGCGCTCGACGACGGCACGCCGCTGGTGCGGGGCATTCCCAAGGTGCTGATCTGGTGGGCCGTGCTCGCCGCCGCATGCTCGTTCCGGCTGACCCGGACCCGGTTCGGCAACTGGATCTTCGCCGTCGGCGGCGATGCCGCCGCCGCCAAGAACGCGGGGGTGCCGGTCGAGCGCGTGAAGGTCTCGCTGTTCATGTTCACCGCGGCGTGCGCCTGGCTGTTCGCCATGCTGCAGATCTGCGATGTCGGCTCCGCGGCGGCCGACCGCGGCCTGCAGAAGGAGTTCGAGGCGATCATCGCCGCGGTGATCGGCGGCAGCCTGCTCACCGGCGGCCATGGCTCGGTCATCGGCGCGTGCTTCGGCGCGCTGATCTTCGGCGTGGTGCAGATCGGCATCACGTACACCAACCTCAACTCCGACTGGTACCGCGTGTTCCTCGGCCTGATGCTCCTGCTCGCCGTGCTGTTCAATAACCAGGTGCGCCGCCGCGTGACGCGCCCGAGGTGAACATGGCCGCGGATCCATCGTCGGAGTACATCCTCGAGCTCGACGGCGTCAGCAAGTTCTTCGGCAGTGTCGTCGCGCTGAACGACGTCACGCTGCGCCTGCGCCGCGGCGAGGTGCACTGTCTGCTCGGCGACAACGGCGCCGGAAAGTCCACGCTGATCAAGATCCTGGCCGGCGTCCACCCGCCGAGCCTGGGGACCTACCGGGTCGACGCCGAGCCCGTCGTGTTCGATTCGCCGCGCGATGCGCTCGATCGGGGCATCGCCACCGTCTACCAGGACCTGGCGCTGATCCCGCTCATGAGCGTGTCCCGCAACTTCTTCCTGGGCCGCGAGCCGACGCGCACCCGGTGGGGGATCTTCCGGGTATTCGACCGGCGCCTCGCGGTGACGATCGCCGGTGAGAAGCTCGCCGAGCTGGGGATCATCGTGCGCGACGACGAGCAGCCGGTCGGCACGATGTCGGGCGGCGAGCGCCAGTGTCTGGCCATCGCACGCGCGATCCACTTCGGCGCGCGCGTGCTGATCCTCGACGAGCCGACCGCCGCCCTCGGCGTGAAGCAGAGCGCGAACACGCTCCGGATCATCGCCCGGGCGCGCGACAAGGGCGTCTCGGTCATCTTCATCACCCACAACGTGCAGCATGCCTATCCGGTCGGCGATAGCTTCACGGTGCTCGACCGCGGCCGCTCGATGGGCACGTTCCAGAAGACCGGGATCTCCCGCGACGAGATCCTGAAGATGATGGCCGGTGGCCAGCAGATGCAGGACCTGATGCGCGAGCTGGAGCGCTGATCGCGGAGCGCCGCCGCGCGGGACGGCTTCGGCGAGGGCACCGCAATGGATGCGGCGCAGCGCTGCAGGGAGGCCTGTTGTCTTACCCGCTGCCGAATGGACTGCGCAAACGCTGTACACGAGACTCCGCGCTCCATCGCGAACGCTCGAGGCTGGTCTTCGTATGCGGGACACTGCCAGAGCCTCACCTGTCATGTTTACCCACACCCAGGCGTTTCGGCTTCGACGCGATGTCGACGGTGCCGTGAGGCCACAAGATATCGGCGCTATATCGGCGTTGAGCCACGCTGTCCTCACTCAACGTGACACTCGGTGGTCCCACGAGATCTGGTTCCAACTACACGGGAATATGGTGGAGTGGTCTCATGGGGGACCCGATGATGATGTCCGCGACCACGGAGTGGCCGGCGATCGAGCCTCGCAGATCGGCTTCGCCCGGGATCGACCTGTGGGCGCAGCCCGGCGGCTCCGCGCGCGGCGATCGGAAGGACGTCGAGACATCCGAGCTCGTGCTGATCGTCGATGACGATCCGGACCTGCTCGACGTGACGAGCTTCGTGATCGAGATCGAGGGGATGGCCGTCGAGACCGCGCGGGACGGCGAGGAAGCGCTCGCGCGGCTGCGCGCCGGCAACCTGCCGAGGCTCGTGCTCCTCGATCTGATGATGCCGGTGATGAACGGCTGGGAGTTCCTGGACGAGGTCGCAAAGGACCCCGTGCTCAAGGCGATCCCGATCGTGGTGCTGACGGCGGCCGAGCCCGCGGAGATCCCCGGGGCACTGGACGTCCTGAGCAAGCCGATGGATCTCACGGTGCTGCTGCGAGTCGTCGAGCGTTACGTTCGCGGGGACCGGTGATGCAGTCATCGGAGCAGCCCGGCATGCGATGGAGCGAGCCGGTGCGCGCGAGCGCCTCGCTCGAGCAGTGGACCGGCACGGCGATGCCGGTCGAGGAATTCCTGCGGCTGGCGATCCGCGTGGTGGGCGAGCTCGCCGCGCTTCACGCGCGCGGCGCGATCCACGAGGACATCAGGCCGTCCAGCATCCTGTTCGATGCCGCGACGGGAGAGCTCGCGCTCGCCGGCGCCCCGGCCGGGTGGAGAGCGTCCACGCTGAGCGAGGGCTCGCTGCCGTACATCTCGCCGGAGCAGACCGGGCGGATGAACCAGCCGATCGACAGCCGCTCGGATCTGTACTCGCTCGGCGTGGTGTTCTACCAGCTGCTCGCCGGCCGGCTGCCGTTCGAGGCGGAGGACGCGGTGGGGTGGGTGCACTGCCACGTGGCGCGCCAGCCGCGGCCGCTCGACCAGGTGCGACCGTCGCTGCCGCGATCGCTGATCGACATCGTCGGCAAGCTGCTGGCGAAGCTGCCCGACCACCGCTACCAGAGCGCGCTGGGACTCCCTCCGACGAGTTCCGGATCCCGCAGAAGCTGTACGGGCGCGACGCCGAGTCCGCGGCGCTGCGCGAGGCGTTCGAGCGCGCCGCCGAGTCGGGGGTGCCGGAGCTGGTCGTGGCGTCGGGGTACGCGGGCATCGGCAAGTCATCGGTGGTGCGCGCGCTGCTCCGCACGGTCGTCAAGCGGCGCGGCCGGCTGATCGTCGGCAAGTTCGAGCAGTACAAGCGCGACATCCCGTACTTCACGATCAGCCAGGCGCTCCGCGAGCTCGCGCTCGACATCCTGGCGGAGAGCGAGCCCGGGATCGCGAGGTGGCGGCTGCAGCTCGCGCAGGCCCTCGGACCGCACGGCAAGCTGGTCGTGGATCTGGTCCCGCAGCTCGGGCTGATCGTCGGGCCGCAACCGCCGGTGCACGAGCTCTCGCTCGCCGAGTCGGAGCGGCGGCTCCGCCTGGTGTTCGGCAGGCTGTTCGCGGCGTGCGCCACGCCCGAGCACCCGCTCGCGATGTTCATCGACGACATGCAGTGGGCGGACACCGCGAGCCTCACGCTGATCGCGAGCCTCCTGGCCGAAGCCGACACCCGACACCTGCTGATCGTCGGCGCCTATCGCGACAACGAGGTCGATCCGTCTCACCCGATGATGCGCGCGCGTCGCCGACACCGTCCACGCATCGCCCGCCGAGGCGACGCCGCTCGCGAGCCTGGTCCGCGACAAGACCGGCGGAAACCCGTTCTTCGCGATCCAGTTCCTGACCGCGCTCCACCAGAAGCGATTGATCTGGTTCGATCGCGACGCACGTCGCTGGCAGTGGGACGCCGCGCGGATCCGCACCGAGGGCTACACCGACAACATCGCCGAGCTGATGCGCGTCCGGCTGTACGCGCTGCCCGCCGAGACCCAGGCCGCGCTCCAGCGGGCGGCGTGCATCGGCGGCACGATCGACGGCGCCACGCTGGCGGTCGCGTGCGAGCGCGACGTCGCACCGGCGCTGCGCCCCGCCCTCGAGCAGCACCTGCTGGTCGAGACCGTCCAGCCCGAGGGCCGCACCTACCGGTTTCCCCATGATCGCGTGCACGAGGCCGCCTACGCGCTGTTGCCCGAGCCGGAGCGCACGAGGGTCCACGTCGAGATCGGCCGCCGGATGCTCGCCGGCACGGCACCCGTCGAGCTCGCCCGGAACGTGTTCGAGATCCTGAGCCAGCTCGATCGCGGCGCCGCGCTGATCAAGTCGCCCGAGGAACGCGAGCGGATGGCCGAGCTTCACCTGCTCGCCGGCACGCGCGCGCAGGCCTCGACGGCGTACGCGTCGGCGCTCCGCTACTTCGCCACGGGCGCCGCGCTGCTCGCGGCCGAGCCCGAGGTCTGCCGCCCCGATCTGGCGTTCGCGCTCGACCTCCACCGCGCCGAATGCGAGCTCCTGACCAGCGCGTTCGACGCCGCCGAGCAACGGCTCACCGATCTCGCGCGGACGCTCGAGTACCTGCGGCGCGTGGGGATCGACTGGCCGACGCATCCGACCGACGACGAGGTCCGGCGCGAGCACGATCGGATCTGGCAGCAGCTCGGGCCGCGCGCGATCGAGGAGCTCGCCGACCTGCCCGCGATGACCGCTCCGCAGCATCGCGCCACGATGGGCGTGCTCGCGCTCGCCCAGTCGCCGGTGCTGTTCACCGACGAGAAGCTGCACTCGCTGGTGATCTGCCGGATGGTGAACCTGAGCCTCGAGCACGGCAACAGTGACGGCTCCGCCATCGGCTACGCCTGGCTCGGCGCGTTCCTCCGGCCGCGATTCGATAACCCCGGGGCAGGCATGCGGTTCGGTCAGGTCGGGCTCGATCTGGTGGAGAAGCGCGGGCTGCTGCGCTGGAAGGCGCGCGTCTATCTCGACTTCGGGATGATGATCACGCCGTGGTCGAAGCACCTGCGCGGCGGCGTCGAGCTGGTGCGGCGCTGCTTCGACGCGGCGAACGAGACCGGCGATCTCCTGTTTGCATCGTACTCCTGCAACTGCGTGGTCACGCTCCTGCTCGCGGTGGGCGATCCGCTCGCGGTGGTGCAGCGCGAGGCCGAGGTCGGGCTCGCGTTCGTGCGCAAGGCGAGGTTCGGCCCGGCGATCGACTTCCTCCTGGTGCAGCGGCAGCTGATCCGCTCGCTGCGCGGGATGACCCGGAAGCTCGGCTCGTTCGACGACGAGGACTTCGCCGAGGAGCGGTTCGAGCAGCACCTCGAGGCGGATCCGCACGTGCTCGCCACGTGCCGGTACTGGATCCGCAAGCTGGCGGCGCGGTTCCTGGCCGGCGATCACGCCGAGGCGGTGGCGGCCGGGGCCAGGGCGCGGCCGCTGCGATGGGCGATCGCGGCGTTCCCCGAGGTGTTCGAGTACGTGTTCTACAGCGCGCTCGCGTGCGCCGCCTACCACGACGTCGCGCCCGAGGACGAGCGGCCACGGCTGCGCGACGAGCTCGCCGCGCACCACGCGCAGCTCGCGGGGTGGGCCGAGCACTGCCCCGACAACTTCCGCGATCGCGCCGAGCTCACCGGCGCCGAGCTCGCGCGCATCCGCGGCGAGGCGGACCAGGCGGCCCAGCTCTACGAGCAGGCGATCCGCACCGCGCGCATACACGGCTTCGTCCAGGTCGAAGCGATCGCCTACGAGGCGGCGGCGCGGTTCCATCGCGAGCGCGGCCGGGCGCTGGTCGCCGATGCCTACGTGCGCGAGGCCCACGTCCGTTACGTCCGGTGGGGCGCCGACGGCAAGGCACGACAGCTCTGCCGCGCCCACCCCGAGCTCGACCTGCACCCGGCCGGCGCGGCCCCCGTGGCGCTGCGCTCCGAGCAGCTCGACCGGCTGTCGGTGATCAAGGCGTCGCAGACGATCTCCAGCATCATGGACAAGGACCTCCTGTCGCGCACGCTGCTGCGGTTCGTGCTCGAGGAGGGCGGCGCCAGGCGCGTGGTCCTGGTCACCTCGCGCGACGGCGAGATCGAGATCGCGGCCGAGGCGAGGGTCGACCAGCCGTCGGTCCCGGCGGACGACGCGCGCGTCCCGAGGTCGCTGCTGTCGTACGTGTTGCGGACCCAGGAGCCGGTGCTGCTGGACGCGGTGGCCGACGCGGGACGGTTCGCGAGCGATCCGTACTTCGCCGACACCCACCCGCGCTCGGTGCTGTGCTTGCCGGTCCGGCTGCGGGCGGACGCGGTCGCGCTGCTCTACCTCGAGAACGATCTGATCCCGGGCACGTTCAACCCCGATCGGCTCCTCGCCCTCGAGCTCCTGGCGGCGCAGGCGGCGATCTCGCTCGAGAATGCGCGGCTGCTCGAGCGCGAGCGCACCGGGCGGATCGAGGCCGAGGCCGCCGACCGCCGCGGGCAGCTGCTCGGCGAAGCGACCGCGCTCCTGTCGCAGACGCTCGACGCTCGCGGCGTCCTCGACGCGCTGGCCCGACTGTTCGCGCGCTCCTTCGTGGACTGGGCCGTGATCGATCTCCAGGATCACGGAGCGCTGGTGCGGGTCGCCTGCGCGCATCGCGATCCCGACAAGGAGCCGCTGGTCCGCGAGCTGGCGACGCGCTACGCGGTGCACCCCAGATCGCCGGCGTGGCAGGTCCTGCAGACCGGCAAGGTCTTCGAGTCCCCCGGCGTGACCGAGGATCAGCTCCGGACCTACTGCGTCGACGAGGACCATGTCCAGCTCGTCCGCCGGCTCGGCGCGCGAAGCGGACTGTTCGTGCCACTGTGCGCCCGTGACGCGATGATCGGCGTGCTGACGCTCGTCTCGATGACCCTGAGCCGGTTCCCGCGAGCCGACATCGAGCTCGCCGTCGATCTCGGCCGCCGCATGGCGCTGGCGATCGACAACGCGCGGCTGCTCGAGGAGACCCGGCGGGCGCTGCACCTGCGCGACGAGTTCCTGCGGATCGCGTCGCACGAGCTCCGCACGCCGCTCGCCTCGCTCCGGTTGAGCGCCCAGGGCCTGCTGCGCGCCGCCGAGCGCAATCGAGCTGTATCGCCGGAGATCCTGGATCGCACCCTCACCCGCGTGCTCGGCAACACCGCCCGGCTCGAGCAGCTCACCTCGGAGCTGCTCGACGTCACGCGGATCGAGCAGGGCCGCCTCCAGCTCAACCCGATCGAGATCGCCCTCGACGCGATCGTGCGCGACGCGGTGGAGCACATCGAGGCCGACCTCGCGGCGGCGGGATGCTCGGTGTCGATCGAGTGCGCGGCGGCGGTCGTGGGGCGATGGGATCGGTCGCGGCTCGACGAGGTGGTGACCAACCTCCTGACCAACGCAGCCAAGTTCGGTGCCGGAAGGCCGATCGAGATCCGGATCGACCACCTCGGCGGCGCCGCGCGGCTGATCGTGACCGATCACGGCATCGGCATCGACCCGGCGCGCCGGCCCTACGTGTTCGATCGATTCGAGCGCGCGGTCCCGTCGTCGCGCTACGGCGGCCTCGGGCTCGGGCTGTACATCGCCCGGTCGATCGTCGTCGCCCACGGTGGCACGATCGCCGTCGACAGCGAGCTGGGCGCCGGCTCGACGTTCACCGTGACCCTGCCGTGCGCTTCCCCCGAACCGGGCGCGGAACAGCCGGTCTCGAACTGAGATCGACGTGCGAAAAAACCAGCATGTCTACTTGCTAAGGAATTAGCCGCATGCTAATTCTTTAGCACACGATGAAGAAGCCCGATCCATTGACGCGCCGCGAGCGCGAGATCATGGACATCCTGCACCGGCGCGGGCGCGCGACCGCGCACGAGGTGATGGACGATCTCGCCGATCCGCCGAGCTATTCGGCCGTGCGCACGTTCCTCCGCCTCCTCGAGGAGCGCGGCCACGTGCGGCACGAGCAGGACGGCCCGCGCTACGTCTACACGCCCACCGTCGCGCGCCGCGAGGCCCAGCGATCCGCGATCGCTCACCTCGTCGACACGTTCTTCGACGGCTCGGTCGAGAACGCGGTCGCGACGCTGGTCGAGTCATCGAAGCCGAAGCTGTCCGCGCAGGAGCTGGATCGCATCGCCGCACTCGTCGCCAAGGCCAAGAAGGAGGGCCGCTGATATGACGATTCTGTCCCCGATCTTGCTGATCGCGCGTGGCGCGATCGTGCTGTCGCTCGCGCTCGTCGCGACGCGCCTGTTGCGCCGCGCACCGGCGTCGCTGCGCCACACCGTGCTCGCGTCGGCGCTGGCCGCCGTGCTCGCGCTCCCGATCATCGAGGTGCTCGTCCCGGCGTGGCACGCGGGAGCGATCCCCGCCGACACGGCCGAGGTCGACGCGCCGCCGGCGCTGCCGGTCGCCGAGGCCGCGGTGCCGGCGATCGCACATGCGGCGAGCGTTGCACGCGCGCCGGCG
The DNA here is from genome assembly GCA_005887925.1 of Deltaproteobacteria bacterium. Classification (GTDB taxonomy): domain Bacteria; phylum Myxococcota_A; class Polyangia; order Haliangiales; family Haliangiaceae; genus JABFXX01. Next base: position 5,143 of record VBLP01000500.1, on the reverse strand, counting down.
GAGTCGTTCGCGATCCCGTGGCGCGCGATCATCGGCGGGCTGTGGGCGGCGGGCGTCGCCGCGATGCTGCTCCGCGTGGGCGTCGGCGCGCTGCGAGCGCGTCGCATCGCGCGGCGAGGCATGGTCGCGCATCACGCCGGCCCGCACGCCGTCGAGGCGTGGCGCGCGCTCGACGGGCGCGGCGATGCGCCGCGCGTGGTGGTCAGCGGCGAGGTCGACGCGCCGATCGTGGTCGGTGCGATCGCTCCGACGGTCGTGGTGCCGTACGCCGCGCTGGCGTGGAGTGATGAGCGCTGGCGCGTCGTCCTGCTCCACGAGCTCGCGCACGTGCGCCGGCGCGACGGCGTCGCGAACCTCGTCGCACAGCTGGCGTGCACCCTGCACTGGGTCGATCCGCTGGCGTGGATCGCGGCGCGGCGCCTGCGCGAGGAGCGCGAGCTGGCCGCGGACGACGCGGTGCTGCGCGGCGGAGCGCGCGCGTCGACCTATGCGGAACATCTCGTCGCGATCGCGACCGGCGCGGCGCACGGCGCACCGGCTGCCGCGCTGGCGATGGCCGAGCCGATGCGGTTCGAGGCTCGCGTCGCCGCGCTGCTCGATGGCGATCGATCGCGCGGCCCGGCCGGCGCGCGCCGGGCGGCCGCGGTCGCCGGCGCGGCGATGCTCGTCGCGGTGGCCGCCGCATGCGTCTCGCCGGAGACCGCGCACGCGGGCGACGCCCCGACCCGCGGCGCGCCGCCGATCGCCGCGAAGGATCCGGCGCTCCAGTCGGCCGCCGAGGAGGAGCTCGACCACGCGATGGCCGCGCACCACGCAAGCGGCGCGATCGCGATCGTGCTCGACGCGAAGACCGGCGCCGTGCTCGCAGCTGCGACCCGCGGCGACGGCGACGCGCGCGCGGCCCGCTCCCCGGGCTCGACGATGAAGCCGTTCACGTTCGCGGCGGCGCTCGAGGCGGGGATCGTGGACGCCGCTGCGCGCATCGACTGCGAGAACGGGACGCGGATCGAACGTGTGCACCGCGAAGCTCGCCGAGCCGCTCGGCGATCGGCTCGCCGCGTCGCTGCGGCGCTATCACTTCGCGGCCCCCGCTCACATCGACACGCGCTCGATCGAGGGTGCCTGGATCACGCTGGGCGAGGGCATCCCTGCATCGGCGCTCGAGGTCGCCGCCGGCTACACCGCGTTCGCGGACGGTGGCATCTACCACGCGCCCGACGGCAACAGCGAGCGCGTGATGCCGCCCGACACCGCGCGCACCGTGCTTGCGATGCTCGATCGCGTCGTCGACGACGCCGACGGCACCGGCCACGCGGCGCGCATCGAGGGTGTCCGCGTCGCGGGCAAGACCGGAACCACCCAGTCGCGCGGCGGCCGCTACTACGCGAGCTTCGTCGGCATCGTCCCGGCCGATGCGCCGCGGTTCGTCGTGCTCGTCGGCGTCGACGGCGTGACCGGCGCGGGCGGCAAGGTCGCCGCGCCGGTGTTTGCCAGGATCGCGTCGCGCGCCCTGGGCCGCACCGCGGCTTCACGGTAGGTCAGAACTTGAAGTAGATGAGGGGCGTGATCCGCATGTTCGTGAGATGGATCGTGGACAGCACGAACAGCGCGACGTAGCCCAGTCGCGCGCCGATCAGGGTCAGCGCGCGCACGGCGGTCGGGGCCGCGCTGCCGCGGTACTTGCCGGCGAGCGGGACCAGCACGATCGCGGCTCCGACCGCGAGCGCGAACACCGCGAAGTTCGGCGCCAGCTCGCCGCGCGCCGGCGCAGCGCCGCCTCCGCTGGCCCCGAACATCGCGGCGATCACGTCGAGCGCCTGACCCAGGCTTCCGGCGCGGAAGAACACCCAGCCGACGATGACGATCGCGAGCGTGGTCGCGTGCTGCACCACGAGAGGAACGCGATCGCGCCGCGCCCCGACGAGACGCTCGATCGTCACGAACGCACCGTGAAACACGCCCCAGATCACGAACGTCCACGCGGCGCCGTGCCACAGGCCCGACAGCGTGAACACGATCATCACATGGACGAGCGTGCGCGTCCGGCCGCGGCGATTGCCGCCGATCGAGATGTACAGGTAGTCGCGCAGCCAGCTCGATAGCGAGATGTGCCAGCGCGTCCAGAACTCGGTGATGCTGGCCGAGATGTACGGCCGATCGAAGTTCTCCTTGAACCGGAACCCCATCAGCTTGCCCAGCCCGATCGCCATGTCCGAATAGCCGGAGAAGTCGAAGTAGATCTGGATCGCGTAGGCACCCGCGCCGAGCCACGCGAGTGCCGGCGTCAGCTGATCGCGCGACATCGCGAACACGCCATCGGCGATCACCGCGACCGAATCGGCCACGAGGAGCTTCTTCGCGAGTCCCAGCGAGAAGCGCTCGAAGCCCTCCTGTGCGAGCGCCCAGGAGTGCGCGCGCTCGGCGAGCTGCGCCTCGAGGTCCTTCCAGCGAAAGATCGGTCCGGCGATCGAGTGCGGGAACAGGGTCAAGAACAGCAGGTAGTGCGAGAGCCGGCGTGCGGGCCTGGCATCGCCGCGATACACGTCGGTCAGGTACGAGATCTCCTCGAACGTGATGAACGAGACCCCGATCGGCAACACGACCTTCGTCCAGGGCAGCGGCTCGTACCCGACGTGATCGAGCAGCTCGCCGATCTGTGCGACGAAGAAGTTCGAATACTTGAAGTACGCGAGCACCGAAAGGTGCAGCGTCACGCCGATCCCGAGCAGCCACTTGCCGTGGACCGTCCCGCGGTGCCGTGCGATCCGGTGACTGACGGCGAAATCGATCACGCCGAGCGCGACGACCACCGGAAGGAACCGCGGCGCTCCCCACGCGTAGAACGCCAGGCTCGCGACGATCGCCGTGTAGTTCCTGGCGCCGCCGGGCGTCAGCCAGTACGCGACGAGAAACGCCGGCAGAAACAGATGAAGGAAGAGGAGCGAGCTGAACGGCACCCGAGCTGTGGCACTCTAGCATCGAAGGAATGACGCTCCTCAAGCGGATTACGGTGTGCGTGTACGTCGCGCTGCTGGTGCTGCCGGGCGCCGCGATGCTCGGTCGGATCCACGACCACCCGATCGCAGGCGCGCTGGCGGCCAAGCCGTGGCCCGCGCCGTCGCTGGCGGCGGTGCGCGACGAGTCGTTCCAGCGCGGCGTCACGGAGTGGTTCGACAGCGAGATCGGGTTCAAGGGCTACTCGATCTACATCGACAACACCGCGCTGTATCACGCATTCAAGGAGACCAAGGTGGGTGCGCCGACGCTGCGCGGCGAGGACGGCGTCATGTTCATGCGCAGCGACGTCGACTACTACAACCGCAGCGACGTGACCGACCTGGTCGACGTGGACAGGCTCGCCTCGTTCGCGGCCAGGGTGGCAGAGCTCCAGACCGCATTGCGCGCGCAACACCGCGCGTTCATCCCGGTCATCGTGCCGTCGAAGACGTCGGTCTATCCCGACAAGGTCCCGGCGCGCTGGACGCGCGCCCTCGGCACGCCGCGGCCGACCGACGTCGGGGTCTATCTCGTGATGAAGCGCGCGCTGGACCAGGCGGGCGTGGCGTACGTCGACGCGCGCAAGCTGTTCGCGCGCTCGAGCGAGCCGCGGGAGCGGTTGTGGGCGCCCCAGGCGCGCCACTGGTCGGACTATGGTGCATGTCTCGCGCTGCGCGAGATCGTGCGCATCTACGTCGCGACGACCGGGACGCCGTTTGCGTTCGACTGCATCCCGACACAGATCTCGGGGTGGCTCTGGCACCCCGACTACGATCTCATGAACCTGACCAACGCGTGGGGGATTGCTCGCGACCCCATGCGCTGGCTGGCGACGTACCCGCTGCGCCCGCCGCGGCAGTTTCGTCCGACCACGCTGCTGATCGGCAGCAGCTTCATGGGCGAGCTCGTCGCCAACATCGACAGCAGCAAGATGTTCGGCCGCCGCATCATCGACTACTACGACGCGACGTTCTACGGCGTGAGCTTCGCGCAGGAGGTCCATCCCCACACCGATCCGTGGCGCGCGGTCGTGCTCGACAACGATCTGTACATCTTCGATCTGTTCGAGGTGCTCGGCGTCCCGGCTCACGCTTCGTTCGTGCATGAGCTCCGCGACGAGCTCCCGAACGTCCTCGCAGCACGTGCGCAGCGCTCTGCCTCCTCGGACATCGAGGTGACTGCGGCCGCGCGTGCGACGCCGATCCTCGACACCTGGATCAGCTTTGCCGCGGATGCCCCCGGCCGCGCGCTGCTCGGCCCCGGCTGGTCCTGGGGCGAGAGCTGGGGAACGTGGTCGGACGATTACGTGCCGGTCCTCGCACTCCCCGTCCCACCCGGGCAGCGCGTGCAGGTGTCGCTGCGCTGGATCGGGACCGCGCCGCCCGGCCAGACGCAGGCCGCGCACGTGGACATCGATGATCAGCCATTCGAGGTGACGTTCCCGGCGCACGAGCAGGCGCTCGAGAGCTCGTTCGAGGTCACGAGTCGACGCGGCTGGCTCGTCATCCGGATCGACATCGAGCGACCCGTCACCTCGAACGGACGGTTGCTGGGCATCGCGCTGACCGCGGCTCGGGTCACGCTCTCGAACGCGGCGTCACCGCTGTAGTCCGACAGTCACTATCGGTCGCCACCACGCCATGCGCTCGACGATCATCATCGCCAACTTCGCGGTCAAGCAGTGGGCCAACGTGTTCCCCGGCGTCGCCTGCGTGGGCCGCCGGAGACGGCGCGGATCTGTCAGCGACCGTTCTGGCGGAGCCGTCGGCGGATCTCCGCTTCTACTTCCGGCGTGAGGGAGCGAAGATACGCCTCCGGCAGCAGTTGCAGTACCTCAACGGGCAAGGCAAGGGCCTGATGATCGCGATCCAGGCCGGCGAGGCGCTGCTCGGGAGGCAAGCCGGCGAGGCGCTGCTCGGGGGGCAGGCCGGCGAGGCGCTGCTCGGGAGCATAATGCGAGAGCACCTGCTCGGCAGGCAGCGTGTCGAGCATCTTGTCCATCAGCTCCTTGTAACCTTCCAGGTCCTGCATATTCATCGCAGCTTCCTTTGATCCTACCAGCTCCATCCAGAACCAGCGAGCCTCGGGAGAGCGGAGTGTCCCATTGGTAGAGCCTAACTTTCCCCCACCTGATGGTGGGTTTCAG
>VBLP01000498.1:9108-13527 GCA_005887925.1 Deltaproteobacteria bacterium | reverse complement strand
GGGCAGGTTCGAGTTGACGCTGATCGTCGGGAAATCGACCTTGGGCAGCGGCGACACCGGCAGCTGGGTGAACGCGGCGGCGCCGGCGAGCAGGAGCGCCGCCGCCAGCAGCCACGTCGCCTTCGGGCGGCGGATGAACGGCGCCGACAGGTTCATGCGCCCTCCCCACTGACCGCCTCGGTCTCGCGGCCCGGCGCCGCCTCGGGCGCGCGCTTGCGGGTGAACCGGCGCGAGATCCGCTCCATCATCAGGTAGATCACCGGCGTGGTGTAGAGCGTCAGGACCTGCGACACGAGCAGCCCGCCGACGATCGTGATGCCGAGCGGCCGGCGCAGCTCCGCGCCGGTGCCCTGGCCGAGCGCGAGCGGCAGGCCGCCGAGCAGCGCCGCCATCGTCGTCATCATGATCGGCCGGAACCGGAGCAGGCACGCCTGGTAGATCGACTCCTCGGGCGTCAGCTGCTGCTCGCGCTCGGCCTCGAGCGCGAAGTCGATCATCATGATCGCGTTCTTCTTGACGATGCCGATCAGGAGCACGATGCCGATCAGCGAGATCACGTCGAACGGCTTGCCGGTCAGCTCGAGCGCGAGGATCGCGCCGACCCCGGCCGACGGCAGGGTCGACAGGATCGTGATCGGATGGATGTAGCTCTCGTAGAGCACGCCGAGCACGATGTACACAGTGATCAGCGCGGCGAGGATCAGGATCGGCTCGGAGGCCAGCGATTCGCGGAACACCGCCGCGGCGCCCTGGAACGCCGAGCGCATCGCCGGCGGCCGGTCGAGCCGGTCGGCCGCGGTGTCGATCGCGGCGATCGCCTCGCCGAGCGACACGCCGGGCGCGGTGTTGAACGACAGCGTCACCGACGGGAACTGGCCCTCGTGGTCGATCGCGAGCGCGATGTTGCGGGTCTCGAGCCGGGCGAACGCCGACAGCGGGATCGCCGCGCCGGCGGTCGACCGCACGTAGATCCGGTCGAGCGAGTCGGCGCTCTCGCGGTCCTCGGGCCGGAGCTCGAGGATGATGCGGTACTGGTTGAGCTGGGTGAACGTGGTCGACACGATGCGCTGGCCGAACGCGTCGTACAGCGTGTCGTCGAGCGCCTGCGCCGTGACGCCGAGCCGCGATGCGCTGTCGCGATCGACGGCGACGTGGAGCTCGAGCCCCGCGGTCTGCTGGTCCGACGCGACGTCGCGCAGCTCGGGCAGCCCGCGCATCGCATCGAGCATGTGCGGCGCCCACGCCGCGAGCTCGCTCGGATCGGGATCCTCGATCGTGTACTGGTACTGGGTGCGCGCGATCCGCGCGTCGACCGTGAGGTCCTGGACCGGCTGGAGGTACACGGTGAGGCCCTGGACGTGGGCGAGCCGGGTCTGGAGCCGGGCGATCACCTCGGTGACGTCGGCGTCGCGCTGGTTGCGCGGCATCAGCGCGATCGACAGCCGGCCGCTGTTCTGCGTCGGGTTGGTGCCGTCGGCGCCGATGAACGACGACACGGTGGCGACCTCGGGATCGCCGAGCACCGCCTGCGCCGCGCGCTCCTGGAGCCCCATCATGGTCTGGAACGACACGTCGGGCGCGGCCTCGGTGATCCCGGCGATCATCCCGGTGTCCTCGACGGGGAAGAACCCCTTGGGCACGTTGAACGCCAGGCCGACGGTGACCGCCAGCGTCGCGAGCGTGACCAGGAGCGTCGTGCGCTGGTGGCGCAGCACGACCTTGAGCGTGCGGTCGTAGAACCGCCCGAGGCCGTTGAACCCGCGCTCGAACGCGCGCGCCAGCCGGCCGGGGTGCTGCTCGGCGTGAGGCTTGAGGATCCACGCGCACATCATCGCGGTCAGGGTCAGCGACAGGACCGCCGAGATCACGATCGCGATCGCGAGGGTGACCGCGAACTCGTTGAACAGCCGGCCGACGAGGCCGCCCATGAACAAGAGCGGGATCAGCACGGCGACCAGCGACACGGTCAGCGACACGATCGTGAAGCCGATCTGCTTGGCGCCCTTGAGCGCGGCGGCGAACGGCGGCTCGCCGTGCTCGATGAACCGGGAGACGTTCTCGATCATGACGATCGCGTCGTCGACGACGAACCCGGTCGAGATCGTGAGCGCCATCAGCGACAGGTTGTCGAGCGAGAACCCCCACAGCTTCATCACCCCGAACGTGCCGATCAGCGACAGCGGCACCGCGACGCCCGGGATCACCGTCGCGCGCAGGCTGCCGAGGAACAGGTAGATCACGCCGACCACGAGGAGGATCGTGAGCACCAGCGTGATCTGGACGTCGCGGACCGAGGCGCGCACGGTCTCGGTGCGGTCGGCGATGATCTCGACGTCGATCGCCTGCGGCATCGACGCGCGCAGCTGGGGCAACAGCTTCTTGATCGCGTCGGTGACCTCGATGATGTTGGCGCCGGGCTGGCGCTGGATGTTGACGATGATCGCGCGCCGCAGCGGCGGGGCCTCGTCCGCGGTCCGGTTGCGCGGCGCCGCGACGCCCGCCCAGCCGGCGAGCTGCGCGTTCTCGACGCCGTCGACCACGCCGGCGATCTCGGACAGCCGCAGCGGCGCGCCGTTCTTGTAGGCGATGATCAGCGGCTTGAAGCTGGCGGCGTTGGCGAGCTGATCGTTGGTCGCGAGCGCCCAGTCCTGGCGCGAGCCGTCGAGGTTGCCCTTGGGCTGGTTGACGTTGGCCGCCGCGATCGCGAGGCGGACGTCCTCGATCGTCAGGCCGCTGCCGGCGAGCGCGACCGGATCGACCTGGATGCGGACCGCGGGCTTCTGGCCGCCGCCGATCGTGACCAGGCCGACGCCGGCGACCTGCGACACCTTCTGCGCGAGCACCGAGTCGGCGAAGTCGTCGACCTCGGCGAGCGGCAGGGTGTCCGAGGTGGCCGACAGGGTCAGGATCGCCTGGTCGGCGGGGTTGCTCTTCGAGTACGTCGGCGGCGCCGGCAAGGTCCGCGGCAAGAGGTTCGACGCCGCGTTGATCGCGGCCTGGACGTCCTGCTGCGCCGCATCGATGTCGCGATCGAGCGTGAACTGCAGCGTGATCTGCGAGCTGCCGAAGCTCGAGACCGAGGTCATCTGGGCGAGCGACGGCATCTGGCCGAACTGGCGCTCGAGCGGCGTGGTCACCGCCGAGGCCATAGTCTCGGCCGACGCGCCGGGCAGCTGGGTCGCCACCACGATCGTCGGGTAGTCGACCTGGGGCAGCGCGGCGACCGGCAGCGCGCGGTAGCCGGTCAGGCCGGCGAGCATCAGGCCGAACATCAGCAGCGTCGTCGCGACCGGCCTGCGGATGAACGGCTCGGAGATGCTCACGGCGCGGCGGGCTGGTTCGACGCGGTCGGTCCCGTCGCCGGGCCGCGTGGTCGGGTCTGTCCGGATTCCGGACGCACGGCGGGTGGCGCTCCCGATCCCTGCTCGGCCTCGGGGCCGCGCCGGCGGCGGTCCGGTCCGGCGGGGCGCCCGGGTGCGGCAGGCGCAGCGCCCGGGACCACCGGCTGCACGCGTCCGCCGGGTCGCACCTGGTTCTGGCCCTCGGTGATCAGCTTCTCACCGCCGGACAGGCCCTTGCCGACCACCGCGACGTCGCCGGTGGTGAGCGCGATCGTGATCGGCTTCATCTGCGCCGTGTTGTCCGGACCGACGGCGTAGACGTACGCGCCCTGCGGCCCGCGCTGGATCGCGACCAGCGGGATCACGATCGCGTCCTTGTGGGTCTCGACCAGCATGCGCGCCTTGACGAACGCGTTGGGCCACAGCACGCGATCGGCGTTGGGCACCAGCGCCTTGAGCCGCAAGGTCGCGGTCGCCTGGTTGACCTGGTTATCGAGCACCGCGAGCTTGCCGGTCGCCAGCCTGGTGGCGCCGTCGCGGCTGTAGGCCTCGACGGGGACGTCGCCGCGGGCGAGCGCCTGCGCGACGCTGGCGAGCTGATCCTGCGGCAGCGTGAAGAACACCGCGGCCGGATCGATCTGGGTGATCACGACGATGCCGTTGGCGTCGGTCTGGCGCACCAGGTTGCCGGCGTCGACCTGGCGGACCCCGGCGATGCCGTCGAGCGGCGCCTTGACCTGGGTGTAGTCGAGCTGGAGCTGGGCGTTCTCGATCTGCGCCTGGTCGATCTTGACCGCGCCCTCGAACTGCCCGACCTGCCCGGCGATCTCCTCGACCTGCTGGCCGGCGACCAGGTTCTGGGCCTTGAGGCCCTCGTAGCGCTTGAGGTTGGCCTGGTTGGTCTCGAGCTGGGCCTTGTCGCGCGCCAGCGCGCCCTGGGCCTGGTGCAGCGCGACCAGGAACGGCCGCGGATCGATCTGGACCAGCACGTCGCCGCGCTTGACCGGCTGACCCTCGACGAACAGCACCTTGTCGATCCGGCCGTCGACCTGCGGGCGCACGGTGACCTGCTGGACCG
>VBLP01000498.1:0-8927 GCA_005887925.1 Deltaproteobacteria bacterium | reverse complement strand
CACGGACCAGCCATGACCCGCGCCGTCGTATCGGCTGGGTTGCCGCCGGGCCTGTCACCTGGGGCGCTGCGTCCGACATCGTCGATCACCAGGTAGCATGGCCCGGGCCACCGGATTGCGAAGGTGCCATGAAGCAGTGTGTACACCCGGCGGCGGCCGACATGTGCGCCCGCGCACCGGACGCTGCGCCTCACCTACCAGGGGGCCGCTCGGCGCTCGACGCATGCCGTCATCGACGACGGCGTCACCGATCCGGCGGTCAGAAGCGGGACGTTTTCTTGTGGAGCACGACCTCGGCGATCGTCAGACCGGCGAGCGTGTGCTCACCGCGCAGCCCGGCGAACAGCGCGGCGTCGATCGCGAACGGCCGCTCGGCAAAGACTGCGTAGAACCGCTCGTCTCCGGGCGCCGCGTCGAGCGCGATCGCGCCGGGCAGCACGGCGTCGCCGCCCGGAGCGATCGCCGCCGGCTCCCGGCTGCCGAACGGATAGTACGCAGTGGCCGCGCCCGACCCGTCGATCCCGACCACCGCGACGTAGCCACGCGCAGCGACGTGCACGCCGAACCGGATCTTGTCGCCCGGTTGCACGGTGGCCCCGGCGTCGAGCCGGTGGCTGCCCGATGCGTCGGCCGCGTACACCTGCAGCGCGATGTCGCCCTTGTAGATCGGGCCGTCGTCGGGCCCGCCGCCGGGGCGCAGCACGACGAGCAGCGCGACCGCGGCCGCCGCTGCCAGCGCGCCGCCCGACGCCAGCCAGGTCCAGCGCGCGAAGCGCCGCGGGGGCGGAGCGGCCCGCGCGATGCGCTGCTCGATCGCGCGGAGCTCGGCGCCGACGTCGACCGCCCCGAGCAGCGCGGCGTGCTCGGCGCGGAGCTCGTCGAGCCGGCGGCGATCCGCATCGCTCGCAGCGCCCCGGCGCGCCTCGGGGAGGTCGTCGGCGAGCCAGCGCTCGAGCTCGAGATCGGTGAGCCGGCGGTCAGCCATCGCTCGCGCTCCGTGCCGCGGCCGGCAGCTCCGCGCGCTTGGCGCGCTTGCGGACGTGCTGCTCGAACCGCGTGAGGATCTTGCCGACCGTGCGGCGCGACAGATCGAGCGACACGGCGATGCCGTCCTGGGTGTAGCCGTCGAGGTGGTAGAGCACCGCCACGGTCAGCTCGTCCTCCGACAGCCCGCGGGTGAGGAACGCCAGGTCGTGGAGGCTGTCGATCCGGCGCGGCTCCTCGCGCGGCGGGCCGACGTGCGCGTCGGGATCGAGCGCGTCCTCCGACGCGGTCTTGCGCCGGCGCAGCCGATCGATCGCGGCGTTGGTCGCGATCCGGTACAGCACCGCGAACGGCGCGCCGCCGTCGCGCCAGCCGCGCGCGCCGAGGTAGCGAGCGAACGTCTCCTGCACCAGATCGCGCGCCTCGTCCGGGTTGCCGACGATGCTCGCGCATCGGCGAAGCAGCGCGGGCGCATGGCGCCGGTACAGCTCGGCGACGTCGCCGTCATTCCGCGACATCGGCCCGTGCTGTGGTGGACGGAGGGATCATGAGTCCGGGGATCGTGGAGGTCCTAGAACAGCCAGCCAAGATGGATCATCGGCAATGCGGTCGCGGTCAGTCCGCGGTCGCCCTGATAGGCAATGACCGACAGGCCGAGCTCGGTGGTGAACCCCGAGCTGCCGACGAACTGCGCGCCGGCCTCGATCCGGCCGTGCAGCCCGAGCTCCTTGTTGAGATCGGCATCGGAGCTGGCCATGGAGCTGGTCATCGTGTGGTCGCCGAGATCGACCCCGAGCTGCCTGAGCGAGACGTGGCCCCCGATCCCGATGTACGGCGTCCAGCGCGACGACAGGATTGCCACGCCGACGCTGCCGTCGAACCCCAGGCCGAGGATGTCGAGGGTCACGCGCGGGAACAGCCGCTGGCCGACCACCATCGCGCCCGACACGCCGAACAGGCCGCGTCCGCTGGCCAGCTCGATGCCGAGCCCCCAGCGCCGGATGCTGCGCGGGCTGGTGCGGATCGCCATCTCGTGCTCGTAGCGCGCGGTGTCGACCGCCCGGAGCGCCGCGTTGCGCGTGAGGAACTGCTGGTAGCGGGCCTGAAACTCGGTGTCGTAGCTCAGCGAGGGATCGGACCTGAGCGCCTCCTGGAGTGCGCGCTCCTCGCCCTGCGTATCATTGACGCGGCGATACGACTCGGCCATGCGGACCAGCGCCCGCGCGCGGCCGCGCCACGCCAGCATGTCGCCCGGCGATTCGCGCAGCAGGCGATCGAACAGGTTGAGCGCCGCGACCGGCTGGCCGTCGGTGAGCGCGAAGGCGCGCGAACGCGACCACTCGTGGTGCTCGTCCGGCGACAGCTCGCTGGGCTCGCCCTTGAGGATCCCCGTCGACAGCGGCATGCTGCGGTACGCCGCGCGATCGATGTCGGTCTGGCCGGCCGCGCCGAGCGCGATGCTGGCGACCTCGAGCCGATCCTCGAGCACGCGCTTGACGTGATACGTGCCCGGCGCGAGCGCGAGCACGAGGTCGCGATCGGGCGACGCGCGGACCTCGGCGATCAGCCGCCACTCGTGGGCATCGAGGATCACGTACTTCTGCGGCGGACCGCGCGGCACGCGGAGCTGCGCGCGCCCGGTCGCCAGCTCGGTCAGCACGATCTCGCCCTGGCCGCTGAGCTCGTAGCGAAACGCCGGTCGCTGCAGCGCGCCGCTTGTCGCGGTGTCGGCCCGCGTCCGCTCGTACGCGTAGCGATAGGCCTCGGCGACCGTGACCCGCTGATCGGAGTCATCGTCCGCCGCGCCTCGCATTCCGGATACGAGATGATGCGTGAAGACCGAGCCGGCGAGCGCGCGCGACTCCTGCGACAGCTCGTCCGCGCCGCTGCTGGTGAGCAGCACCAGCCCCGACAGCTGCGGCGCGACGACATCGACGTCGAACTCCGCCGCCGGACCGCCGCCCTTGCGCAGCACCGCCCCCGACTTGCACGCGTCGATCACGGCGAGCTTGATCGCCGCCGGCATCGCGCGCAGCGTGTCCTGCAGCTCGCCCTGCGACAGCGGCGGCTCGCCGCGCAGGTGCAGGTGCCGGGCATCGGCGTGGCCCGAGTAATACACGAACACGAGCGCGTCCTCGCTGGCCTTGCGCGCGGCGGTCGCGAGCTGGCGCAGCGCCTCGCGGACCTCGCCGGTGTCCGGATCGCGCAGCAGCGCGACGCGATCGGTGGCGAACCCGCCGAGCGCGACCAGCACGTCGCGGATCCGCTCGGCGTCGTTCTCGGCGTAGCGCAGCGGGCGATCCTGCGTCCAGCCGGCGTTCGCGCCGATCACGACCGCGTAGCGGCGCTCGGCGCGGGCCTGCCCCGGCAACATGATCGCCAGCGCGATCGACAGCCCCGCGATGCACGCAATCCGGTTCACACAAGCCAGCAACGTCCTGCGCATGAAAAAAAGTTCCCCCGCGATCGCGCCAGCACGTTTTACACCTGAAAGGCGACATCAACCAATGAAATCGTGCCGCGCAGTCCTGTTCGTCACTCTGTTCGTGATTCCGGTATTCATCGCCGGATGTGTGAACATCTCCACACTGCAGACCGCCCGGGCGCTGGATCCCGGCAAGCAGCAGATCCTCGTCGGCGGCGGGTTCTATGCCAGCCCCTCGGTCAACGCCAGCGCGAGCGCGGCGACCGGCAATGAAGAGAGCCTGGCGCTGCCGTACCTCGAGCTCGGCTATCGCCGCGGCATCATCGATCGCCTCGAGCTCGGCGCCAAGGTCACCGTGCCGGGCACCGTCGGGTTCGACGGCAAGTATCAGCTGGCAAGCGCCGGCAAGTTCGCCGTCGCGGCCGGGCTCGGCGCCGGCTACCTCAAGCTGTCGACCGGCAGCGGCGACTCGCAGACCTCGACCCAGCTGATCGACCTGATGGTCCCGGCCTACGTCAGCTACGACGTCGCGAGCGCGTTCGCGGTCTACGCATCGCCCAAGTACGTGCTGCGATTCGCGTCGAGCACCGACGACATGGGCATGTCGAGCTCGGCGACCAGCCACCTCGCGGGCGGCACCGCCGGCGTGCGCATCGGCGAGCGCTTCGGCGTCTATCTCGAGGCCTCGTACCTCAAGGACATCTCGTCGTCGTTCGACTCATTCCAGGTCAACGGATCACTGTTCTTCTGAACGGCAGCGGCCGGCGGCCCGCGGCGATGCGCTACGCTCGACGCGATGCCCGACGCGCCCGAGACCGAGAGCCTGGTCGACACGCCCGAAGGTCCGCAGCTGCGCATCCGCCAGCTGCGCGCCGAGATCATCGCCGGTCCGGATTCCGGACGGATGGTCAAGCGGCCCGGCCCGGCCGTCCGGGTCGGCACGCTGCGCGACTGCGACGTCGTGCTGCACGACCCCGCCGTGAGCGGTCACCACCTGACACTCCACATCGAGCGCGGCGGCGTGCGCGTGGTCGACGCCGGCAGCCGCAACGGGACCTACGTCGACGGGCTGCGGGTCCGCGACGGCGACGCGCGGCCGGACTCGACGATCGCGCTCGGCCACACCCGGCTCCGGCTCGGCCTCGTCGAGGACTACGTCCACATCGCGCTGTCGGCGAAGCCTCGGTTCGGCGGCCTGCTCGGCGAGAGCCCGGCGATGCGCCGGGTGTTCGCGATCCTCGAGAAGGTCGCCTCGACCGACGCGCCGGTGCTGCTCGAGGCCGAGACCGGCACCGGCAAGGAGCTCGCGGCCGAGGCGATCCACGGCGCCAGCCGGCGCGCCGGCGAGCCGTTCGCCGTGTTCGACTGCTCCGCGGTCAACGCCCAGCTGATCGAGAGCGAGCTGTTCGGCCACCGCCGCGGTGCGTTCACCGGCGCCATCGCCGACCGGATCGGCGCGTTCGAGGAGGCGCACGGCGGGACGCTGTTCCTCGACGAGATCGGCGAGCTGCCGCTCGAGCTGCAGCCGAGGCTCCTGCGCGCGCTCGACAACCACCAGGTCCGCCGCGTCGGCGACAACGCGAGCCGCGACATCGACGTGCGGATCGTCGCGGCGACCAACCGCAACCTCGCGGCCGAGGTCGATCGCGGCCGGTTCCGCGAGGACCTCTACTACCGGCTCGCCGTGGTCCGCGTCGCGCTGCCGCCGCTGCGCGAGCGCGCCGAGGACCTCCCCGCGCTCGTCGCGCACTTCACCGAGCAGTTCGCGCACCGCCGGAACCCGGCGGCGCCGGTGACGCCGCTGTCCGAGGACACCGTGCGCGAGCTCGCGACGCGGACCTGGCGCGGCAACGTGCGCGAGCTGCGCAACGCCGTGTTCCGCATGCTGTCGCTCGGCGAGCCCGCCGCCGATCCGCCAGCGCCGACCCCGCCGGCCGCGCCCGCCGTGAGCGACGTCGATCTCGACGTCCCGCTCCGGGACGCGCGCGACGCCGTACTCGAGCGCTTCGAGATCGCGTACATCACCGCCGCGCTCGCCGCCTCGGGTGGCCACATCGGCGACGCGGCCCGGCGCGCCGGCGTCCACCGCAAGTTCTTCCAGCGCGCGATGGCTCGCTACCACCTGCGCGGCCGCGAATAGATCGACGTCGGCGGTCGCAACCGCGCGTACGCAGGCGGGATCGCGAAGCAGCTGCCGCAAGCCGACGCACCCCGCCGGCGTCAGCGCGCTCGCTCCTACGCGTTGTCGTGGTTCGCGGGGTGGCGTCGCCAGATCGGTGATGGATGCGATCAGCCGCGACACGCGAGCCGAGCCCTCGACCCTGCGTGGTGCTGGAGAACCACCGTGATCCATCTGCGCAAGGCGGTGACTTGACCATGCGGGATGCAGAGACAAACCGTGAGACGCAAGACGATCGTCCGGCCGCGATCGATCTGTCCAGTGCCGCTGGCGAAGCGGGATATTCCGACGCGGTACCCGTGGCCGGCCCATCGGCGCGGTTCGGTCGCAACCTCGCCGTCGTCATCGGCATCGATGCGTACCGCAACGACATCGCAACCCTGTGCTCGGCGGTCGCCGACGCCCGAGCGATCGCCGAGGTGCTCCAGCGCGATCATGGCTTCGAGACGTGGTGCTTGTTCGACGACGAGGCTCGGCGCGCGCGGCTGTTGACCTTGCTGCGAGAGACGCTGCCCGCGGCGCTCGATGCGGACGACCGTTTGCTGTTCTACTTCGCCGGCCACGGCGTCGCGCTCGATAGCGACAAGGGTCCGGATGGCTACCTCTTGCCGGCGGACGCGCATCGCTCAGACCCCAGCAGCCTCCTTGCGATGCAGGTGTTGCACGCTGCGCTCGCGGAGCTCCCGGTGCGTCACGCATTCGTCATCCTCGACTGCTGCTTCGCGGGGACCTTCCGCTGGGTGCACCAGCGCGACGTCTCGGTCGCTGGGACCCGGATCTATCGCGAACGCTACGACCGCTACCTCGAGAGCCCCGCGTGGCAGGTGCTGACGTCGGCGAGCAGCGACCAGCGTGCGCTCGACATGCTGGTCAACGCCCGGGGCGAAGGGGGCGACGCGCACTCCCCGTTCGCGCTTGCGCTGCTCGATGCACTCGCCGGGGCCGCCGATTACACCCAGGACCACATCATCATCGCCGAGGAGCTCGCGATCTATGTCCGCGACCGCGTGGCGCCCGCGGCAGAATCCGCCGGTACACGCCAGACTCCGCAGCTATTCCCGCTCGAGCGCCACGATGGCGGACAGTTCGTGTTCCAGGTGCCGAACCGTCCGCTCGCGCTCGCGCGGGCGCCTGTCCTAGATTCGGCCAGCTCATCGAGGCGGTCGCCGCGCGCCCGCTGACCGTCGTGGTGGGTCCCTCCGGCTCGGGGAAGTCGAGCCTCGTCCAGGCCGGCCTCGTGCCCGCGCTGCGCGACCAGGGCTGGACCGTGTTGCCGGCGCAGCGGCCCGGTCGCGAGCCGCTGGCCGTGCTCGCCGCATGGACGCTCGCGCTCGGCGCCGTGCCAGCGAACACCGACCCGGTGGCGTCGTGGCTAGCGGCGGTGAACGAGCTCGCGCGTACGCGGCCGGATCACCACTGGCTGATCGTCGTCGATCAGTTCGAGGAGCTCCTGACCCATCGCACCACTGAGCGCGACCGCGTCGCCTTCCTGGACGCGCTGGCGGCCGCGCTCCAGGCCGCTGCGAACCTGCACCTGATCGTAACGGTGCGGTCCGATGCCGAGCCGCAGTTTCACGACGGCGCACTTGCGCCATGGTGGACCGCAGGACGCTTCCTTGTGTCGACGATGCCCCGGGACGAGCTCCGACAAGCGATCGAGCGCCCCGCCGCCGCGGCCGTGCTGCACTTCGAACCGTCACGCCTCGTCGAGCAGCTCCTCGATGACGTCGCGCTCGTGCCCGCGCCGCTGCCGCTGCTGTCGTTCGCGCTGAGCGAACTGTATCACTGCTGCTGGGCGCGCTGGCAGCGCGGGATCCGCGATCGCGCGCTGCACGAAGACGACTATATCGAGATGGGCAGCGTTGCTCGAGCGCTCATCCAGCGCGCAGACGCCGTTGCTGCCCAGCTCGTAGCCGAAGATCCGGCCTACACGATCACGATCCGGAATGTCTTCACGCGCATGGTCTCCGCCGTGGGAGGAGAAGTCGCGCGACGGCGAGTGCCCCAGAACGAGCTCACGTATGACGATCCGGCAGAGAACCGCCGGGTCACCGAGGTCCTGCAACGCTTCCACGAAGCGAGGCTCATCTCGCTGGGCCACGACGACAGCGGCGACCGTGCGGCCGGCTCGTACGCCGAGCCCGCGCATGACGAGCTCGTCCGCGGATGGACGAAGGTGAGCCGATGGCTCGACGAGATCGGCGCGACAGTTGGCACGCGTGTGTTGGCGTCGCTCGGAGACGCGATGCGCGCCTGGAACGACCACAGCCAGGGCGACTCGTACCTGTGGAGCGATCCGCGACTCGATCTTGTGCACGAGCGCGCGCAGGCCCAGCCGTTCCTGCTCAACTACGACGAAACGCGATTCGTTCGCCGAAGCGTTCGCCAGAAACGGCGGCGGCGCGTTCGGCTGCTCGCAGGCCTGTCGACTGCGACCGCGGTGCTGGCGATCATTGCGGCGCTGGCGCTCTGGGAGCAGAAACTTGCGAACCAGAACGCACAACGGGCGACGCAAAGCGCAGACGTGGCTCGGCAAAGGCTTGGGCAACTGTACCAGGAGCAGGGCCGGCAGCTCGTCGTGGATGAGCGCTATCAAGAAGCGGTGCCTTATCTCCTGGAGGCTCGTCGTAACGGACTCGATGATCCGCCGCTCCGGATGCTGTTACACGCAGCAGAGCGCCACCTGCCGCTCGTTCCAGCCCTCGCGCATCAGAACTCGGTGATGAGTGCGGCCTTCAGCCCCGACGGCACCCGCGTCGCCACCGCGAGCAGGGACGAGACCGCGCGTGTATGGGACGCGGCGACTGGCAAGCCAGTGACCAGCCCCCTCGTGCATCAAGGCGCGGTGACGAGTGCGGCGTTCAGCTCCGACGGCACCCGCGTCGTGACCGCGAGTGAGGACAAGACCGCGCGAGTGTGGGACGCGACAACTGGCAAGCCTGTGATCAGCCCCCTCGTACATCAAGGCGCGGTGACGAGCGTGGCGTTCAGCCCCGACGGCACCCGCATCGTGACCGCGAGTGAGGACAAGACCGCGCAAGTGTGGGACGCGGCGACCGGCAAGCCCGTGATCAGCCCCCTCGCGCATCAGGGTGCGGTGACGAGCGCCGCGTTCAGTCGCGACGGCACCCGCGTCGTCGACCAGCCCCCTCGTGCATCAGGGCGCGGTGACGAGTGCGGCGTTCAGCCCCGACGGCCCCCGCGTCGTCACCGCGAGCAGGGACAAGACCGCGCAGGTGTGGGACGCGGTGACCGGCAAGCCCGTGACCATCCCCCTCGCACATCACGAGATCGTATGGAGCGCGGCATTCAGCCCCGACGGCACCCGCGTCGTCACCG
>VBLP01000497.1:986-4922 GCA_005887925.1 Deltaproteobacteria bacterium | reverse complement strand
CCCCGTGGGCGGCGGCTGTTTGCCGTCCACGAGGTTGTCCACAGGCTCGCGGGCGCGGCTCCACAAGTCCACAGCCATTCCTCACGTCCTCAAATCAACCACAGACTTTGTAGGCATCGGTCTCGACTCGGTTTTCATTGGATCCGATCCACCCACTAAACCTGCAGGAGTGCCAAAAAACCTCGTACGGGTCCTCTCCGTAGGGGTCCTCTCCCCGTACGGGTCCCCTCCGCCGCTACATCTCGGCGCCCCGGCTGCGCAGGAGCTCGGCAGCAGCCGCGCGGCTGTGCTTCACGGCGATGGCGAGCGGCGTGCCGCCGTCGTCGGTGCGCGCATTGACTGCCGCGCCGTGGTCGAGCAGGAGCTTCACGAGATCGGCGCGGCCCAGCTCGGCGGCCAGGTGGAGCGCGGTCGTGCCGCCCTCGTAGCGCGCGGCAAGGTTCGCACCGCGATCGAGAAGCAGCTGGACGGTCGCGCGGTCGCCGGTGAGGAGTGCGACGAGGAGTGGCGTGTTTTCGAACTTGTTCTCTGCGCGCTTCTCGAGACCTGCGCCGCGATCGAGCAGCACGCGCACAGCTTCGGTGTTGCCTGCGAACGCCGCGAAGTGCAGCAGGGTCCAGCCGCTCTTGTGGACGCGGGTCAGCAGTGTCGCGTCGCCGGTGAGCAGCCTGGCGAGCGCGCCGGCGTCGCCGACCGCGGCGGTCTCGAACGGATCGAGCGGCGGATGCGCAGCGAGTACCGCCTTGAGGAACGGGTTATCCGCGGCCAGATAGAAGTCCTGGCCTTTGCCGCGCGTATCGGGTGCGCGGGACAACGCGAGCAGCACTGCGCTGCGGCCGGTCGGCGCGCGGGCGGCGGCGAGCGTCGGTGTGCGGGCGAGCGCGCGCTGAATGTCGCCGAGCTCACCGGACTTGACGGTCTCGAGGAAACGGTCGCGCTCCTCGTCGGACACGGCGGTCCCGCCGGTGGGTTCGCCGGTCGATTCGGAGGAGCGCACCGGCGCGGTCGGCTGGTTGGATCTCGCGGGTGTGCGAGCGCAGGCGACGAGCGAGAGCAGAACGATCATGGAACGTGATGTCGGCATGTCGCCACGATCGACGCGCCGCGCACCGCGCGCATCGGCAGAAAGCCGCACAGCCGGCCTGCTACTTTCGACAGATGCGCCGCGCGCGGTTACCGGTATCCTCGCTCGATGACCTCGCGCGACCTGCGCCGTGTCCTCGGCCGACTCGGGCTGCTCGCCTGGCTGCTTTCGCCGGCTTCGGCGCGGCGTTCTGGGGCGCGACGTGCCTCGACGACGGCTGGTGGCGCCGCGTCGGCTTGCCGGCGGTCCAGGTGGTGTGCGCGGTCGCGATGGTGGCCGTGCTGTGCGACGGCATGGAGGTGCTGCTGCTGTCGCTTGTCGCGTTCCGGCTCGGCCAGTGGGCGCGGCCCGGCGTCGGGGTCAGCTGGGTCGTCGTGCAATCGCTGCTGGCGAGCGCCGCGATGGCGTCGCACTGGTCGCTGCGCGCAGCGCTGACGCTCGGCCCGCCGCACTTCGCGTTCCAGCTCCTGGCCTACGCGAGCGCGCGGCTGACCGAGCGCATCGCCGCGGGCCGGGCCGAGCGCGCCCGCCTCGAGGAGCGGCTCGAGCTGTCGCGCGAGCTGCACGACATCGCCGGCCACCGGCTCACCGCGCTCAGCCTGAACCTGCAGGTATTGCAACGCACCGCGCCGGCCCCGCTGCGCGAGCGGATCGACGCCGCGCACACGCTCGCCGACGACCTGCTCGCCGAGGTGCGCCGCACCGTCGCCGCGTTTCGCGAGCCACGCGACCCGGCCGGCCCCGCGCAGATCCGCGCGCTCGGCGACCACATCCCTCGCCCCCGCGTGCACGTCAGCTACCGCGACGACCTCGCGGTCGACGACCCGCGCCTCGCCCACACCGTGCTGCGCTGCGTCCAGGAGATCGTGACGAATGCGGCGCGCCACGCCAACGCCGACAACCTCTGGATCGATGTCACCAGCACCGACCACGCGTTCGCGGTGCACGCGCACGACGACGGTTGCGGCGTCGCCGAGCTCGTCGAGGGCAACGGACTGCGCGGGATGCGCGAGCGGCTGGCTGAGCTGGGCGGCGAGCTCGAGGTCGTGTCCCGCCCGGGCGCCGGCACCGTCCTCGCTGCGCGGATCCCGCTGCGGCAGCCGTCATGATCCGGGTGTTCCTCGTCGAGAACGAGCTGCTGGTTCGCAAGGGCCTGCGCAGCCTCCTCGAGCTCGAGCCCGAGCTCGCCATTGCCGGCGAGGCCAGCGACGGCACCGAGGCGCTGGCTGCGCTCGCGGCGGCCGACATCGCCGATGTCGTGCTGCTCGATCTGCGCATGCCCCGGATGGGTGGCCTCGAGTTGCTGCGCGAGCTGCGCCGGCTCGGCCGCGACACGCCATGTCTGATCCTGACCACCTTCGACGACGACGACGCGGTGCTCGACGGCATCCGCGCCGGCGCGCGCGGCTACCTGCGCAAGGACGTCCGCCTCGAGGATCTGGTCGACGCGATCCGGCGGCTGGCGCGCGGCGAGACGCTCATCCAACCCGCGCTGACCGACCGGATCCGCCGCGGCTTCGCAGCCCGCTCGCCCGCGTTGCCGAGCGAGGCCGCCCTGCTCGATCCGCTGACCGCGCGCGAGCTCGAGGTCCTGCGCCTGATGTTCGGCGGCTACAGCAACCGCGAGATCGCCGACGCGTGCGGCGTCGTCGAGGGCACGGTCAAGACGCACGTCTCCAACATCCTGTCCAAGCTCGGCGTCCGCGATCGCACGCGCGCGGTGCTCCGCGCCCTCGAGATCGGCCTGCTATAGCCGGCTCACTTCGGGACCGGGAATCCGCGTTTCTTGAGCAGCGCCGAGACCTCGGGGTCGAGGCCGCGGAGCTGGCGATAGGCCTCGGCGCGATCGGTGGAGTTGCCGGGGGAGAAGGGTGAACTTGCGCAGCCTGGCGGCGACGCCCGGGTCGAACACGTTGCCGGCCTCGGCGAACGCCTCGCGGGTATCGGCGTCCATGACCTCGGACCACAGGTAGCTGTAGTGGCCGGCGGAGTAGGCGTCGCTCGAGAACAGGTGGAGAACTGCGGCAGGCGATGGCGCACGGCGACCTGGTGCGGCGCCGCCGAAGCCGCCGTGTAGTCGCTGTAGAAACAGCCCGAGGCGGGCTGCTTCGCTTGGAGGGGCTACCAGTGTCTATGCGCCGGGGGGCGCTCAGCCGTCGGCGCGGTACGTGAACCGCAGGTCATGATCGCCGATCTGGAACACGTCGCCCTCGTCGATCCGCTTGTTGTCGATCCGCATGCCCCTGTAGTGGACGCCGTCCGCTGAGCCCAGATCCTTGAGGTAGTACCGGCCGTTGCGGTGGATCACCGCGGCGTGCTTGCGCGCGATCCTGTTGTCGAGGATCGGGAGATCGCACGCCACGCGATTGCGACCGATGACGAAGTCGGTCGTCGTCACCACGTAGCGGTGGCCGCCGTGGAGCACGAACAGCGCCGGGCTCGGCGATGGCCCCTGCGGGACCGGGATCTGTGCCCCGAACCAGTAGATGTGGTGCTTCAGCTCCGATTCGGGGACGTCGAGCGCCATGAGCACGAGTAGCGGGCCCAGGCGCGATAGCGTGCACAGCACCGGGATGCTCCCGTCGTGGCCCGCCACCTGGAGCGCCAGCATGCCACCGTCGTCGCTCGTGCCACCGATCCCCGCGACGGCACGCCGGAGGAACGGACGCACGGCCTCGAAGTCGCGCACGGGTGTGACCCGACCCACCGCCCGACCGCTCAAGGCCACGCCGCTCAGCACCGCGGTCGCCGGATCGCCGGCGGTCCCGGTGAGCGCCTTGCGGAGCGCGGTGAGCACGCTGAGTGGCTCGACCCGCTGGGCGAGCGGCGGCATCAGCGCGACCCGACACTGA
>VBLP01000497.1:0-974 GCA_005887925.1 Deltaproteobacteria bacterium | reverse complement strand
GTACGACACCCGCGCGACGCCAGACGAGGCGTCGGACACCAGCACCCCCGAGAGTGCTTCGCGGACCCCCGTCATCAAACCTGTCGTCGGCACCGGCACCATCGAATGTGTCTCGGAGCCAGGCATCGCGCTCTCCGAAGGCGCGGACACCGGCGCTGCGCCAGAGGTCGCGCCCAGCGCGTTGGAGCTCGTCTCAGCTGCGTCAGAGGCGCCTGCGGCTGTGAGCACCGACTTGCGATGCAGCGCGCACGGCAACACGTAGGCCGTCCTACGATGCTGCACTATGTCTCGTCGAACAGCTCGGCGTTGGCTGCGCAGCTCGCTGCGAGCACGATCCAGCGATCGAGTCGTTGTGGATCCTGTTCGGCGAGAATCCGCTCGCACGTGACTGGATCGGGCAACAGCCCTCGCGCCGCGAGCAGCATGATCACCGCGTCGCGCTTGCCTTCTGTCTTACCTTCCGCCTTGCCTTCTGCCTTGCCTGCCGCCCGCGCCGTGGCCTTGACCTCTTCGATCACAGCGTTGGCGGCGAGCGCAGGGTCTTCGATGTGACCCGCGGCGTCGAGCTCGCTCCAGGCATCGAGCGCGGCCGACCACTCCAGCGCGCGCGACCGTGCGATGTCGATCGCGAACACGCGGCGAACGCCGCGCCCGACCAGCTTGGCGGCATTGGTGGCAGCCTTGCTCAGCGACTGGGTGCTGACCACCTCGAACGCGAGCTCCTCGAGCTGGCGGCCGCCGGTCTCGGAGTCGGGGGCGTCCGGATACACGCTGACGTCCGGCGCGACATCGTTGCTCTCGGAGGTTCGCGTCAGCTGGTCGCACGCGGCCTCGACCTCGAGTCCGGTGTGGGCCTCGATCAGGGCGCAGAGCTGAAGATGGCGGCGCCCATGCGGCCGATCGGCGGGGGACACGTAGACTAGCTCCCCGTCGACCATCTCGTAGCGCGTCTCCGGTTCCACGAGGCGGTCGTC
>VBLP01000496.1 GCA_005887925.1 Deltaproteobacteria bacterium | reverse complement strand
TCAGCGATCCGGAGCTCCAGTCGCAATGCCAGGAGTTCATCGCCCTGCTGTCGACGGCGATGGAGACCGGGAGCCTCGACGACGCCGATGAGCGCTGGCGGCCGGTCAAGGAGTTCCTCACCGGCGTGTCGCGGTCGCGCAGCCGGCAGGGGTTCTCGCCCAGCGAGACCGCGATGTTCGTGATGTCATTCAAGGAGCCGCTGTTCGCCAGCCTGCGCCGCGCCTACGAGGGCCACGACGACGGCAAGCTGCTCGCCGACATCTGGGAGGCGTCCCGGCTGCTCGACCGGCTCGGCCTGTACACCATCGAGGTCCACCAGGAGGCCCGCGAGGAGCTGATCCGGCGCCAGGGCGAGGAGATGCTCGAGCTGTCGACGCCGGTGATCCAGCTCTGGGACGGCATCCTGGCGATGCCGCTGATCGGCACGCTCGACTCGTCGCGCACCCAGATCGTGATGGAGTCGCTGCTCGAGCAGATCGTCGCGACGCGCTCGCCGATCGCGATCCTCGACATCACCGGCGTGCCGACGGTCGACACGCTGACCGCGCAGCACCTGCTCAAGACGGTCGCCGCGACCCGGCTGATGGGCGCCGAGTGCATCATCAGCGGGATCCGGCCGCAGATCGCGCAGACCATCGTCCACCTCGGCGTATCGCTCGGCGACATCGTGACCAAGGCGTCGCTCGCCGACGCGTTCCGGGTCGCGCTGAAGAAGCTCGGCCAGTCGATCGGCAGCAAGGAGTGAGCCATGGACCGCATCCCGATCCTGCGCATGGGCCGCACGCTGCTGGTGACGGTGCAGGTCGACATGCACGATCAGCTCGCGGTGCGCCTGCTTGACGACCTGACGGAGATGATTACCAAGACCCGTGCCCGGGGGGTCCTGATCGACATCTCGGCGCTCGACATGGTGGATTCGTTCATCGGCCGCATGATCGCCGACGTCGCCGCGACCTCGCGGATCCTCGATGCGCAGACCGTGGTCGTCGGCATGCAGCCGGCGGTCGCCATCACGCTGGTCGAGCTCGGGATGGAGCTGCCGGGTGTTCGCACTGCGCTCGATGTCGAGCGCGGGATGGAGCTCTTGAATGACGCCGGCGATCGCTGATCCGACCCGGCCGGTGGTTCGCGTCGACATCACGGAGAACGAGGATGTCGTGGTGGTGCGCCAGCGCGCGCGCGAGCAGGGTCGGCGCGCCGGGTTCTCGCTGCTCGAGATCACCAAGCTGGTCACCGCGGCGAGCGAGCTGGCGCGCAACACGCTCGAGCACGGCGGCGGCGGCTACGCCGAGCTCGAGGTCTGCATCGACGGCATCCGCCGCGGCGTCCGGATGCGGTTCGTCGACGAAGGCCCCGGGATCTCGGACGTCGAGCAGGCGATGCGCGACGGGTTCACGACCGGCAAGGGGCTCGGCCTGGGGCTCGGCGGTTCGCGCCGGCTGGTCAGCGAGTTCGCCATAGACTCGGCGCCGGGATCCGGCACCAGGGTGACCGTGGTGCGATGGAAGTGATCGGCGCATGCGAACCGTTCGACCTCGACGACGCCGCCGACGTCGGCGCGGTGCGGCGGCGCTCGGCCGTGCTCGCCGCCGCGGCCGGCCTCGACGAGGTCCGCGCCGGTGAGGCGGCGCTGATCGCGACCGAGCTGGCGTCGAACGTGCTCAGGCACGCGCAGCGCGGCGGCGCGGTGCTCGGGCACGCCCGCGATGGCGAGCGCCGCGGCGTGGTGATCGCGGTGTGGGATCGCGGGCCCGGGATGGACATCGCCGCGTGCCTGCGCGACGGGATGTCGACCGCCGGCACCCGCGGCGCCGGTCTGGGCGCGGTCGCGCGGCGCGCCCGGGCCGCGGCAGCGTCGTGATCGCCACCGTGCTCGGCGGCGATCGCGCACCGCCGTCGCGCTACGCCGTCGGCGGGATCTGCATGCCCCACCCGGGGCTTCAGGTGTGCGGCGACGCGTGGGACAGCCACGTCGACGGCAGCGTGGTGACGATCATCGCGTGCGACGGCCTGGGCCACGGCGACGGCGCGGCGGTGGCCGCCCGGGCGGTGACCGCGGCGTTTCGCGCCGCGCCCGCGGCCCCGCTCGCCGAGATCCTCCAGCGCGCCGGCCGGGCCGCCCGCGGCACCCGGGGCGCCGCGGCGACGATCGCCCGGCTCGACCTCGAGCGCCGCGAGGTCGCGGTCGCCGGCATCGGCAACGTCGCCGCCTGGATCGTCGACGCCGCGGCCAAGCAGGTGGTCACCCAGCACGGCACCCTCGGCCAGAGCGCGCTGACCCACATCCACGAGGAGCGCCTGCGGCTGCCGCCCGGCGCGCTGTTCGTGCTGTGCAGCGACGGCATCCGCTCGCGGTGGAACCTCGACGACCAGCCCGGGCTGTTCGGCCACGACCCGACGACGATCGCGACCGTGATGTGGCGCGACCTCGCGCGCGGCCGCGACGACGCCTCGGTGGTGGTGGTGCGCGAGGCCGCGCGATGATCGAGCTCGGTCTGGTCGACGTGCGCGACGACGACGACGTCGTGCGCGCCCACCAGACCACGCGCACGATCGCGGCGCAGCTCGGGTTCTCGACGTTCGAGCAGACGCGGATCGCGACCGCGATGTCCGAGATCGCGCGCAACGCGCTGACCTACGCCGCGGGCGGCTCGGTCACGTTCGGGCTCGACGACCATCGCGAGGCGCTGTCGATCGTGGTGATCGACCGCGGCCCCGGGATCGCCGACGTCGCGGCGATCCTGTCCGGCGAGCGCCGGGCCACCGCGACCGGCACCGGCGGCGTCGGCGGCGTCGGTCTCCCCGGGGCGCGCCGGCTGATGGACAGCTTCGCGATCGAGTCGAGCACCGCCGGGACCCGGGTCGAGATGTCCAAGCGCCTGCCGCGGCGCGCGGCCAAGGTCGACGCCGGGCGGATCGGCGCGATGCGGTTCCAGCTCGCCGGCCAGCTCGCCAACGATCCGAGCCAGGAGATCCGCCGCCTGCAGCGCGACATCGCCGAGCGCGACCACCGGATCGTCGAGCTCACCGAGGAGCTGACCGAGACCAACCGCGGCGTGATGGCGCTGCACGCCGAGCTCGAGGATCGCGCGGAGTACCAGCGTCGCGCCGTCGAGCTGCGCACGCGCCTGCTCTCGGAGATGGGCCACGAGCTGCGCACGCCGCTGCACTCGCTGTCGACGATCTCGCAGTTCCTGATCGATCGGCTCGACGGCGAGCTGACCTGCGAGCAGGACAAGCAGGTCCGGATCATCCACGAGGTCGCCGAGACGCTGACCGCGTACGTCAACGACCTGCTCGACCTGGCGCGCACCGATGCCGGCCGCGCCGTGGTCCACGCCAGCCGGTTCCACGTCGACGGCGCGCTCAAGGCGCTGCGCCGGATCCTCCAGCCGCTGGTCCCGCCACAGGTCGCGCTGCGGTTCGAGGTCGAGCCCGATCTGCCGGCGATGACCGGCGACGAGCAGAAGCTGTCGCAGGTGCTGCGCAACCTGGTCGCCAACGCGATCAAGTTCACCGAGCGCGGGTTCGTCGCGGTCCGCGCGCGGCGCGCCGGGGCCGATCGGCTCGTGTTCGAGGTCGCCGACTCCGGGATCGGCATCGCCCCCGAGCACCACGAGCTGATCTTCCACGAGTTCGCGCAGGTCGACGGCCACATCCAGCCGCGCATGCGCGGCAGCGGCCTGGGCCTGCCGCTGTCGCGCCGGCTCGCCGAGCTGCTCGGCGGCACGCTCACCGTCGAGAGCGTGCTGGGAGCCGGCTCGACGTTCCGGCTCGAGCTGCCGCTCGAGATCGACGCCACCCCCGCCGCCCCCGCCGCCGAGCCGGCGCCGATCGCGGTGCCGCTCGCGACGGCCGCGCCCAGA
This sequence comes from Deltaproteobacteria bacterium, assembly GCA_005887925.1. GTDB lineage: Bacteria > Myxococcota_A > Polyangia > Haliangiales > Haliangiaceae > JABFXX01. The sequence continues at coordinate 6,205 of VBLP01000496.1, read as the reverse complement.
TCCGGCCAGCCGCGCATCCTCGTGGTCGACGACGATCTCGCGTCGCGCTACGTGCTCAAGCGCTGGCTCACCGACCGCTACATCGTCGACGAGGCCGAATCCGGCCACGACGGGCTGCGCCTCGCCGCGACCGGACCCGACGCGATCTTCCTCGACGTCGTGATGCCGGACCTCACCGGCTTCGAGGTGATCGAGCGGCTCAAGACCGATCCGGTGACCCGCGATATCCCGGTCGTGGTGTATACCGCCCTTGTGCTGGGAGTCCACGATCGCTCGCGGCTCGCCGACGCGGTGGCGATCCTGCGTAAATCGACGTCGTCCCGGGTCGCGGATCGCGCCGCGATCGAGGACGCTCTGGTCAAGGCCGGTGTTGCCAGCGCCACGGAGGACAGTCGTGGCTGACCGACCACCGCGCGTCCTGTTCGTCGAGGACGACGTGGGCAAGCGCTACGTGATCGCCCGCCAGCTGCGCGGCGCGGACTTCGACATCGTCGAGGCCACGACCGGCGCCGAAGGGCTCGCCCAGCTGACGCCCGACTTCGACATCGTGATCCTCGACATGAAGCTGCCGGACATGTACGGCTGGGAGGTCTGTCGGCGGATCAAGGAGAACCCGCAGACCGCGTCGATCATGGTGCTCGAGCTATCGGGCTCGCTCGCGACGCCGCACGATCGCGCGCGCGGCCTCGAGCTCGGCGCGGACGCCTACCTGGTGCACCCGGTCGAGCTGGTCGAGCTCATCGCGACGCTCCGCGCCCTCTACCGCCTGCGCCGGGCCGAGCGCGAGCGCGAGCGTCACCGCGAGCTGTTCCTCGGAACGGTCGGCCACGACCTGCGCAACCCGCTGCAGACCATCGTGACCGCGGCGCAGGTGCTGGCGGCGTCGCCCACGCTCGGCAAGACGGAGCGCAAGACCGTCGCCACGATCGAGCGCACCGCGGATCGCATGCGCCGCCTGATCGATCAGCTCCTGATCTTCACGCAGGGCGCCGCCGGCGGCGTTCCGGTCCGCCGCGAGCCGGTCGACCTGGGCGAGCTGTGCCGTGCGGCCGTGCGCGAGCACGCGGCCAAGCACGAGGTCGTCGTCGAGAATCTGCTCGATGGTCGGATCTGGATCGACGCGGAGCGGATGACGCAGGTGATCGACAACCTGGTCACCAACGCGATCCGCTACGGTAGCGGCAAGGTCACCGTGCGGCTGTGGAGCGAGGGCGAGCACGCCAACATCGCGGTGCACAACCTCGGCGCGCCGATCCCGAAGGACAAGGTCGCCACGCTGTTCGATCCGTACCGCCGCGCGTCGAGCTCGCGGGGTGGCGTCGGCCTCGGGCTGTACATCGTCGAGCAGATCGCGCGGGCCCATGGCGGCACCGTCCGCGTCACGTCGACCGCCGAGGACGGCACGGTATTCGCCGTGCGGATACCGCGCAGCGAGCGCACCATCGAGGCGCCTCCGCCCTGATCGGGCATCACGAAACGCCCGCCGCGCCTGTGGCATCCTATCCCGGCATGCCCGACGACCTCGACGAGCTCTCCGGCGGCCTGCGGCGGATGCTGTCGACCGCCGGCCTGGCGGGCAAGCTCGGCAAGAAGGCGGCCGCCCGCGTGCTGTTTCGCGGGTCCGGAGACGCCGGCGTGCCGGCCGAGAGCTCCGGCACCGCGACCGAAGGCTCGGAGGCCGCGATCGCGACCGCGCGCAAGCTCGTCGCGCAGATGAGCCAGCTCAAGGGCCTGGTGATGAAGGCCGGCCAGATCGCGAGCTACATGCCAGGCTCGATGCCGCCGGCGGCGCAGCAGGTGCTCGCCGAGCTGCAGGCGAGCTCGACGCCGATGGCGTACCACCGCATCGACGAGATGCTCGTCGCCGAGCTCGGCGCGCCCGGCCGCACGCTGTTCGAGGCGATCGACGAGCGGCCGTTCGCGGCGGCGTCGATCGGCCAGGTCCATCGCGCGGTGCACGGCGGCGCGCCGGTCGCGGTGAAGGTGCAGTACCCCGGCATCGAGGACGCGATCCGCAGCGACCTGCGCATGGTCGGCGCGATCGCGCGGCTGTCGGCGATCGGCTCCCCGCTCGACGCCGGCGCGCTGTCCGGCGAGCTCCGCGACCGGCTGCTCGAGGAGTGCGACTACCTGCGCGAGGCCGACAACCAGCGGCTGTTCGCGACCCTGCTGGCCTCGATCGACGGCGCGCACGTCCCCGAGGTCGTCGCCGGCCGGTCGTCGCGCCGCGTGCTGACCACCGCGCTGATCGACGGCGCGCCGATCGCCGCGGTCGCCGACCAGACCGTCCGCGACCGCGCCGGGCAGGTGATCTTCCGCGCGTGCTTCGAGCTCCTGTTCCGGCGCTGCATCTACAACGCCGATCCCCACCCCGGCAACTACCTCATCGACCGCGCCGGCGGCGTCACCTTTCTCGATTTCGGCTGCGTCCGCCGCTTCGCTCCCGGAACCATCGCGACCTGGAAGCGCATGGCGCGCGCCGTGATCGCCGGCGGCCGCGCCGGCTTCGAGGCCGGATTCCGCGCGCTCGGCTTCGTCGGCAAGGAGCGCAAGTTCGACTGGGACTACCAGTGGAACGCGATGCGGTTCCTCTACACCCCGTTCCTCGAGCCCAACTTCCGCTATCACCCCGACTACGTCCGCAAGACGTTCGGCGTGCTGATGTTCGACAACCCGAACCGCACGCGGATCGCGATGCCGCCCGAATGGCTGTTCCTCAACCGCCTGCAGTGGGGACTCAACGCCGTGCTCGCCCAGCTCGCCGCCACCGGCCCATGGCGCGAGACCATCGACGAGCTGCTCGCCGCCCCGCTCGACCCGGCGTGACCCGTCAGGCGGCGAGCTCGTCGATGTCGCGGTTGCCGAGGATCGGCTTGGCCGCCCCCTCGCGGGCGACGCGGAGCATCGCCTTGCCGACCCGCTCGGTCGTCGTCGCGAGGCCGAGCGCGCCGAGCACGGGCAGCACCGGCCACAGCGCGGCATAGGCGACGCGGTACAGCCGGGTCTTCGACCGGATCCCGTGCATCGGCCGGATCAGGCCGGGGCGAAACATCACCGCCCGGAGCGGCAGCGCGAGCAGCGCGTTCTCGGTGCGGCCCTTGACCCGCGCCCACATCGCGCGCTTGCGCTCGGTGCTGTCGGTGCCGTCGCCGGACACGTAGATGAACGTCATCGCCGGTGACAGCCGGGCCAGCACCCGCGCCGCGGCGAGCGTGACGTCATAGGTGATGCGCGTGTAGTCCTGCTCCGACATCCCCGCCGCCGACACGCCGAGGCAGAAGAAGCAGGCGTCATGTCCCGCGAGCTCGCCCTCGATCGCGGAGTAATCCGTCAGATCGGCGTGCACGATCTCGCGCAGCTTGGCGTGGTGCTGGCCCGTCGCGCTGCGGCCGATCGCGAGCACGGACTCGACATCGTCCGCGAGCAGGCACTCGCGCAGGACGCCCTGCCCGACCATGCCGGTGGCGCCGAACAGGATCACCTTCATGCGCCGAGCATGCCGCGAATCGCACCGCGCGTCGCGGCCGGCGCCCGAGCCGCTCGCGAACACCAGCGGCAACACGCTGAAGATGAACGCGAACGAGGTCATGGCGCGTTGTACTTCCGCTGCACAGGTTGAAAGCGTGCGGATCCGCGCGGCGCCGGAGTGTCCGCGAGGCGAGCTTCGCTCGCGGCCATTGCGGTGAGGTGTCAGACGCGGCTCGAAGTGCGCGCCGCTGCCACATGCGCCTCGCCGCCCACGAATCGATCGCGCATTGTTGCGGCGGCAAGCTGCGTTGCCGGCCGGCCTTCGTACACTACAGTCGCACATGACCGTCGATGACGAAGAGCTCGACGCGCTCGACGCCTACTGGCGCGCCGCGAATTATCTGACCGTCGGCCAGATCTACCTCCTGGCCAATCCGCTGCTGCGGCAGCCGCTCCGGCCCGAGCACATCAAGCCGCGGCTGCTCGGCCACTGGGGCACATCGCCCGGATTGAGCCTGATCTATGCGCACTGCAACCGCGTGATCCGGAAGCGCGACCTCGACATGATGCTGCTCGCCGGCCCCGGTCATGGCGGACCGGCGATCGTCGCGAACGTCTACCTCGAAGGCACGTACTCCGAGATCTATCCCGGAGTCACGCAGGACGAGCACGGGCTCGAGCGGCTGTTCCGCCAGTTCTCGACGCCGGGCGGCGTGCCCAGCCACGTCGGGCCGCAGACGCCGGGCTCGATCCACGAGGGCGGCGAGCTCGGCTACGTGCTCGCGCACGCGTTCGGCGCGGTGTTCGACAACCCCGATCTGATCGCGGTCGCGGTGGTCGGCGACGGCGAGGCCGAGACCGGACCGCTCGAGGGCTCGTGGAAGGGCATCAAGTTCCTCAGCGCGGCGCGCGACGGTGCCGTGCTGCCGATCCTGCACCTCAACGGCTACAAGATCGCCGGCCCGACCGTGCTCGGCCGCTGCGACGACGCCGCGATCCGCCGGCTGTTCGAGGGCCACGGCTACGAGGTCCTCATGGTCGCCGGCGATCAGCCGCGCGCGGTGCACCGCCAGCTCGCGAGCACGTTCGACGCCTGCCTCGACCGCATCCAGTCGCTGCAGAGCCAGGCGCGGACCCGCGGCGCGCGCGGCGCGGTGCGCTGGCCGATGATCGTGCTGCGCACCCCCAAGGGCTGGACCGGCCCGAAGACGGCGCACGGCCTGCCGATCGAGGGCACGTTCCGCGCCCATCAGGTCCCGCTCGCCAACGTGCGCTCCGATCCGGCCGAGCTCGCCGCGCTCGAGGCGTGGCTCAGGAGCTACGCGCCGGACCGCCTGTTCGATCGCGGCGGCCGGCTGATGGCGCGGCTGCGCGCGCTCGCGCCCGACGGTGCGCGCCGGATGGGCGCCAACCCGCACGCCAACGGCGGGACGCTGACGCGGCCGCTCGAGATCCCCGCGTTCGAGGGCTACGCGGTCGCGGTCGACGCGCCCGGCGTGCGGCACCACGAATCGACCCGCGTGCTCGGCGAGCTGTTGCGCGACGTCTACCGCGCCAACCCGACGAGCTTCCGCCTGGTGTGCCCCGACGAGACGATGTCGAACCGGCTCGGCGCGGTGTTCGAGGTCGAGAACCGCTGCTTCCAGGAGAGGGTGCTGCCGATCGACGATCACGTGTCGACCGAGGGCCGGGTCATGGAGGTGCTGAGCGAGCACAACTGCCAGGGCTGGCTCGAGGGCTACCTGCTGACCGGGCGCCACGGGCTGTTCGCGACCTACGAGGCGTTCGCGCTGATCGTCGCGTCGATGGCGACCCAGCACGTCAAGTGGCTCGAGGCGACCGCGTCGCTGCCGTGGCGCGCCGGCGTGCCGTCGCTCAACTACCTCCTGACCTCGACGTGCTGGCGCAACGACCACAACGGGTTCAGCCACCAGGGCCCCGGGTTCATGGACACGATCATCTCCAAGAAGGGCACGATCGTGCGGGTCTACCTGCCGCCCGACGCCAACTGCCTGCTGTCGGTCGCCGACCACTGCCTGCGCAGCAAGAACTACGTCAACCTCGTGATCATCGACAAGCAGCCGCAGCTGCAGTGGCTGGCGATGCCCCAGGCACGCGAGCACTGCGCGCGCGGCGCGTCGATCTGGGAATGGGCCGGCACCGAGGCGGGTCACGCGCCCGACGTCGTGCTCGCGAGCGCCGGCGACATCCCGACGCTCGAGACCCTGGCGGCGGCGGCGTGGCTGCGGCTGCACGCGCCCGACCTGCGGGTCCGCGTGGTCAACGTCGTCGACCTGATGCGGCTGTTCTCGCCGCGCGAGCACCCCCACGGTATGCCCGACGAGCTGTTCGTGGAGCTGTTCACGCGCGACGTCGACGTGTGCTTCTCGTTCCACGGCTACGCCGGCGCGATCCACCAGCTCCTGCACGCGCGCCCCAGCGCGCACCGCTTCCACGTCCGGGGCTACAAGGAGGAGGGCTCCACGACGACACCGTTCGACATGGTCGTGCTCAACGAGACCAGCCGGTTCCACATCGCGATGGATGCGATCCGGCGCGCGCGGCGGCCGCCGGCCGGCGCGGGCGAGCTGACCGAGGCGTGCCGGCGCGCGCTCGACGATCACCGCGCGTACATCGCGACCCACTTCGAGGACCTCCCCGAGATCCGCGACTGGACCTGGCCGGGATGATGCCGGGATGACGCCAGGATGACGATCGTTGCGATCAACTGCGGCTC
>VBLP01000499.1 GCA_005887925.1 Deltaproteobacteria bacterium | reverse complement strand
CGCGGCGGGTCGAGGCCGCGGCCGTGGTGACCGCGCGCAGCTCGCAGCCGCGCCCGGCGCCGCCGGTCGTCGACGTCCCGCTGATGGAGGAGCTGCCGCCGGTCCGGCTCAGGAGCCGCGCGGTCGGCATCATCTCGCTGCTGGTCGTGGTCGCCGGCGCGATCGCGTTCTATGTCGTCTACAAGAACCAGCGCGAGGCGACCGCGGCGCACGAGGCCCAGCGCGCGCAGGATCAGCGCGACGCCGACGAGCGGACCCGCCAGCTGCGCGAGGCCCAGGCCGACCCCGGCCGGATCGCGGTGACGTCGACGCCGAGCGAGGCCAGCGTGTGGCTCAAGCTCGGCCGCACGAACCTCGACACCCAGGTGCTGCCGTCGAGCCAGATGCTCCGGCTGCGCATCGAACACGACGGCTACCAGCCGGTCGACACCGAGGTGGTCGCGGCGAGCTGGGAGGGCACAGGTCTGGCCAGGAAGGCCAGGCTCGCCGTCACGCTCAAACCGGTGCCGATCGACAAGAAGACCCACCAGCCGCAGGTCGCGGCGCTGCCGGCGCTGCCGGCCAACCTGCCCGAGCCGACCGGGCTCACCGCCGGCGAGGGGCCGGTGCACATCGAGACCTCGCCGCCGGGCGCCGAGGTCTGGCTGCTGATCGGGTTCGCCAACACCGGGGTCAACTTCCCGACCATCGCGGGCCGCCCCTACGAGCTGCGCGCGCTGGCCGACGGCTACAAGCCGGGCTATGCGTCGATCACCGCCGACGAGTGGCGCGATCCCAGGGGCGATCCGCGCGCGCCGATCGACGCGGCCAGGAAGAAGGAGATGATCGCCAAGCACATCGATCTCGAGGTCGATCCCGACGCAAAGCCTGCGTCCCCGTCCCCGTCGCATCCCGGCCCGTCGCATCCCGGCCCGTCGCATCCCGGCTCGCGGCCGGCCCCCAAGCCGAGGAAATGATGGCGAGCACCCGCACGCTCCACGTGCGATGCGCGACCTGGGAACAGGTCGAGGTGTTCCATACCCGGAAGCTGCGGCGCGGCAAGCTGCTGTCGATGAAGGTCCCGTTCCGGGCCGATCCGGGATCCGAGGTCACCCTCAACCTCGAGCTGCCCAACCAGGTCGTCATCGTGGTCGAGGGCGTCGTGCTCAAGGCGTCGTCGATCGAGGCCGATGCCAGGGCCAAGGCCGACGCCGGCAAGACCTGGCTCGAGGTCGAGCTGGTCGGCTTCACCGACGAGGTGATCGCCCGGATCCGGCGCATGGCGGCCGGCGGCGACCCGGCCGAGGAGGTGTTTCCGTCGCCGCCGTCGGCGCCGCGCACCCGCACCACCGGCACGCTGCTCGCGCTGTCGGGCGAGGACCTGCCCGCCGACGAGCGCGCGCTGTTCCAGCAGCTGACGGCCGAGCTGCGCCGGCTGCGCTCGGTCGCGGTCCACGAGGTGCTCGGAGTGGATCGCGACGCCGACGCCGACCAGATCCGCATCGGCTGGATGAACCTGGTGCGCCGCCACCACCCCGATCTGGTCGCGCGCCGCAACGCGCCGGCGATCACCCACCTCGCCGAGGAGATCACGATCCTGGTCAACCGCGCCTACGATCGATTGCGCGTCGCGCTGGTCGCCGAGGGCCGCGCGGCGTCCGTCGGACCGGCGCTGACGCCGCCCCCCGGCTGGCTGGTCGGCTTCGAGGACATCTCGAGCACCGGCTCGATCAAGAGCGCCAAGGTCGCGCAGACCTTGCAGAACGGCGGCAACGCGCCGCAGGTCGAGCCGCTGCCGCCGCCGCGGCCGTCGAGCGCGCCCGAGGGCGGCGAGGCGTTCGAGCTGCGCGCTCGCGCGATGCTGTCCGACGGCGATGCCGCCAACGCCCAGGAGGTGCTGGCCGCGGCGCTGTGCGTGTATCCGCGCAGCCGCCCGCTGCGCTCGCTGTACTACGTCGCGTCCGCGATCAGCGCGCTCGCCAAGGGCGAGGTCATGCTCGCGACCTCGCAGCTCGAGACCGCGCTCGCGCACCACGAGCACTGCACCGAGGCCGCGGAGATCCTCGAGCTGCTACGCCGGCCGAACGCGCCGCCGGCTAGCGACGAGATGACGAGGCTGTTCCGGTGACCGCGGGCGATGGAGCGCGGGGAACCCGCGACAGCTCGGCCCGAGGAAATCCCCGCGGGGCGACAGAAGCGAGAGCCAGGCCGCGCGGCGGGCAGGCGGTCGGCATCGACCTGGGGACCTCGAACTCGGTCGTCGCGGTGATCGACAAGGACGGCGCGCCGCGCATCCTGACCACGCCGGAGGGCTCGACCACGATGCCGTCGCTGGTGTGGTTCTCACCCGACGGGCCGGTCGTCGGCGAGCTGGCGCGCGCCGGCCTCGACTACAGCCCCGACCTCACGATCTTCGGCGCCAAGCGGCTGCTCGGCCGCCGCTTCGATCACCCCGAGATCCGCCGGCTCTCTCGCGTGCTTCCATTCGAGCTGGTCGAGGCGCCCAACGGCGACACCTGGATCGCGCTGTCGGCCGGCCGGTCGGTGTCGCCCGAGGAGGTCTGCGCGCTGATCCTGCGCGAGATCCGGCACATCGCCGAGGACCACTACGGCGAGCCGGTGACCCGCGCGGTGATCACCATCCCTGCGTGGTACGACGCCGCGCAGCGCCAGGCCACCAAGGACGCGGCGCAGATCGCCGGGCTCACCGTGGTGCGGTTGCTCAGCGAGCCGACCGCGGCGTCGCTCGGCCACGGCGCGCATCGCGGCGCGGACCGCCGCTACCTGGTGTGCGACCTCGGCGGCGGCACGTTCGACGTCGCGGCGGTCGACGTCCAGGCCGGCATCTTCGAGGTCCTCGCCACCACCGGCGATGCCTTCCTCGGCGGCGACGACGTCGATCGCGCCGTGGTCGACAACCTGATCCGCGACGTCCGCTCGGCGCGCGGCTTCGACATCACCAGCGACACCATCGCGGTCGAGCGCCTGCGGCTCGCCGCGCAGAACACCAAGCACGAGCTGTCCGACGTCGCGGTCAGCAAGGTCTACGTCCCCGAGCTGGTCCAGCTGCCGTCGGGCCGCGCCGTCGAGTACCAGAAGCCGATGCGGCGCGACGAGCTCGAGCAGTGGTCGTCGTCGCTGATCCGCCGGATCGAGGCGCCGATCCGCGAGGCGCTCCGGCGCTGCGGCCGCAAGCGCGAGGACATCGAGGAGGTGCTGCTGGTCGGCGGCATGACGCGCATGCCCGTGGTGCGCCGCGAGATCGCGCGGGTCACCGGCCGCGAGCCGCACGTGATCCCCAACCCCGAGGAGGTCGTCGCCGTCGGCGCGGCGCTCGAGGTCGCGCGGCTCGAGGGCGCGATCGAGGGCGTGCTCCTGATCGACGTCGCCGCGCGCGGTCTCGCGGTGTCGCTGGGCGGCGACTGCGAGCAGGTGATCGCGCAGAGCTCGGTGGTGCCGACCCGCGAGCACCGCGTGTTCGGGACCCGCCACGACGACCAGCTGCGCATCGAGTTCGACGTCTGGGAGGGCGAGTCGCCCGATCCGGCGCAGAACCGCCTGCTCAGCCGCTACGCCGTGCTCGATCTGCCGCCGGCGCCGGCCGGGGACGTGCTAGTCCTCGTCGAGATGACGATCGACACCGATGGCACCGTCCGGCTCGGCGCGAGCGAGCTGGTGTCCGGCGAGCGGCTCCAGCTTGAGCAACTCTACCACGCAGGCCTGGCCCGCACCGACGTGCTGCGGCTGCAGCGCCAGTTCGCGGAGACGCCATGACCGCGCGCCGGCGCATCCCCGGTTCCGGACTCGCCGCCGCGCTCGTCGCGCTCGTCGCGCTCGGGCTCGCCGCGTGCGGCCCCGCCGCCCCGGCCGCGACGTCGCCCTCGGTCCCCGCGGCGCCCGCGGCCGCTTCGCCCGCACCCCGGCCGCCCGCCAAGACCGTCCAGCTCAACGCGCCGGGCGCGCCGGTCGACGTCGCGGCCGCGCTGCCCGCCGGTTACGTCACCGTCGTCGACTTCTGGAGCGAGTCGTGCGAGGCCTGCAAGACGTTCGGCCAGATGCTCGACGCCGGCGTCGCCGACGAGCCGCGCGTCGTGATCCGCAAGGTCGACGTCGGCGACGGCTTCACCGCCGTCGCGCAGGCCTACAACGTCGCGACGCTGCCGCACTTCTTCATCTACGACAAGCTCAGGCGCCTCCGCTACGACCTCGTCGGGCCCGACTGCGCGCAGGCCGCGACCTACGCTCGCCAGCTCGCCGTCGAGTAGCTCCGCCGCGTCGAGTCGCCGCTCACGGCAGCGTGAACGACTTCAGGTTGTCCCACGTGATCTGCGCGATGTTGAGCCCGTCGTTGTTGTTGTAGGTGATGTGGCCGCTGCGGATCGAGTACAGCGCGACCTGCGTGCCGCCGGCGCAGCTCGAGAACCGCTCGACGAAGCTGCTGGACGTGAGGTTGGTCCGGACCGCGGTGCCGGTGCAGCCGTCGAGCGTGGCCCAGCGGTGGAAGTTGTTCTGCGCGCCGGTCCACGACGAGCTCTGGTTGTACGACACCGTGGTGTCCTGCAGGCCGTGGATCTCGGTGACGCTGGTCGGCCGCGCCAGCTGGGTCTCGCCGGTCAACAGGTAGAGCGACGAGCAGGCGGCGGCGGCGAAGATGTCGTTGGCCTCGGCGGCGAGCCGCTGCGACATGGCACAGCCGTTCGAGATCCCGGTCGCATAGAACCGCCTGGGATCCGCGCGCGGGAAATCGACCTTGATCTTGGCGACCATCGCGCGCATGAAGCCGACGTCGTCGATGTTGCTCGACAGCGCTGTCCCGCAGCACGAGCCGAACTGACCGCTGCCGGCGTTCCACGAGTTGCTGACGCCCGATGGCCAGACCGTGATGATGCCCTGCTGGTTGCCGAGCTGGAGGATCCCCGAGGCGTTCTGCTCGCCGGTCGCGGTCGACGTGAAGCCATGGAGATCGACGATGACGGGGCAGCTCGCCGTGCAGGTCGACGGTTGATTGACCGCGTAGGTGCGCGTCCGACCTCCGACCGTGATCGAGAACGACGTCCCGACCACGGCGCTGGACTCCGTGCTCACCTCCGGGTTACCCCCGCCGCCGTTTGCATCATCGAGGCTGCACGATGCGGTCGCCAACACGAACACCGCCGTGGATAGCGCAGAAAACGTCCGATCTGTCGTTCGAATACGCATGATCTCTCCTTGCGAATGGGCGCGCTGCCGTCGGGCAACGCCATGCCGCGCTGCTCCCGGCGCGCATCGCCGAGCAGCTCAGCAGTCGAGTGGTCGCAAGCTATCGCCGGCCCCGCGGCCGCGCTTGTACCCAGTTGCTCGATCCGCGGTGCGCGCTGCGGGAAGTCGCTCTCTCTGCATCCCGGCGAGCTAGAATCGCTGTCCATGCGAAGCGCTCGCTGGTCCGCTGGATCGCCGTGGCGAGCGCCCGTCGCGATGCAGGATCATCTGTTCTGGTTCGGCTCGCGCGGCTGCATCTTCACCAGCCCGAGCTTCCTCGCCGGCAACACGACGCGGCCCGCCGCCGTGTTGCTGCTGAGCGCGACCGGCGAGCCGATCGAGGTCTCGGCGCATGGCCGCGTGACGCGGGGCGATGCCGTGTACGTGCCGCCGATGTGCACGCGCCAGCTGCGCGCCGGCAACGGCGGGCTCGTCAGCGTCAACATCCACGCCCAGCATCCGGCGTTTCGCGCATTCTGCGGCGGTGCCGACGCGGGTGTCCTGCAGCTCGACCGCTCGGCGTTCGCGCGCCACGACGAGCAGCTGCTCGACGCGTGCCACGGCCGGCTGAGCCACGCCGACGCCGCGGCCCTGTTCGAGGCGCTCGTCGGCACCGCGACCGAGCAGCTCCCGGCGTCCGAGCCGTGCGACCCGCGCGTCGCGATCCTCCGCGATCTGATGCGCCGGAGCCCCGGGTGCACGCTCGAGGAGATGGCCGAGCGCCTCCACGTCGGCTACACGACCGCGTCGCACGTGTTCGCGCGGCTCATGGGGGTGCCGCTGCGCAGCTATCAGCTGTGGATCAAGGCGATCCGTGCGGCGGCGCGCATGGCCGTGGGCGCACAGCTCACGCACATCGCGCACGAGGTCGGCTTCGTCGACTCGGCGCACCTGTCGCGGACCTGGCGCCGCACCTACGGCTTCGCCCCGTCGCGCATCACCGATGGCACCCAGGTGCGCGTCCTCGCCAGCTGCCTCGGCCACGGGGCGGCGAGCCGCTCGTCGCCGGTCGCGCTCACTTGCCCGGCTTGCGCGTCAAGATCAGCTCCATCAGCAGGTGGTCGTTTCCGCTCGCGTCCTGGTTGAACTGCTGGAGCCTCCCGCGCGAGAGCATATCCATTCGCGCCGAGGTAGGTCGCCCGCGCCATCGGCGATCGCGATCAATCAGCGTCGCCGGCGCGGCCCCGAGCGCGCTTGCGCGGCCGGGTCTCGACGAGCAGGTGGCTGTCGGCCGCGGTCAGGTCGAGCCCGTAGACCTCGCGCAGCGCCGCGATCTTGGTCAGCGAATCGGCGCCGAACGGCGACGTGCCCTCGAAGGCGTGCAGCACGATGCCCTCGAGCAAGTCGCCGAACGTCAGGTCGTGCGCCCCGGCGAGCGCCTTGAGCACGAGCAGGATCCGCTTCTCCATGCGGACGCCGGTCTGCACGCGCTCGACCGTCCGTCGCCGGTCATCTGGGGTCGGTCCGCGTCTTGCCATCGCCGCGCTCTGGTAACACGAACACGGCCCGCGCGAGCGGCGATGCGGTGATCGCGGCGACGTCGTAGTGCCGGGCGACCGCTCCGCCGCGGTGATCGAGCAGGTCGGGGTGCCGCGCGAGCCACTCGAGCGAGGTCGCCGCCGGATCCTCGGCCATGCGCTGCGCGATCACCGCGAGGTACGCCCACGTCAAGGTCTCGTGGTAGCGGCCGTCGGCGCCGATCGCGACCGCGAACCGCCGCAGCGCGCGCCGGAACCGCAGCGCCGCGTCGCCGAAGTCCGCGCCGCGCAGCATCGCGTACGCCACGCGCACATGCTCGCGGTGCGCGAACTCCGCCGGTGCGAGCGCGAGCGCCTCGAACCGCGCCACCAGCTCGGCATCGTCGAGCCGATCGCCGACGGCTCCCGGCACCGGCGCGGTCGATGAAGGGAGCTCCGTGAACGGCATGTGTATCTTGTTACCAAACTACCCAAATAGTGTCAAGCCGCAGATCGCGACCGCGCGATGCGGCGCGCAGCGAACGGCGAGCGGCCAGCGGCCAGTGGCCAGCGCGGCAGCTTCCGGCAATCGCCGACCATCGACGGAACAGCCGCGCCGGCCCGTGATCGCAAGCGGACGCGCCACGTTGTCGCCGGACTGGAACTCTCTTACAACAGGTCCATGGCGTATCACGTGCGGCGGTGGCTGCTGGTCCTCGTCACGATTCACCTGGCGGCCTGCGGCGGCTCGGACAACCGGATGTCCGAGTCGCCGGTGCATTGCACGACCGATGCGGACTGCAACGACGGCAATGCATGCTCCGTCAACCGATGCCTCGCCGGCGCGTGCGTGGTGTCGCCGGCGCCCGCCGGCACGGTGTGCCGGGTCCAGGACGGGCCGTGCGACGCCGCGGAGACCTGCGATGGCGTGTCGCGCGCGTGTCCCCCCGACGCGTTCGCGGGGTCGAGCCGGATCTGTCGCCCGGCGGCCGGCGCCTGTGACGTCGCGGAGGCCTGCAATGGCGCGAGCCGGGATTGCCCGGCGGACGCGGTCGCACAGGCGGACACGATGTGTCGTCCAGCCGCCGGTGCCTGTGACGTGGCCGAGACCTGCGATGGAATCAGCCACGACTGCGCGGTCGACGCCATGCTGCGCGAGGGGACGGTGTGCCGGCCGAGCGAGGGAGACTGCGATGTCGCCGAGACATGCGACGGCAGCACCGCCGCCTGTCCGGTGGATCGCGTCGCCGATGCGGGCGGCCTGTGCCGCGGCGCGGCCGGCCCCTGCGACCAGGATGACTTCTGCGACGGTAGCCGGAAGGACTGCGCCGATGTGCGGGCGGGGAGCGAGACCGTGTGCCGACCGGCCACCGGCCCCTGCGACGCGGCCGAGCACTGCGATGGCTCCGTCGACTGCCCGGCCGATCAGATGGCGGACGCCGGCACCGTATGCCGGGCCGCCGTCGGCGCGTGCGACGTGGCCGAGCGCTGCGATGGCCAGTCGTCGAGCTGTCCCGACGATGCCGTCCAGCCGGCCGACAGCATCTGTCGTCCCACCGCCGGGCCGTGCGACGTGGCCGAGCGCTGCGATGGCGCGGGCAAGCTGTGCCCGGCCGATGACGTGCAGCAGGCCGGGGTGGTCTGCCGCGCGAGCGCGGGTCCGTGCGACGTCGCCGAGGCGTGCGATGGCACGTCGACCGCGTGTCCCGCCGATCAGATCGCGTCGTCGTCGACGGTCTGCCGGCCGGCGGCGGGTGTCTGCGATCGCTCCGAGACCTGCGATGGCCTGTCGCGGCAGTGCCCGGCCGATCGCATGGTGACGGTGGGGACGGTGTGTCGGCCCGCCGTGGATCTGTGCGATGCGGCCGACGTCTGCGACGGCCAGCACCCGGCGTGCGGCGACGATCGGTTCGTCGCGGCGGGCACGATCTGCCGTCCGGCGACCAACGTGTGCGACGCCGCGGAGGCGTGCACGGGCACCGGCGCGGCGTGTCCCGACGATGGCCCGCCGACCTGCAACCAGGCGCGGATCTACGCCGGCTCCGGCTTCAGCTGCGCGCTGCGCCCGGATGGCAGCGTCGCGTGCTGGGGCCGCAACGCCGACGGGGAGAGCGCGCCGCCCGCGGGGCGGTTCCTCGAGCTCGCCATGGGGCCCGCGAGCGCGTGCGGCCTGCGCGCCGACGGCACGATCCAGTGCTGGGGCGATCTGTTCGCCGGGCCGCCGACGGGGCAGTGGAGCCACCTCGCCGATGGCTACAGCGGCTCGTGCGGGCTGCGCACCGACGGGACGCTGGACTGCTGGTCCCCGACCTTCGGCCAGAACAATGACGGCGAGGCGACCGCACCCGCCGGGACGTTCCTGCAGGTCGCCGCCGGCGAGCACCACACCTGCGGGCTTCGTCCCGAAGGCACCATCGAGTGCTGGGGTACCTCGGCCTTCCCGTTCCCGACGCACGCCCCTCCCGGACAGTTCACCGAGATCCACGCGGGCCCGAGCTTCTCGTGCGCGCTGCGCACCGACGGCAAGGCGCTGTGCTGGGGCGGCGCGTTCCCGCTCGATGTCACGCCGCCGGACAGCGACTTCGTTCACCTGGCGACCGGCAACCTGCACGTCTGCGGGATCCGCACCGACGGTGATATCCAGTGCTGGGGCCTCAACGCCTGGGGCGAGGCGACCTCGCCGTCGGCGCGATTCCAGCAGTGGTCGTCGCTCGAGCTGACCACGGCGTGCGGCATCCTCGACGGCGGCGCGCTCGCGTGCTGGGGCCCGAACAACCCGCCGGCGCCGCCGGCCGGCGCCTTCCAGCAGGTGAGCGCCGGAGACAGCTTCGGGTGCGGCGTGCGGACGAACGGTACCGTGGCGTGCTGGGGGGCGACCGGCTTCGGCCAGGGCAACGTGCCGGCCGGCACCTTCCTCAAGGTCGCCGCCGGCGGCGGCCACATCTGCGGCATCCGCACCGATCACACCGTGGCGTGCTGGGGCAACAACGCCAGCGGCCAGGCATCGCCGCCGCCGGGAACCTTCGACGACATCAGCGCCCGCCGCAACGTCACCTGCGGCGTGCGCAGCAACGGCCTCCCCGCGTGCTGGGGAGATTCGTCCGCGCAGGAGGTCGCCGCCCCGGGTCGCGCGCTCCAGCAGGTCTCCACCGGCCTTCGCATCCACTGCGGCGTCGGCAGCGACGGCACCGCCGTGTGCTGGGACAACGTCTGCACCGGGTCGCTTCGCACCTGGACGCCCTACGCGGGCAGCCCGCAGTTCCGCCAGATCGTCAAGGGCGAGCTCGACCGCCTGGAGGTATGCGGCATCAGGACGGATGGAACCATCGACTGCAAGGCCTGCGGTCCCTGTCCCGACGCCACCAGCTGCCAGCCGTCGGGGGCGCTGTACCCCGAGCTGGCGCCGCCAGCCGGACACTACGTCGAGATGGCGATCAGCGATGACCAGTACGCCTGCGCGGTCCGCGAGGACCACAAGCTGGTGTGCTGGGGCTACATCGCGCGGCAGCCGCTATGACGCGGGCGCGATGACACCGGCCCCGGCGGTCACAGGCCGGGGACGCCGTCCTTGCCTTCCTTGACCTGCATGGTCGAGGCCTTGATCTCGGTGGCGGTCAGCGGCGCGTACGAGCCGCCGAGGTGCGCCGACAGGAACGCCTCGGCCGCGCCGAAGAACGCGATGTTGTTGGGGGGCCGGGCAAAGCCGTGGCCCTCGTCGGGGAACACGAGGTAGGTCACCGCCAGGTGGTGCTCCTTCATCGCGGCGACGATCTGCTCGGACTCGGCCTGCTTGACGCGCGGGTCGTTGGCGCCCTGGCCGATCAGGAGCGGCCGGTGGATCGCGCGGGCGTGGGTCAGCGGCGACGCCGCCGCCAGCACGGCCTTGCCCTCGGCGGTCTCGGGATCGCCGACGCGCTTCTTGAACATGTTGAGCGCCGGCGCCCAGTACGGCGGGATCGAGCCGAGCAGCGTGATCAGGTTCGACGGGCCGACGAGATCGACGCCGCACGCGAAGACGTCGGGGGTCAGGGTGAGGCCGGCGAGCGTGGCGTAGCCGCCGTAGCTGCCGCCCATGATCGCGATGTGGTCCTTGGGCGCGATCTGGTGGTCGATCGCCCACTGGACGGCGTCGATCAGGTCGTTGTGCATCGCCTTGCCCCATTCGAGGTTGCCGGCGTTGAGGAACTTCTTGCCAAAGCCGGTCGAGCCGCGGAAGTTGACCGACAGCACCGCGTAGCCGCGGTTGGCGAGCAGCTGGTGGAGGGTGTTGTAGCCCCAGACGTCGCGGCCCCACGGGCCACCGTGGACGTCGAGCACCATCGGCACGGGCTGGTTGGGCTTGCCGTCTCCGTCGGGATCCGCGGCCGCCGGCAGCGACAGGTAGCTGACCAGCGGGAGGTGATCGCGCGACTCGATCACGATCGGCCACATCTTCACCAGCGGCTGGCCCTCGAGATCGGGCCGCGACGTGAACAGGAACGTCGACTTGTGCTTGCCGCGCTCCCACAGGTAGTACTTGCCGGGGTTCTGGTCCGAGGTGGTCAGCGCGATCCAGGTCTTGTCGTCGAGCGAGCGCGACACGACGTGGACCTCGCCACCCTCGAGCTTGCCGAGCGCGTCGAGATCGCCCTGGATCGCCGGGTCGAGGACCTTCCACTTGGCGCGCTCGTAGTTGAACGACACGGCCTGCAGGTTGTGCTTGGTGGGATGGATCATGACCTCGCCGGGGTCGGCCTTGGCGTCCTCGGCGAGCACGGTCTGCTTCTTGGTCGCGAGGTCGACCAGCACCATCGCGGCGGTGTCGCGGTTGCGGCTCTCGGCCAGGTAGGCCGCCTTGCCGCCCGGTGCGATGCCGACGACGTGGGTGCTGTCGTCCTCGAGAGGGATCGTGTCGAACAGCTTCCAGCCCAGCTTGCCGGCCTTGGTCTCGGGCGTGAGCAGCTGGGTCGAGCCGTCGGGCATGGTCTTGAACGCCATCTTGATCCCGAGGTTGTCGTCGAACGCGTAGCCGGTCAGCTGTTCCTCGTTCTCGATCACCAGGGTGCGCTTGCCGCTGAGGACGTCGAGCTTGTAGAGATCGAACCACCTGGGGTTGCGGTCGTTGATCGTGAACATGACCGTGGTCGGCTGGCGCTTGCTGAGCTCGACGATCTGCGCCCGCGCGCCCTTGTACGGCGTGACGTCGGTGACCTTGGCCAGCGCGGGGCTGGTCACGTCGACCCGGAAGATGTGGAAGTTCTCGTCGCCGGCGGTGTCCTGGAGGTAGAGCAGGTGCTTGCCGGTGAACGTCCAGACGTACTGGCGGATCGGCCGGGTCTGCTCCTCGGTGACCGGCAGCGCCTTGTCGAGCTTGTCGATCGGCGCGACCCAGAGGTTCATCACGCCGTTGATCGGCGCCAGCCACGCGATCCGCTTGCCGTCGGGGGACAGCTCGACGGCGCGGCGCTCGGGGTTGCCGAACAGGAGCGCGCGCGGGATCAGATCGTTGCGCGGGTGGCCGACCGGCGCGGGCGGCGCGGCGGGCGCGGCCGGGGCCGCAGCGGTGTTGGATGGCTGGGCAGGCGTGGGCGACTTGGGGCCACCGCACGCCACGAACGCGAACGCGATCACCAGGAGGCGCTTCATGGGGCCGGCGTACCACGGCCGCCACCGCGTGTGCCACGATATCCTGCGTGCGTCATGCGGTGATCCTCGCGGGGGGTAGCGGAACGCGGCTGTGGCCGGCGAGCCGGCGCGCCCGACCCAAGCAGCTGCTGCCGCTCGGGCCGGGCGGTGAGACCTTGCTCGCGGCGGCGCTCCGGCGCGGCCGTGCGATCGCCGGTCCGCGCGTCCTGGTGGTGACCGCGGAGACCCAGGCCGAGGCCACCCGGCAGGTCGCGCCCGGGATCGAGCTCCTGACCGAACCGGTCGGCCGCAACACCGCCGCCGCGCTCGGGCTGGCCGCCGCGACCCTGGCCGAGCGCGACCGCGACGCCGTGCTGGCCGTGCTGCCGGCCGATCAGCACGTCGCCGACGAGCCGGGGCTCACCGCGGTGCTCGAGACCGCGCTCGCGGCGGTCGAGCGCGATGACGTGATCGGCACGATCGGGATCGCGCCGACCCGCGCCGAGACCGGGTTCGGCTACCTCGAGGTCGACGCGGCCACGCCGGGGGTCGTGACGCCGGTGCGGCGATTCGTCGAGAAGCCCGATCGCGCCACCGCGGAGGCCTACGTCGCCAGCGGGCGCTACCTGTGGAACGCGGGGATGTTCTGCGCGTCGGCGGCGCGGCTGTTGCGCGAGCTCGACGAGCACCTGCCGGCGACCGCCGCTGCGGTGCGCGAGATCACCGCGGGCCGGGCGCGTGCGAGCGAGGTCTACCCGGCGCTGGCGTCGATCTCGATCGACCACGCCGTGATGGAGCGCGCCGCGCGCGTGGTGACCGTGCCCGCCGCGGTCGGATGGGACGACATCGGCTCGTGGGCCGCGCTGCCCGCGCTGCGCGGCAGCGACGCCGACGGCAACACCGCCGCCGGCCCGACGGTGATCGTCGACGGCACCGGCAACATCGCGATCGGCGACGACGGCACGCTGATCGCGATCGTCGGGATCTCCGACGTCGTCGTGATCAAGAGCGGCGACGCGATCCTGGTCGTGCCTCGGGCGGAGGCACAGGACGTGCGCAAGATCGTCGAGGCCCTTTCGGCGCGCGGGCTCGCGCGGTACCTATGATGCGTGAACCCTCGCGCGTTCCGTGAATACGACATCCGCGGCGTGGCCGACCGGGATCTCGACGATGCGACGGTGCGCGCGCTCGGCGCCGCGCTCGGGGCGCAGGCCGCGGCCGCCGGCGGTCCGGTCGTCGTCGGCCGCGATCCGCGCATCCACTCCCCGCGGCTGTTCGGCGCGCTGACCGACGGCCTGCGCGTGCACACCGAGGTGATCGATGTCGGCGTCGTCCCGACACCCGTGCTGTACTTTTCCGCGCACCACCTCGCGCCGGCCGCCGCGGTGATGATCACCGGCAGCCACAACCCACCCGACGAGAACGGCTTCAAGATCGTGGTCGGCAGCGAGACGCTGCACGGCGCGGCGATCGCAGCGCTGCGCGATCGCGTCCAGCAGCTGATCGCCGAACCGGCGCCGCACCCGATCAAGGCGATGCACTCGCGCGACGTGATCGGCGCGTACCTCGATCACGCCGCCGCCATGCTCGCGCTCGGACCGCGGCGGATGCGGGTCGTCGTCGATGCCGGTAACGGCGCCGGCGGGCCGACCGCGGTCGCGCTGTACCGCCGGCTCGGCTTCGACGTCGTGCCGCTGTACTGCGAGCTCGACGGCACGTTTCCCCATCACCACCCCGATCCGACCCAGCCCAGGAACCTGGTCGACCTCATCACCCGGGTCACCCACGACAGCGCCGAGCTCGGCATCGCGCTCGACGGCGATGCCGACCGGCTCGGCGCCGTCGACGCCACCGGCCGGATCCTCTACGGCGATCAGCTGATGATCCTCCTCGGCAAGGCGGTGCTCCGCGAGCTGCCGGGCGCCACCTTCGTCGGCGAGGTCAAGTGCTCGCAGGCGATGTACGACGAGCTCACCGCCGCCGGCGGCCAGGTCGAGATGTGGAAGGTCGGACACTCGCTGATCAAGGCGCGCATGAAGGAGATCGGCGCGGCGCTCGCCGGCGAGATGTCGGGGCACCTGTTCTTCGCCCAGCGCTGGCTCGGCTTCGACGACGCGATCTATGCCGGCGCCCGGCTGCTCGAGCTCCTGTCGCGCAGCGACCGCACGCTCGCCGATCTCGTCGGCGAGCTGCCGGTGATGATCAACACCCCCGAGATCCGCATCGACTGCGCCGACGACCACAAGTTCGGCCTCATCGCGGCCGTCACCGCCCGGCTGCGCACCGACCCCGCCGTCACCCGCGTCGTCGACATCGATGGCGTGCGCGCCAGCTTCGCCGGCGGCTGGGGCCTGCTCCGCGCCTCCAACACCCAGCCGGCCCTCGTCATGCGCTGCGAAGCCGCGACCGCCGCGCGGCTCGCCGAGATCCGCGCCGCCCTCGAAGCTCACCTGGCTGCCGCGCAGGCCGAGTAAGCGCGCGCTGCAGCCGTCGAATCAGCGACTGGCGATGGTTCCCGTGCTGGGATTGGGCGAGAACAATCCGCCAGTCCGGTTGAGACCGTCCGGGATCGTGTTGACTCGGATGCGACCGACGCCGCCACCTCCATAACCGCCAAACACGAGGACTAACATACCTGCGTCAGCTTCGTTAACGCTCACGCCATTGCCGGCCCCTGTATTACCGGCCCCACCGTTGCCGCCTTGTCCGCCATGACTCCCACACGGGTCTCCGCCGGTAGCCGGCGTTGCGTCGAGCCGACCATCTTCACCTGCCTGCGGAAAGACGCAACCACCCGCACCCGCGCCACCGTTGGCCACCACGCTACCAGACAAGCTCACGAGGGGAGCCTCGAGCAGGATCCCACCACCAGAGCCGCCGCCAGCGAGAGAGCTGCCGTTCGCCGCGACGACGCCGGTCACAGTGATCTTCGTGCGACTCACGAGCTGGATCGCACCGCCTCCCGCGCCGAACCCTGCCGTGCCGCCGAGCCTCCCGCTGTCACAACCGCCGCGCAGCGGGACCAGCACGGGGTTCCCGGTGGCGGAACCGCCAGCGCCGCCGGGCGCGGTGCCATTGGTATTGATGGCGGATCCACCCTTGCCTCCCGCGGAACCGAATCCTCCACCGCCGCACCCACCAGATGCCTGACCAACTGATGTATCGCCGGAGCCACCCATGCAGGTTCCGTCATTGAACCTACCGGGGCCAGGAACCGAACTGCTAGCCGAAGCCGCGAAGATGCCGTTGATCTGAACGTCACCGTTGCTGACGAGAGCAAATGCATTGTTGCCGCTGACCGTCACGTCGTGCGCTACCAGGCTATGGACCATGAAAACCAGGATCGTTGGTGCAGAGGCTTGCGCCACCAAGGCGCTTT
>VBLP01000101.1 GCA_005887925.1 Deltaproteobacteria bacterium | reverse complement strand
ACCCCAAAATTGAAACCCGTTTCAGTTTTCGCCGGAGGTCCCATGGAAGCCGCCGCCGCTGCCCAGCTCGCTGCACCGTCGATCGAGACCATCGAGTCGCTGCTCGATGTCACGTACACCTGGGGGTATCAGGAGACCCGCGCCAAGCTCCGCGATCTGTACGACAAGGCGGTGCGCGCGCAGTGGATCTCCGACGACGTGCTGCCGTGGAACACGAACGTCGACCTGCAGCGGCCGATGGGACCCGAGCAGCTGTTTCCGCTGTTCGGCTCGGACATCTACAACCGGATGACGGACACGGAGCGGCGCGCGCTCAACATCGAGACGTTCTCGTGGACGCTGTCGCAGTTCATGCACGGCGAGCAGGGCGCGCTGCTGGCGACGGCGCAGCTGGTCGACTCGGTCGACAACATCGACGCCAAGCTGTACGCGGCGAGCCAGGTGGTGGACGAGGCGCGCCACGTCGACGTCTACAACCGCTACGTGCACACCAAGATCGGGTTCTCGTATCCGATCAACACGCACCTCAAGACGCTGCTCGACATGATCCTCAAGGACGGCCGGTGGGACATGAAGTTCCTCGGGATGCAGATCATGGTCGAGGGGCTCGCGCTCGCGGCGTTCGGCATGATCCGGACCACCACCGACGAGCCGCTGCTGCGCGCGCTGACGGCGTACGTGATGGGCGACGAGGCGCGCCACGTCGCGTTCGGCATCCTGTCGCTGCGCGACTACTACCGCGAGCAGCCGGAGTCGGTGCGCCGCGAGCGCGAGGACTTCGTGTTCGAGGCGGCGCGGCTGATGCGCGATCGCTTCCTGTTCCAGGAGGTCTGGGACAAGACGGGGCTGCCGGCCAAGCAGTGCATGGAGATCGCGTACAACAACCAGGGCCAGCAGATGTTCCGGCAGATGCTGTTCGCCAAGATCGTGCCGGCGATCAAGAAGATGGATCTGCTATCGGACCGCCAGCGCCAGCGCTTTGCCGAGCTGGGGATCCTGCAGTTCGAGAGCGCGCCGGATCCGCTCGCGGATCTGCAGCAGAGCCCCACGGGCGCGACCTCGGCGCGGCTCTGAGGTCGCAGGCGGGCTTGCGACGACGCGGCCGGAGCGCCGGCGCGCGGTGGCCACGGGATCGCGGGCGCGCTATCGTGAAGCATGATCCGCTCCTCGGCTGCGCGCTCGCTCGCGGTGTGCTTCGCGGCTTCTCTGACACTGGCCGCGGCCTGCAAGAAGGACGGCAAGGTCGAGGCGCAGCCGACGCCGGTGACGGCCGGAACGATCGGTGCCGACGGGATCCGTCGGGTCGCGGTCGAGGCCGGCAAGCAGGGCTACCAGCCGGAGCGGATCGGCGGCAAGCCGGGCGAGAAGCTGGTGCTGGTGTTCACGCGCACGGCGGACTCGACGTGCATCTCGCAGCTCAAGACGCCCGACGGCAAGCTGGTCGACCTGCCGCGGGGCACGCCGGTCGAGGTCGCGGTGACGGTGCCGGCGAGCGGCGAGGTCGGCTTCGCCTGCGGCATGGACATGTTCCACGGCGCGGTGGTGGCCGAGAAGACGACGTAGCTACTTCACGCGGAACGTCAGCGAGAAGCACGCGGCGCGCGGCGCGCCGTCGGAGCTATACGGCGCGTACCGCCAGGTCTGCAGCGCGTCGGTGATCTCGGTCGCGGTCGCGGCGGCGACCGGCGTCGTGACCGCGGCGGTGGTGACGCGGCCGGTCTCGTCGATGCAGATCCGGACACTGATCGACGGCGGCAGCTCGGCGTCCGACGACGCCGTGACCCGGGGCGCGGCTCCCGACAGCCGGGTGACCGCGGTGGCCGGCACGGTCACCGGCGCGGACGGCGTGGGCGCGGACGGCGCGGGCGCGGGCGGCGCGGCCTGGGGCGCCGTCGCCGCGGAGCCGGTGGGGGGATCACCGTGCGCCGGTGCGGCGGGCGGATCGCCTGCGGGCGGCGCGGGCGCGGCCGGATCGGCGGAACCTGCCGACGGCACGGTGACCCTGGGACGGAGCTCCTGGACCGCGCTGGTGCTGGCTTCGATGTCCTTGCTCCACACCTCGACGCCGCTGGCGCGCAGCGCGAGCTTGTGGTGGCCGGGGGGGAGCGGCAGCTTGCCGGTGACGCCCGGCTTGTCGGGAGTCTTGCCGACGACGGCGCCGTCGATGACGATGTCGAGCCCGCCGGGGGTCGAGCCGAGCATCAGGGTGGCCTCGGCGGCGACCGCGGAGCCGAGGGATTCGAGCGCGACGTCGAGCCGCTGGGTCTGCCCGGCCGCGAGCTCGATCGAGGTCAGCCAGCCCTTGTAGCCGGCGCGATCGATCTCGATCTGGTGCACGCCGGGGCCGAGCTCGATGTCCCACGGCGCCCCGACGTGCATCGGCTTGCCGTCGATCAGGATCGCGGCGCCGGCCGGCGCGATCTCGAAGTGCACGGTGCCGGCGGCCTTGCTGGGGGTCGGCGGCGCGGCGCGCGGCGGCTCGAGCGGGGCGTCGTCGTCGCGGGTCAGGTAGAGCGCCGCCGCGGTGGTCGCGGCGCTGACCACGACGAACGCGATGACGACCATCAGGACGCGGGCCAGCGTGGTGCGCCCGCGGGACGTCTCGCCGCCGGGGATCATGGCGTGTGACGGGCGCGAGCTGCGCGCCGCGGCGACGGTGGTGGTCGTCCTCGGCTCGGGCTCGGGCTCGGCGAACAGTGCGGTCGCCGGGGTGATCAGGCGCGATCGCGCTGTGCCGGTCATGAGCCCCGGCCGCGACGGGGGCGTCGACTCGGGGTCCGGGGGCGGCGTGGCGTCGGGCTGCTTCGCTCCATCGGAGGTCGCCGGCACGGCCTCGCGCGCGCGCACCGCCTCGGAGGCGGGCATCGCCGGCATCGACGGCATCGTGTCGGCCGCCAGACCGAGATCTTCGACGGTGAACTTCGGCGTGCGCGACGTGGTCATCTCGCTCAGCGAATCGCGGCCGGCGGCGGCGCGCGGCGGTTCGGCGAGCGGCGTGTCGCGCGAGGCGTCGCGGACCGGCGCCGCGGGGGCGGGCGCGATCATGAGCCCGGGCGGCACCGCGGTGGTGAGCACCGTGTCGTGGAACAGATCGTCGCCCGGGGCGTCGGCGATGATGACCTCGATCGGTGGCGAGCTGGCGCGCGGCGCGGCGGCGCGGCGCGGCGCGTTGGTCGCCGATGGCAGCATGCGCGGCGCCGCGGGCTCGGAGCTGTTGCGCGGCGACGGCACCCGGCGCGATCGCGACGGCTCGTTCCCCGCGGGCGCGCGGCGCGACGGTGCGGCCGGCACGGGGGTATCCGACGCGTCGATCGGCACCGGGACGCCTTGCGAGAGCTCCGTCGCGGCGCCCCGCAACGACTCGGCCGGGGCGGGGCCGCTGCGCGACGGCGCGGCCGAGAGCGGCACGCCCCGCGAGGACTCCGCGGCGCGCGGCGGCAGCACGGCCGCGGCGACGTTGCGGGGAGGCGCCGACGAGGACGGGACCGCGCGCGGTGGCAGCGTGATGGTGCGAACGCGCGACGGGATCACTGCGCTGCGGATGCCCGCCGACGGCTCGCTCACGGCCGCGACCCGGCCGACCGGCGCGCTCGGCACGACCGCTGCGCTGGGCTGGGTATCCGCCGGCTGCGCCGGGATCGCCTGGCTGCCTCGCGCCTGCGCCGGCGGCGCGGTGATATTGCTGCGGGTGAGCTGGCGCGGCAGCTGCGGCGTCGTCGCCGTGCGGCCCTTGAGATCGACGGTCGGCCGCGACTGGCTCGGCACCTCGACCGGGCGGCCGTGGCTGGGCAGCGGCGTCGGGATGTCGTCGAGGTCGTCGACGTCGAGCCGGACATCGGCACCGAGCGCGCTGGGATGCTGGAGGTGCTTGGCCGAGACGTCGGGGACGTCGTCGAGGACGATCGGCTCGGCGTTGTGCTCCTCGTGGCCGCCCCACGCCAGCTCGATCGCTTCCTCGTCGTCGTGCCGCCGCGTGCGCCGGGGGCGAGGCAGCGCGCGCCCGTCGACCTCGGTGCGGCCGTCGCCGGCCGGCTCGCCAGGGGTCTCGTCGGCGGTGGCCAGGCTGTACTGCTTGCGCAGCGCGTGGAGCTGGTCGCGCAGGGCGCCGGCGTGGTCGAAGCGGTCGTCGGCATCGCGGGCGAGCGCGCGCAGGACGATGGCGTCGAGCTCGGGCGGGCAGCCCTGGTTGAACGTCGACGGCGGCACGACCTCGCCGCGCTGCACCTTCATCAGGGTCTCGTACTCGTTGCGGGCCGAGAACAGCGGGCGCGCGGTGAGCAGCTCGTGCCCGATGACGCCGACCGCGAACAGGTCACTGCGCGCGTCGAGGTCCTTGCCGGCGAGCGCCTCGGGCGCCATGTACGCCAGCTTGCCCTTGACCCGGCCGGTCTGCGTGCGCAGCTGCACCGACTGCGCCTTGGCGATGCCGAAGTCGATGACCTTGACCTGTCCGGCGCTGGTCACCAGGACGTTCGACGGCGACACGTCGCGGTGGACCAGGCCCATCGGGTGGCCCGCGTCGTCGACCTTGGTGTGTGCGTAGTCGAGCGCATCGCACAGCTGGAGCAGGAGGCCCGTGGTGACGTGGATCGGCGGCGGGCCGGACACCTTGCGCGCGTGGCGCAGGATCCGCCGGACGTCGCTGCCATCGATGTACTCCATCGAGATGAAGTAGTGGGTCGCGACGCGGCCGAGCTCGAAGATCCGGACGATGTTGACGTGGTTCAGCAGCGAGGCGAGCTTGGCCTCGCGCACGAACGATTTGATGAAGCTCGCGTCCGCGGCGAGGTGCGGGAGTAGCCGCTTGAGCGCCACGATGCGCTCGAAGCCCTCGATCCCACGCTCGAGCGCACGGTGCACCGTCGCCATACCGCCAACCCCGAGCCGCTCGTAGACGAGATAAGGTCCAAACTGCTCTTCTGCGGCGGGGGCAGCGCCCATATCCTCCGGGGATGAAGGGTCGCATGGCCCCGCACAGTTGGCACCCGTAAAACCCGCCGCATTAAGCTTCGTCCGGGCTCTTTACATCCAGGGTCAAGGCGTGGATCGGGCCCTTCATCTCGGCCGCAAGCGCTGCCATGACCAGCCGGTGGCGCTCGATCAACGACTTGCCGGCAAAAGCCGACGAGATCACGGTGGCCTGCCAGTGGTCCTCGGTGCCGGTGAGGTCGGTCAGCTCGATCCGGGCGTCCGGGAGCGCCGCGCGGATCCGTTCGGCGATCGCCTCGGCCTTCAAGCCGCGACCCCGAGCTGCTTGCCGACGGTGGCGAACGCGGCGATCGCGCGATCGACGTCGTCGAAGCTGTGCGCGGCCGACAGCTGGACCCGGATCCGGGCCGCGCCCTTGGGCACCACCGGATACGAGAACCCGATCACATAGATCCCGTGCTCGAGCATCCGCTGCGCCATCTCGGCCGCGAGCCGGGCATCGCCGAGCATGACGGGCGTGATCGGGTGGATCCCCGGCCTGATCGCCAGGCCTACCCGCGTCATTCCTTCCCGGAATCGCTGGGTATTGGCCTCGAGCTTGTCGCGCAGCGCGGTCGACTCGCTGACCAGTGCGATCGCCGCCAGCGAGCCTGCCACGATCGGCGGCGCCAAGGTGTTCGAAAAAAGGTATGGCCGCGAACGGTTGCGAAGCAGGTCGATGATCTCGCGCCTGCCGGAGGTGTAGCCGCCGGACGCACCGCCGAGCGCCTTGCCCAGGGTCGAGGTGAACACGTCGACCCGGTCGAGGCAGCCGCGCAGCTCGGCCGAGCCGCGGCCGGTCCGGCCGACGAACCCGGTCGCGTGGCTGTCGTCGACCATGACCAGCGCGCCGTGGCGCTCGGCGAGATCGCAGATCGCGTCGAGCCGCGCGATGTCGCCGTCCATCGAGAACACGCCGTCGGTCGCGATCAGCCGCAGCCGCTTGCCCCGGGTCGCCTCGAGCTTGGCTGCGAGGTCGTCGAGGTTGTCGTGCTCGTAGCGCAGCCGCTCGGCCTTGCACAGCCGGATGCCGTCGATGATCGAGGCGTGGTTGAGCGCGTCGGAGATCACCGCGTCGCTCTCGCCCAGCAAGGTCTCGAACAGCCCGGCGTTGGCGTCGTAGCACGAGCTGTACAGGAGGGTGTCCTCGGTGCCGAGGAACGTCGAGATCGCGGCCTCGAGCTCCTTGTGGCGGTCCTGCGTGCCGCAGATGAACCGCACGCTCGACAGTCCATAGCCGCGGTCGTCGAGCGCCGCCCGCGCCGCGGCGGTCACGCGCGGATGGCTCGACAGCCCGAGGTAGTTGTTGGCGCAGAAGTTCACGACCTCGCGGCCATCGCTCTGGATGTGGGCCGCCTGGCGGCGTCTGGGCGAACACGGACTTCGCTTGGCTGTACATGGCGCCAAGCCTAGAGCGTACCCGCGGGTTTCGGTAGCTCCCGACGAGCCTTTGCTCGTGCGACGACAGGATCGCGCCGAGCTCGCGGTCATCAATGCGACGACAGGATCGCGCCGATCGCGCGGTCATCAATGCGACGACAGGATCGCGCCGAGCTCGAGCATCCTGCGGGTCGATCGATAGGGGGCCTTCCCGCCCCCTCTTGCCCGGCGAAGCCGGGCAATTCACCCCTCCGCGCGTCGCGTCGCGCGGTCGTCAATGCGACGACAGGATCGCGCCGAGCTCGAGCATGCGCCGGATCTTCGGGATCAGATCCTTGGTCATCGCGTCGAGGTCGTACCTGGGCTTCCAGCCCCAGTCGCGGCGCGCCGCCGCGTCGTCGAGCGAGCGCGGCCAGGAATCGAGGATGCCCTGGCGCGCCGGGTCGGGGCTGAACGTGAACTTCGCGCTCGGGATCTCGGTCTTGACCGACGCGGCGATCTCGTCGGCGCGGGGCGAGAACGCCGCGATGTTGTAGATCGCGCGGGTCAGCCGGGCGCGGT
>VBLP01000493.1:2150-14362 GCA_005887925.1 Deltaproteobacteria bacterium | reverse complement strand
TGCGGCCCGGACGAGAGGATCTCGCCGACCTCGCCGGGCGGCAGCTCGACCAGCGTCGCGGGATCGACGACGCGCGACTCGGTGTTGAAGATCGGGATGCCGAGGCACTGCTTCTTGGGCCGCTGCGGCGGGTTGATGTGGGTCGGCGCCGCGGTCTCGGTGAGGCCGTAGCCCTCGACGAACGACAGCCCGAACCGGTCCTGCAAGGTCTGCGCGACGGCCTCGGGCATCGCCGCGCCGCCGCCGCCGATCCGGCGCACGCTCGACAGGTCGTAGCTCTCGAGGTACGGGCTCGACAGGAGGTCGACCACCATCGTCGGGACCATGCCGAGCGCCGTGACGCGGTAGCGCTTGATCAGCTGCGCGGCGACCGTGCGATCCCAGCGCGGCAGGTGCACGACGGTCGCCCCGGTGTAGATCGGCGCGTTCATGCCGCCCTGCATGCCGGTGACGTGGAAGAACGGCAGCACGGCCAGCCCGCACTCGTCCTGGTAAGTGCGGTGCCACTGCGACCCCGCGACGGTCGTGAACATCACGCTGCGGTGGCGGTGGATGCAACCCTTGGGGTTGCCGGTGGTGCCCGAGGTGTACGGCATCACGCACAGATCGTCGGGCGTGGCCTCGTGCGGCCCGGGGACTGCGCCGGCGGCCAGCGCATCGCTCCACCGCGCCAGACCCGGCGCCGATTGCGGCTCGCGCGGCGCCTGGATCCACGCCGGCACCTCGAGGTCGGTCGGCGCGGTCAGGTAGTCCGCGTAGCACGCGGCGATCACGCGCGACAGGCCGTTGCCCACGAGCGGCGTGAGCCGCGACAGCTGGTCCTGCGCACAGATCACGACGCGCGCGCCGCTGTCGCTGACGATGTGCGCGATCTCCATCGTCAGGTTCATCGGGTTGATCGGCACGACCATCGCGTCGGCGCGCAGGATCGCGTAGAAGCCGATCACGAACTGCGGGCTGTTCTGCAGGTACAGTGCGACGCGATCGCCGCGGCGCACGCCGCACTCCTTCTGCAGGAACCCGGCGAGCCGCTCGGCGTCGCGGCGCAGCTCGGCGAACGTGAGGATGCTGTCGTAGAGCACGATCGCCGGCTTGTCGGGGAACCGCGTCGCGGAGACCTCGAGGTTGAACCACAGCGAGGTCGCCGGTGGTGTCAGGCGGCGCGGAACGGGGGGCCAGAAAGGCAAGTGACGGTCACCCATGGCGGTCCTTCCGCGGATCGAGCCGGTTGCGAAGCGCGGATAATCTATCGCATCGCGAATCACCAGGATCGTACAGTGTATCGGATCACGTGTGCGCGCGGACATCGAGCCGGCAGAAAACGCGCGCGGCGCGACCACGCGGCGGCCGGCTGCGGTAGGATGCCGGCCATGAAGACTCTCCTCACCACCCTGATCATCGGATCTGCGTTGACGCTCGCCGCGTGCGGCAAGGACAAGAAGCCGGCCACCAACGAGCCGACCGCTGCCGAGCCCGCCAAGACCGACCCGGCGAAGGCCGACCCCGCCAAGGCGGAGCCGGCGGCGGGCGAGCCCAAGGCCGAGGGCGACAAGCCCAAGGGCGGCTGGTAGTGGGACGTGGCGCGGCTGGGCCGGCGCTGTAGCCTCGCTGCAGTGCTCGTCGTGTTCGCGAGCGCCGCCGCGGACCACGACCCGCCGAGATCCGCGCCGAACGCAGAGGCAGCGGGCGCCGCACCGGCGGCCGAACCGCCCCCTCCGCACCAGCGCGAGCTGGCCGCGCTGCACGCCTTCGAGGACCAGCGCCGCGCCGAGACCGACTTCGCGGCGCTGCCGCCGTCGAACCTGACGCTCGGTCCGGATCCGTACCGGATCGCCGCGCTTCCCGGCGGCACGCTGATCGGCCTCTTGCGCGGCGAGTCGGCGGTGGTGCTGCTCGACGGCGATGGCCGCGAGCTGGCCCGCGCCGCGGCCCCCGGCGCGCCGAGCGGGCTCGCGGTGTCGCCCGGCGGCGACGTGCTGGTGGTCGGCGAGGCCGCGCGCGAGATCGCGCACTACCGCGCCGACGGCGGTCACCTCGTGCGCGTCGCGACGCTGGCGATCGACGCGCTCGGCATGCGCGCGATCGCGCTGTCCCCCGATGCGCGCACCGCCTACGTCGTCGAGGAGCGCGACGGCCGGCTGCTCGCCGTGTCGCTCGATCGCAGCCCCGGGCGCGGCCCCGGGCGCGCGTTCCAGCTGTCCGGCGTGCGCGAGCTGGCGCGCTGCCACGGACCGTTCCAGGTCGAGGCGGTGGCGGACGCGGTCGCGGTCAACTGCCTGCTCGACCACACGATCGAGATCCGGCGCGGCGGCGAGGTCGCGCGCATCCACCACGACGGGCCGATGTGGAGCTTCGCGGTGCGCCGCGCGCCCGACGGCAGCGCGCTGATCGCCGCCGGCGGCGTCGAGGACCACCCGCTCGAGCGCGAGGACGGCGGGTTCGGCTACATCGACTCGTACCTCACGCTCTACCGGCTCGCGCCCGGGGCTCCGCCCGCGCGGCTCGCCGCGATCAACACGTCCACGCTCGGCGTGGTCACGCCCAAGTGGGTCGCGTTCCGCGACGGGCCGGACGTGGCGGTGACCGTCGCCGGCTACGCCAGCGCGCGCGAGGTGACGCTGACCTGGCGCGGCGGCCTCGCGGCCGAGCCCGACGTGGCAGCGGCCGAGCTCGTGCCCGGGACGAGCCACGCCCAGCCCACGGCCGACGGGCTCATCGCCGCCAACCCGCTGCTCGATGCCTGGGTCATCCAGCGCGGCGGCGCGCTCCGCGTCGTGCCGGTCGCGACCCGCCAGCCGCCGCGGCCGGTGCTGTCGCGGATCGGCGAGCTCCTGTTCTTCACGACCTTGCTGTCGCCGTGGAACTCGTCGGAGGGCAAGCTGAGCCGGTTCACCTGCGAGACCTGCCACCACGAGGGCTACCTCGACGGCCGCACGCATTTCACCGGGCGCAGCACCGAGCGCGGCCGCGTGTTCGCGACGACCCGCCCGCTGTTCGGGCTGTTCAACAACCGGCCGCACTTCTCGCGCGCGCTCGACCCGACGATGACCGACATGGTGCACGCCGAGTTCCGCGTCGCCAACCGCCACAACGGCCGCGATCCGTGGTTCGCGCTGACCCGCGCCGACGCGCCGTGGCTCGCGCACGTCGCCGGCGCGCCGGCCGAGCTGCCGCCCGAGCTCTTGCGCCGGGCGTTCATGACGTTCCTCATGGACTTCACGCATCGCGCCAACCCCGCCGCGGCGCATCCGCGGTTCACGCCGCTCGAGCGCGCCGGGGCCGAGGCGTTCCGCGCGCGCTGCGCGAGCTGCCACCAGGCGCGCCTGGCCGCCGACGACCCCGGCTCGGCCGTGCCGTTCGAGCGCTGGGAGTCGCTCGTGCTGTCCCCGGGCGGGCCGATCGTGTGGAGCAACGCCGCGTACGCCAAGACCGGCGTCGTGCCCTACGTCCACGACCGCGGCGCCCGCGTGCCGTCGCTGCGCCGGATCTACAAGAAGTGGCCGTACTTCACCAGCGGCAGCGCGCGCTCGCTCGACGAGCTGCTCGACCGCTTCGCGTGGAGCGCCACCGCCGCGTACCACGACGGCGCGCCCGCCGGGCTCTCGCGGCTCACCGCCGGCGATCGGTCCGCGCTGCGCGCGTTCCTCGACCTCCTGTGATCACTTCGCGTCCCTGGTCGCGTCCCTGGGCTTCGGCGTGCTCGTGCGCTTGACCAGCGAGGCGACGTTCTCGTGCAGCGCGCGCAGCGATGCCTCGTTGGCGTAGATCATGTGGCCCGAGGGGTAGAACTTCATCTCGACGTTGTTCTGCAGCCGCGGCGGGATCGGCAGGTGCTGGAGCTCGTACACGCTCTGGAAGAATGGCGTGGCGACGTCGAAGTAGCCGGCCTCGAGCTGGACCACGAGGTTTGGGTTGAACTTCATCGCCGTGGCGAGGTCCTGGATCACGTTGGTCGTGGTCGGCAGCCCACCGGCGTACGGGCTGTCATGCTTCCAGCTCCACGACCGGAACAGCCGGGCGCTCGGCTTGTAGGGCTTGTCGGTCGCGACGCCGAGCTGCTTGCGCGCGTAGTCGTTGTACGCCGACACGTAGGCCGAGCCGATCGCCGCCGACTGCGGATCGTAGTCGGCCTCCTTGCTCAGCGGATCCATCGTCGGCCCGCTGAACCGCGAGTCGAGGCGGCCGGTGGTGAGGTTGGCGTCGTCCTGCAGCGCCTTCTCGAACACGCCGGCGGACACCCGCAGGTTGGCCTTGTCGAGGTACGCGACCGGCAGCCCGGTGAAGCGGTGGAGCTTCTCGAGCACCGCCTTGCGCTGGCCGGCCTCGAGCGTGTTGCCCGCCGCGAGCGCGATCGCGTACTCGGTCAGCGCGAACTTCTCGGCGTCGGCGATCAGCGCCTCGAGCGAGGCCGGCGGCTCGGGCAGCTTCTTGTGGTACCAGGCGGTCGCCGCATAGGTCGGCAGTACCAGCTGGTACGGCAGATCGACGCCCGCGTTGCCCTCGGGGTTGCCGGGATAGGCGTCGAAGCACAGGATCTGCGACAGCAGGATCACTTGGAGCGGACCACATCCTTGCCCAGGAAGCCTAGGCGTCGAAGCACAGGATCTGCGACAGCAGGATCACGCCGTTGAGATCGACCATCTTCTCGGTCTGCAGCAGGCGCGACAGCACCGCCGATCGGGTCGTGCCGTAGCTCTCGCCGAACAGGTATTTCGGAGAGTTCCAGCGCCCGAACTTCGACAGGAACTGGAGAATGAAGTCGGCGAACGCGTCGGCGTCGGGGTCGACGCCGTAGAACGCCTTCTCCTTGTCCTTGCCCACGACCTTGCCGAACCCGGTGCCCGGCGCGTCGATGAACACCAGGTCGCTGACGTCGAGCAGGCTGTAGGCGTTGTCGACGATGCGATACGGCGCCGCCGGGGTGTGCGAGTCCTCGGCGGTGATCACGCGGCGCGGGCCGAACGCGCCCATGTGCAGCCACACCGTCGCCGAGCCCGGCCCACCATTGTAGAGGAACATCACGGGGCGGGCCGGATCGGCGCGTCGCCGGGCGGCTCGGGCGGACTGTCCTCGGCGTTCCTCGGATGGACGACCAGCGTGCCGGCGACCGCGGTGTAGTCGATGCGGCGGCCGCCGATCGTCACCGCGCCGCGCGACGTCCTCTCCTCGGGCTTGAGCTCGTCGGGCCGGGCGTCCTTGGCCTCGGCCCTGGCGTCCGGCTTGCCCTCGTCGGTCTTCGCGGCGACCGGCGGTGAGGTTGCGGGCGCGGCGCGGGCGATGGACGGATGGGCACACGACATCGCAGCGAGCACGGCGAGGAACCAGGCAAGCTTCCGCATGTCCGCGACTCTCGCATGCCGGCCGGGTGCGACATCGCGACGTCGCGGCAGGAATTCGGAGCTTCGCCCCGCGTTCCGGCGGACAATCGCCGCGATGTAACCACCGCGGCGCGGTCGCTGTACAACGGGCAAAGGAGAGTCCATGCGCCACGTTACGCTCACGATTTCGCTCGCGCTCGGCCTGGCCGCCGCCGGGGCCCAGCTCGCGTCCGCCACGCCGTTCGAACCCGCGACCATCCCCGACTCGGCCCAGGCAGCCGGCCACCTCGATGTCGATGCCCTCCGCAAGACCCAGATCTTCGCCGGCGTCGGCGGCCAGGCGGCGATCGATGCCGCGCTCAACGACGCCCCGGCCGAGATGCAGCCGGTGGTGCGCATGCTCGCCCAGAGCGCGCGCGGCGTGTCGTTCTGGTACGGCGCCGACCACGGCGCGGTCTACCTCGAGACCCGCGACGGCCGCGCGCTCTCGCAGCTGCTCGGCAAGCTGCCGGTCAAGCCGACGCGCACGGTCGACGGCGTCTCGACCTACGCGATCACCGCGCATGGCAGTCCGCACTTCGTCGCCGTGTTCGGTGACACGCTCGTGCTCGCCGACGCCGACGCCAGCCTCGAGACCTCGCTCCACGTCCTCGCCGGCAAGGCCGGCAACCTCGCGGGCTCGAAGCAGCTGCCGATGTCGACCCGCCAGGGCGTGTTCGTGCTGGTCACGCTCGGCGACAACATGCTCGGCGCGATCCAGAAGCACGCCCACTCCAAGGTGCTCCAGCTCGGGCTGCGCTCGGTCGCGATCGACGTCAGCGAGTCCGGCGGCATGCTGGTCGCGAACGCGCGCGCCGAGATGCGCTCGGCCGACGCCGTCCAGAAGGCGCGCAGCATCCTCGACGGCCTGCGCGCGCTGGCGTCGCTGTCCGATGAGCCGGCCGCCGGCGCGCTGGTCGACGGCATCACCGTGACCAGCAACGGCCTGTCGATCGACGTCGTCGCACGGCTGCCGGTCAGCCAGATCATCCCGATGATCCAGGCCCACCACGGCCATCACAAGCAGATGATGGACAAGCACAGGGCCAAGGACAAGGCCAAGGCCAAGTCCAAGGACAGCGACGACGATAACGACTGAGCGCGCCGCGCCCAGATGACCGAACCCAAGCCTCCGACCGCCGCGATCTCCGCCGAGGAGCTCGCGGTTCGCGCGCGCGATGGCAGCCGCGTCTCGTTCGACGAGCTCGTGGTGCGCTACCGCCCGAGCCTGGTCGCGTTCCTGTCCCGGCGGGTCGCCAGCGCGGCGGACGCCGAGGATGTCGCGCAGGAGACCTTCCTCCGGGCCTACGATCGACTCGACACCTATGACCCCGCCCGGCCGTTCCAGACCTGGCTGTTCGCGATCGGCAAGAACCTCGCCGCCAACCACGCCGTCGCTGCCAGCCGCCGCGACGCGCGTCACGCGAACAGCCGGCCTGCCACCGCGGCGGGCGAGGCACCGGCGAGCGACCTCTGGCAGCGCGCGCGGACCATCCTGTCGCCCGACGCCTACCGCATGCTCTGGCTGCGCTATGCTCAGGGCCTGACCGTTCGCGAGATCGCCACCGAGCTCGACCGCTCCTCCGTCGCGGTGAAAGTCATGATGTTCCGCGCTCGCCGCCGCTTGCTTCAGGAGATGCACTGATGCGTTGCTGGTACACTCGCTGGCAGATGTCCAATGCGCTCGACGCGGGCGCGCGGACCTCCGGGACCTCCGGGACCTCCGGCTTCGCCCGCCGGCACGCGGCCGGTTGCGCCTCCTGCCAGGCGTTCGGCCGCGCGCTCGGCTCGCTGCACGATCAGCTCTCGCGCGATGCCCACACCGCAGTCGCCCCCGCGCCCGTCACGCCGCGCGCGCGGTCGCCCTGGCTCCTCGCCGGCCCCCTCGCCGCCGGCGTCGCCATCGCGATCGTCCTCGCGGTCACCGCCGGCCGCGCGCCGCCGCCCCCGCCCGGCCCCGGCCCGATCGCACAGCGCGTCCCGCCGCCCGTCGAGCCGCTCCGCGTCACCGGCCTCGCCAACCTCGTCTCCGACGGCCGCCGCGGCCTCCAGGCCGTCCTCAGGACCGGCGGCCTGCGCTAGGAGCCCGTCGGAGTCCGTCGGAGTCCGTCGGAGTCCGTCCGCGGAGCACGCTGGAGAACGCGCACACGCAAACTCGCCGTGGGCTGCTGCGCGGATGGGCGTCGGGGCCGCGCCCGCCGAAGAACCACCGGCGCCTGCGCGGGCGACGCGAGGTATGTGCGGAGCAAGTCCGGCCAGTCCTGGTCACGGTCGCGGCCGCCGACCCCATCCGCTCGCGGTCGCCCCCGGGCGAGCTCGCGTTGACGGCTGGCGATCGCGCCATGAGAATGTCGCCCGAGTGATCAGGTGCAGAATGTCACTGTGACTTGATCTCCTCCATCAGCAAGCTTCGCTGTTCCAGCGGGAGTTCGAGGAGCGGCCCGATCTCGCGTGTCTCCACGAACTGCACGGCCGCAGACAGCATCCGTATCGCCATCCTCGTCTTCGGCGCCTTGTGAAACACGTCGTCGACGGTGCGTAATGCTTCCGCCCACCGGGGTGGATTCCGGACATTCCCTTTCACGAGAAGTGCCAGGACGCCGATGATCGCGCGAGCGACCATGGCATCGGTCTGACTCGACCACGGGAGCTTGTCGCGGATCTCGGTGAACAGCGACGCCGGGCTCCGCGTACTTGCCTCGACCACGAACAGGGCGGCCAGTCGCTCGGCAGCTCGATCCTCGTCGAGCGCCCGGTTCTCCAGCAGCCGATGAAGCACCTCCCAGCCTTGCGCCAGGCCCGCGGAGGAGGTCCGGACCAGACTCCGCAACACGACGACACGGACGTCCTCCGGTCGCAGATCAGCGAGCCGGTTCGTGATGGCCTCCGCCCGGCCATACTGCTGGTTGTCCACGAGTGCCAGTGCATGCTCGTACAACAGATCGGCGCTGTCGGGGAACTGGACGACAGCGCCCTCCGTGAACCGGTCCCGGGTGGGGAGGTCCCCGACCTCGCGCAGCCGACGCACTACCTCCAACAGCCAATCTTCGGAGCTGGATCGCAGGTCGAGGCTTCCCGCCAGCGCGGAGCCCGCATCGATCTTCCTGCCGCCGAGCAGCGCCCAGACCCGGGCGAGGCTCGCATCCGTCGAGCCCGGGAACGCCAGCGCTGCCTGCTCGGCGGCTTCGATCGCTTCCGGCCAGTGCTCGAGCTGGCCCTCGACGCTGATCTCCAGCAGACGAAGCTCGAGATCCGCCGCGTCGAGCCGCCGGGCTTCCCGGAGTGCGTGTCTGGCCTCCAGAAGGTCTCCGAGATCGAGCGCGGTCTCCAGCCGAGAACGCCAGGCCAAGAGCCTCTCGGGCTCCTGCTCCGTCCACGCACGCGCCTCGCCCATCGCCTCGGACCGTCGCTCCAGGCCGCACAGCGCCGCGATCCTGAGATACCGCGAATGCCAGTGGTCGGGTTCCAGCGCCAGCAGGCGCGCCTCGTTCTGCAGGACATCGTCGTATCGCCGCAGGCGCAGGAGGAGCGTCCCACGGTGACATAGCGCGTCGTGTGAGCCCGGCTGGAGCGTCAGCACCTGATCACATGCGCGGAGGCCGATCTCGTTCTCCTCGAGCTCCATCGCCAGCTCCGCGAGGCTCAGCAAAGATGTTGCCGACGGATACCGGTCCGCGTGTACCTCGGCCAGCTCGAGGGCGGCTTGCTTTTGTCCGAGCTGGTACAGCGCTCGCACTTTCATCACATAGCTGTGGTCGTGGTCCGGATCGAGTGAGAGGACCCGGTCCTCGTTGACCAGCACCTCGTCATACCGAGCCAGAGCGTACAGCGCATCACCGCGGAGACACCAAGCCCGCACGTCGTCCGGCGAACGCGCCAGTAGACGATCGAACTCCACGAGCGCCGACGCCGGCTGCTTGAGGCGTAGCAGTGCGTGGGCCAGGGTGAATACGAGACCTGAGTCGTCGGGGTATCGTTCGAGCGCGGCTCGACACAGCTCCACTGCCTTGCCGTAGTTCCTGATCTGCTCGGACGCGCGGATCGCCTCGCGGTAATCTGCAAACTCGCCGAGCTCTTCGGCACGTCGCCCGGCCGCCTCGACGACCCCCGGGAGATCCTGCTCGGCGTGACAGCGGTCGACCTCGAGCTTCAGCGCTTCCAGGAACGGATCGGTGCGATTGCGCCGGTAATCCTCGAGCGCGGCCCGCACATGGACGTGATCGAGCGAGCCGATCTCGCCTCCGGTGACGCGCTCGTGGTGGCGCTTCTCGAGCTCACGCGAAGAGAACCAGTGCCGGAGCAGGTCGACGAACGTGCGAATGTATTCCGTGCGGTTGTCCTTGATCTCGATGCAGATCCTCATCAGAGGCTCGGCGAGCTCGTAATAGCTTTCACGGCCTCGCGGGGTGCGCTGCACGATCCCAGCCTTGGCCAGCTCCCCGAGCTGCTTGGCGGCAGACTGCTGCTGCACCAGCGCGCCGCGCGCGATGTCACGGACGGGCACCGGCCTGCGCTGCCGGCACAGGTAGTCCACCAGCTTGCGCTGCAACGGGGATGTGATGTGTCTCATCCGCTCCTGATAATAGGGAGTCAGATCATCCACCATCTGCAGGAACGGAGATACCAGCTCGTTCAAGGTCTCTCGCGTCAAGAAGTCGGACAGCACGATGTACGCGCGGTGATTCCCCCCGGCGATGTGATGGATCGCGCGGATTCGCGCGCGCCCGACCGGCGTCGTGATGAACCGCGCCAGGTCTGGACGGTCCTCCAGCTCGGCCTTCTTGCGCAGCAACTCGAGCGCGGCGTCGAACGACAGGTTGTCCAGGCTCCTGATCGTGAAGAACCCATAGAACGGCTCGGTCTGGCGGCTGATCGCGAAGAACAACGATGGTGTCGTCGCGATCACGCACCAGAACGGATGCTGCTGGACCATGGCACGCCACCGTGCCTGGCCTTCGGCGCCCAGCGCTCCAAACAGATCGCTCAGGTTCTCGCACAGAAGGACGAGCGTGCGGTCGCCGACCGTCCGGATCAGGAGCTCCTCCGCAGCGTCCCTGGCACGCTCCGCGCTGCTCTCGAACTGGAGCTGGATGTCGGCGAGCGCGGGCTCCAGCGCCGGTTCGTGGGCTTGCAAACTCCGGAGGATCACCAGCAAGAAATCGAGGAACGAGGCGACCCCCCATTCCTCCTCGTTGAGATAGGCAACCAGAAATTTACCGCGGATGGGCGAGAACGCCTCGGTCGAGGCGATGCGGTGATAGACGAGCGCGATCAGGTGGGTCTTGCCGACACCGCGCGGTCCGACGAGCAGCACGTAGTGCTTGTGCGCCGAGGTCACGCTCTTGCGGACCTTCTGGGTCAGCTCCTCGACCAGCTGCTCGCGCCCGACCAGCAACCGCTCGAGGGCGTCCGGCGCGAGGTTCCCGGGGCTGTATCGGGACGATGTCAGGTGTCGCTGGTTCACGATCTGCGGCTCTTCCAGTTCAGCTTGATCAACAGCCAGCAGAACCCGAAGCGACCGTCCAGGGTGCGCGTGACACACTGGTCCTGGCGAAGCAGCTCGAGAACGTCGCGCACCTGGTGCGCCGTCACCTCAGGTATCGTGTGGCGCACGAGATTGACCAGTTCGACAAGGCCTACCAGGTCTTGCGCAGCGAGGACGTCCAGGATCGCCAGCGCAACGCCGGATTCTTCCGGCGAATAGTAGGTTTGAATCCGGTGCTGGGTATACGCCAGGTGCGCCGGATCGGAAGGATTGGACGCCAGCGCATCGATCACACTCTCGATGTCACCCGAAGACGCCGGCCGATCGAGCTGGTCGAGCAGGTCGAAGCAATGCTGGATGTGATAGGCAAATCCACCAAGCTTGATCGCGACAACATCGCAGATCCCCGACACGTCGACCGGACGATGTCGCAACGCCGCACATAACCCGGCGGTCAACGCATGGCTGTCCTGCGGAGACAGCGGCGGAACCAGCTCGGTGTGGACATCATTGAAGGGTGCGTTGGCGTTTCCCTCGATGCGCAACTTCCGCAGCACCAGGTGGAGCCCGATAGAGCCGGTGAACAGGAATCGCAAGCGCGCGCCGTGCGTCTGGCGGAGGTGGCGCAGGTGATCGAGAAGCTGGATCGTGTGGTCGGCACCCTCTCGCTGCCGCACGTTGTAGAGCATCAGCGGGAACTCGTCCCACATGAACACCACCGTGCCGCGCTCTGATAGCGACAACACATCGGCCACCGCGATCTCGAGCAGAGCCTTCCAGTTGTTCGAAGCAGACGGCAACGACAGCTTCTCGATCCGCTGCTCGGACATCGCGATCCAGGCCTTGAGCGCGTGGCTCCGCAACCATCGCGCGCGCGGCAGTTCCTTCGCCACGACGCGGTAGATCTGCGAGATCAGCTCGATGATCGAGTGAACGCGTTCCAGCTCCTGATAGAAGGTGCTGACCTGCTCGCGGCCCGTCGCTCCCATCTTTCTCAGCAGCAGGGTCTTGCCGATCCGACGTTCTGCGTTGATGATCAGGCTCTGGCGCCGCAGAATTTGCCAGTAACGCTCGATCTCCGCCTCTCTCCCAATGATCTCCGATGGATCGATGTAACCGCCTGGGTTGATCTCCATGGCAGTCTCTTATACGTTGACGACGACGTACGTCAAATACAACGTACGTTAGAATTGACAGCTAGCTGAAATACTTGGGGGAATTCTGCCAAGCGCAGACGGCGGCGCTTCGGCAGTCACAGGCTGCCGAGCAGGTCGATGCGGCCGAAGCCGCGGGTCTTGCGGAGGAACTCGCCGATCTGCTTGGCGTTGGCGGGATCGATGTTCTTGAGGCCGGTGAGCAGGTAGCGCACG
>VBLP01000493.1:0-2126 GCA_005887925.1 Deltaproteobacteria bacterium | reverse complement strand
GGGCGTCGGCGAGGAAGTGGATGCGATAGCTCTCGTACATCGCCATCACCTTCTCACGCAGGGTGGCGATGGTGAGCTTGACGAGCTCGCCGCGCAGCGCGGCCTCGCCCGGCAGGTGGATCCGCTTGCCGTTGGGAGGACAGGTCGCGGGGCGAGCGAGCCAGCCCTCGTCGACGGTCGGCTTGAGGACCTGAGGGAACGTCTCGTTGTCGAGCAGGACGACCCTGCCCTGCAGGCTCTCGGCGCGGAGCTGCAGGATCACCGCGGCGTCGATCGAGCGGATCTCGACGGCGACGTTCTCGCGCTCGTGGTGCGGCTGCTGGATGGTAAGCGGCACGTCGCGCATGCGGCGCTGCGCGTATTCGACGTCCTGCCGCACGCGGCTGCGGTTCTCGGCGGCGCTCTGCATGCGCTGGCGCGCGCTCTGGACGTTGTCCTTGGCCGACTGGACGCGGCTGCGCTGGTTATTGACCTGGCTCTGCGCGTAGTCGTAGCGGCCCTTCTCTGGGTGTCGTCGACATCGCGCTGGTAGCGATCGATCTCCTTCTGCTCCTGGTCGACCTCGCGCTCGGCCTGCCCGAGCCGCTGCTCGGCGTTGTTGACCTGGCGCTCGGCGTCGGCGCGCGCCGGGTTCGGCACGGTGTCGTAGCCGCGGATGTAGTCGCACTGGTCATTGCGCGAGGTGACGCGCTCGGGGCCGAAGCGATACGCGGAGAGCGCGCCGGTGACCCGGACGCCGCGGGCGGTGGGCGCGGGCGGCGAGCCG
Source organism: Deltaproteobacteria bacterium (assembly GCA_005887925.1). Lineage (GTDB taxonomy): Bacteria > Myxococcota_A > Polyangia > Haliangiales > Haliangiaceae > JABFXX01. Next base: position 1,360 of record VBLP01000493.1, on the reverse strand, counting down.
ACGACGCGGAGCGGGAGGTGATCGTCGAAGGCCTGGGCGACGAGCTCGGGCCGCAGGTGCGCCGCGATGTCGCCGTCGCCGGGGCCGGTCGTCGCGAAGCGATCGAGGACGACGTGGAATGTGAGCTCCTGCTGCAGCGCGAGCTTGACGTCGCCGATCTGGGCCCTGGCGTCGCGGAAGCTGGGTCGAAACGTCATGCTGGCGGCGTAGGCGATCAGGGCGTTGCCCTTCTTGCCGGCGGTGGCGAACTGCTCGGCCTGCGCGTAGCTCTGCTCGGCGAGCGCGTCGCGCACGTGCTCGTCGGCGGCGCGGGCGCGCGGGTCCCTGGGCGATCCGGCGAGGACGAGCTGGGTGAGCTCGAGCGCGCGCTGCGCCTCGGGAGTGGCGAGGAGCTCCTCGGCCCTGGCGAGGACCTGCTGGTTGGCGTCGTCGAGCGCCTGCTGCGCGTCGGTGCTGCCGGGATCGAGCCGGACGGCGTCCTGGATCACGGTGAGCCCGGCCTCGATCTCGCCGCGCGCGATCAGGCTCCTGGCGCGCGTGAGCCGCTCGCCGGCGCGCTTCTGCGCCACCTGGCGCAGCTTGATCGCCACGTCGGGGTTATCGGGCTCGAGTCGCTGCGCGGTCTGGTACTCCGCGGCTGCCTTGTCCCACATCTGGGCCTGCGCGTACTGATCGCCGCGCTTCATGGCATCGGCGAATGCGCCGCCGCATGCGCCGAGGCCGAGGCCGAGGCCGAGAGCGATGGCGAGGCAGATACCAGGCGCGGATCGAGCGACGTTGCTCGGCGAGGGCATGGCTGGGCAGTGTGATCGCTGAGGTACACTCGGGTCAAGTCACGTGACGCACACCCGATATGGTCTGCTTGTCGTGTCGCTGTTTGCCGGCTGTGTCGCGCCACCCCCGGTTCGCGATGTCGCGCCGCGCGGCGAGTCCCTGGAGTCCGAGCTGGCGCGGCTCGACCCGACCAGCGCGCCGGGCGCCACGGTACAGCGCTCGCGGGTGCTGCGCGCGCTGGGCCGGCAAGCCGAGGCGGCCCGGCAGATCGACGCGTCGATCGATGCAGCGCGCGAGCGGCTCGACTGGCGCGGCCTGTCCGATCTCTGGCGCGAGCTCGGCGATCTGCAGATCGAGATCGGCCGGCCGCAGGACGCGCTCGAGACCTACGGCAAGCGGCTGAGCAACGCGCGCTCGCTCGATGCCACGCGCGACCGCGCGTTCGCCCAGATCGACATGGCGTACGCGTTCGCGTTCCTGTCGCAGTGGGCGCCGGCGCAGCACGCGCTCGAGGACGCCGAGGTGCTCGCCCGCGGCGACCTCGAGGCCGACGCGGCATCGCTCGAGAAGATGGCCTACGTGCGCG
>VBLP01000495.1 GCA_005887925.1 Deltaproteobacteria bacterium | reverse complement strand
CGTCGAGATCGCGACCTCCGATGTAGGTAACAGTCGCCAGGCATCGGCGTCGACGGCGGACCGTGCGGACGGTTCGCAACTTCGATCCTCGCGACGTGATCCAGATTGCACGAGCGGTCGAACCAGTGCGTGACAGACATCTGAGGTGCGCGGCCGCCGGGCCGAGCAGCAGCTGCTCATGGATCAGTAAGGAACATCGCACGCTGACGCGAAGTGATGACGGGCGTACGCAGGTCGAGCTACCGATCCGCGCGCGGACCACTGAACGCGACCGGCGTCCGGTCCTGCCACAGCACGATGCCGCCCATCAGCCCGGCGATGTTCGCCGTGATCGTGATGTTCGCGGGCAGGTCGACCGTCAGGTGCTTGGCGTTGCCGCCGCCGAGGTAGACGTGCCGCGGGTTCCACACCGGCAGGATCTGCTCGAGCACGCGGGCGACGCGGCGGTTCCACTTCTTCATGCCGATCCGGTGCATCGCCTTGGCGCCGACGTAGTCCTCGTAGGTCTTGCCGTTGCGGAACGGATGGTGCGCGAGCTCGAGGTTGGGCACGTAGCGGCCGTCGAAGTACAGCGCGCAGCCCAGGCCGGTGCCGAGCGTGAGCACCATCTCGACGCCGCGGCCCTCGATCACGCCGTAGCCCTGGACGCCGGCATCGTTGAGCACCCGCACCGGACGGCCGAGCCGCTCGGTCATGGCGCGGGCGAGATCGAAGCCGTGCCACTGCTTGTGCAGGTTCGGCGCGGTCATCGTGACGCCGTCGACCACCACGCCTGGAAATCCGATGCTGATCCGGTCGAACGCGCCGAGCGGCTCGACCAGCTGGACGATCGCGGGGACCAGCGCCTTGGGCGTGGCCGGCCGGGGCGTTTCGACCCGGACGCGATCGGTGAGCGCGCGGCCATCGGCGCCGAGCACGATCGCCTTGAGCCCGGTACCGCCGATGTCGATGGCGAGCGTGCGGAGGTTCGATGGTGCGGTCGCGGCAACGCTGGCGTCGGACATGGCCCCCTCGGGTGCGAACTGCGACCATAGCGTAGCCAGGTCGTCGCTCGCCAGCGCACGCGGCGCAGCGCGTCGCGCGACCGATGCGGCCACGCTACGCTGTGGCGCCTTGTCCGCCCCGCCCCCCGCCGGCCGCGCCGGTTCCTCCGGCCTCCCGATGGGGCATCGCGCCCCGGAGCGGCGCGCGTCGCTCGCCGGCTTCGCGATGGTCGGCGTCGCCGCGGCGTCGTGGGGCACGTGGAGCCTGTTCCTCCGCCCGACCAGCCTGCCCGCGACCGTCACCGTGCCGATCATCTTCCTCGTCATCGGGCTGGTCACCCTGCCCGTGGCGCTGCGCGCGCCGCGCGTCGCCTGGGACCGCACCACGCTGGCCCTGGTCGCTGCCAACACGGCGTTCGACGCCCTCAACGTGCTCACGTTCTTTGCCGCGATCCAGCGCACCACCGTCGCGATCGCCGTGCTCACCCACTACCTCGCGCCGATCTTCATCGCGCTCGCCGCGCCGCGTATCGACGGCGTGGCCGACCGCGGCGCCCGCCCCGCCGCGGTGATCGCGCTCGCCGGCCTGGTCGTGGTCCTCGAGCCCTGGCACGCCCCGGCCGACGGCGCGCTGCTCGGCGCGGCGCTCGGCGTCGCCTCGGCGGTCTGCTACGCCGGCAACGTCTTCACCGTGCGCCGGATCGCCGCCCGGATCGGCGCGACCCGCGCGCTGTGCTACCACGCGCTGGTCGGCGCGGCCGCGCTGGCGCCGCCGGCCGCCGGGCGCCTCGGCACGCTCACTCCCGGCGACCTCGGCCTGCTGGCCGCCGGCGCGGCCCTCCTCGGCGCGGCCTCCGGCGTGATGTTCACCGTCGGGCTGCTCCGGATCGGCAGCGCACGTGCGGCGGTTCTCACGTTCCTCGAGCCGATGGTCGCGGTCGCGGTCGGCGCCGCCATCTGGCACGAGCCGCTTCACCCGATCGCGGCCCTCGGCGGCGTCCTCGTGCTCGGCGCCGGGCTGCAGGTGGCGCGCGAGCCGCGCTAACATAGGCCGAATGCAGCCGCGCGTCACGATCGCGATGCCCGCCTACAACGAGGAGCGCTACATCGAGGCCTGCATCGCCAGCGTGCAGGCGCAGGACTATCCGCGCAACCTGATCGAGATCCTCGTCGCCGACGGCCGGTCCACCGAGCGCACCCACGAGATCCTCGCCCGCCTCGCCGCCGCCGATCCGCGCATACACATGGTCGACAACCCCGCACGGCTGCAGGCCGCCGGCCTCGGCCTCCTGGTCAAGCAGGCGACCGGCGACATCATCGTGCGGATGGACGTCCACTGCGAGTACGCCCCCGACTACGTGCGGCGCTGCGTCGAGGCGCTCGAGCGAACCGGCGCCGACAACGTCGGAGGTGCCCAGCGCGCCAAGGCCCGGACCGCGTTCCAGCGCGCCCTGTGCGCCGCGCTGCAGAGCCCGCTCGGGGTCGGCGGCGCGAAGTACCGCTCGGCCGACGCCGAGGGCTTCGTCGACACCGTGTTCCTCGGCGCGTTCCGCCGCCGCGTGTTCGAGACCATCGGCCTGTGGGACCCCGGCGCGATCACCAACGAGGACGCCGAGCTCAACCAGCGCATCCTCGACAGCGGCGGCCAGATCTACCTGTCGCCCGACATCGTCGTGCACTACTTCCCGCGCGACTCGCTGCGTTCGCTCGCCACCCAGTACTACAGGTACGGTCGCGGCCGCGCCCGCACGCTGCTCAAGCTCGGCAGGTTCCCCAACCTCCGGCCGCTCGCCCCGTTCGCGATGGTCGCCGGCGCCACCGCGCTGCTCGTCGTGCCACCGCTGTGGCCGCTCGCCCCGTTCGCGTTCGCCGGCTACGCGCTCGCGACCGGCGCCGAGGCCGTCCGGGTCGGCGCCCACCTCGGCCCCGCCGCGATCCCCACCATCTGGGCGATCTTTCCGGTGCTGCACGCCTCGCATGGCGCCGGCTTCGCGGCCGGCCTGCTCCAGTACCTGCGCAAGCCCGACTGGCCCGCCGAGCCCGAGCGGATCGCCAAGCGCGTCACGCTGCGCGCGGTGTAGCCCGCTTCGAGTCACTCGAGACGGTCGAACAACTCGAGCTGAATGCCGGCACCTCCGCCGAGCCGCTCGATCAGCACCTGCGTGCTCCTCTGCAGATTCTTCAACTCGCGCGTCCGCGTCGTTTGATCGGCGGGCACTGCGCTCTTGAAGCGCCACATCGGCTGCTGAGGAATGCGCTCCAGCCAAGGATTGAGCTCGCCCCTGGCGACCTCGTTCAGGAACTCCGTAACCCGCTTCTTGAGCCCCTGCCACTCCGCCTTCGAACCTGTGGGCTGCATGACGCTGTGCACGAGATGATGGGTCCGCTGCAGGATCTCATCCACGAATACGACACCAGCTCCGCGAAGCAAGATCGCCACCAACTCGGGGATGACGGTCCGCGCGATTGTGGCTGCATCGGATTCCTGATCGAATGGGATGATGGCCAGGGGTGGTGCGCCGGGCGTGACGGTCGCAGCAGCCCACGCCGCCGCCAGCATCTCATCGGGCAATGCATTGCCGCCGAGCTGAAAGCTGGTCCCATCGAACGAGATCACGGTTCCGGCTCGAGCCGCCGTGGCCTGTTCGAAAGCAGCGTGATGCTCGCGAGAGCAAACATAGACGATGCCGATCCGACATGCAGAAGGATCGATCGGCAGGTACGCCGAGTGGCGTAGGTCCTCGGCAGTTACTCGTTCCATTCGACCCGCCTGGTCATGGTCGAAGCCGCCACCGCCCTTGACCTCGATCAGCAGGGCCACGTTGCGTGCCTGTGACGTCGCGATGACATCCGGCGCGACCTTCGCTCCATCGGGAAGCTTGAAGGTCACCCCGACGTTGTGCACGAGATAGCCGGCCTCGGCGAGGATCGGCGGCCAACCCGGCTGTCTAAAGCGCAGCGCAAGGACGGCGTTGAGCAGATCCAGGTGGGTCACCGTCGTGGTTCCAGGTCAGAAGGTCGATGCCTGCCGGCCCTGAGCTGGATGACGATGTGCTTGTCGGTGATGTCGAACGTGAGCGTGGAACCAACGTGCAGATCCACCGCGCGAGCTCGAAAGTGGTTCCCGGCGATGCGCTCGGGCACCCCCCAGAGCCGGAACGGCTCCGTCGCAGAGAACATCCGCCCCACGACATGCTCGAGATTGGACATCGTCCAGTCCATGTCGATGACGATCGGATCGCCCATCAGATGACCGCATCCGTTCTCGTCGCACGACACATCGATCGCGTAGCGGTGTTCGATTCGCTCCACGATCCGGCCGTAGTCTCGAAGTACCTGGAGCAAGACTCGGTTGTGCTCGTCGAAGGACGTGCCGTTCGCCGTCACCTTTCCGTTGTGAAAATACTCCGCGATACAGAAGTCCCCGTCGGGTTCGGTGTCTCCCGCCCGCAGCTTCACGCTTCGCAGAGACACGCCATGCGGGAACAACTGCGCCTCCCGCAACTTCTGCAAGGTGCGCGCAGCATGCGAAGCCCACAGCCGCAGCGCGACGAAGGCCAGATCGAGATCGGAGGTCAGCGCTCGCCGGTCGTGATTCAGCGAAAACGTCTGCATGGCGCTACCCGTGCGATCGGCCAACGCCTCGAGGTACGTGGGCGGGAGCCAGACGTTATCCAGGAGCGGCGTCGCGCCCACGAGCTTGCGATGGACGATGTCCGCGTCTTCCACCTTCGCAGTGGTATGGAGCCGCCAGTACCGGCCCATCGATGTGTCACACCAGAAGTCATGCGCTTCGTTTCGAAGCCGGAATAGATCGCTGTCCTCGGTTTCATCGACCGACATACCGAGCGGAGCCGTGATCTGCCGGAGCAACTCCACTGCGGACGGACTCTCGGCAGCAAGCCGGTGCGCTTCGATCAGGTACGTCTTCACCGACGTACGCGCATGGCCCTCTTCGTCGGTTTCCAGTGCCGGCGACCATGCCATGCGCGCCGCAACCATCTGGTCCTGGAGGTGCTGCGCAAGCTCTCGCCTATTTCGGACCGCGAGATTCATCCTCTCTCAGCGTACCCCGCGTTCCGGGGAAGCGCGAGTTCTTCGCTCTCCGGTTGCAGCCGATCTCGCGCTTCCGAGACCACCCGATCGCAGCATCGAGCCACATCCCGTCTCGACGCTGTGGGCGGCCTGCGCAAGCCCGACTGGCCCGCCGAGCCCGAGCGGATCGCCAAGCGCGTCACGCTGCGCGCGGTGTAGCCCACACGACGAACCACCGCGCTCGCGGGGGGGGGGTAGCTGCGAGCGAGCGCCGTCGGGCGGCCCGCGCGTGACATCACGGCGACATCACCGGCGGTGATCTGGCGGTGAGACCACCGGCCGATCGCCGTACCAGGGTCATGCCGTCCAGGGAGATCACATGACTCGCATTGCATTCGTTGGCCTGGCACTCGCGCTGATCTCGGCCTGCGTCGTGAACCCCGGGGGCGACGGCGGTACCGGAAGCGGTAGCGGCGGTGGCGGCGGTGGCGGCTCGGGGAGCGGCAGCGGCGGTGGATCGGGCAGCGGCAGCGGATCGGGCAGCGGCGGCGGCGGCGGCAGCTCGGTGTCGCCGCACGCCGGCCTGTGGACCTACGGCGAGCTGACGCCGGTGTCGAGCACGTGCAGCGCCACCACGCCGCACGGCGAGGGCGGCAACTTCGCGATCGACCAGGTGCTGCCGGCGAGCTTCCGCATCGTGCCCAACGACAGCACCGCGCCGTTCATCTGCGCGTCGAGCAGCGCGGGCTTCAGCTGCCCGAACCGCGCGTCGCTCGTCG
>VBLP01000494.1 GCA_005887925.1 Deltaproteobacteria bacterium | reverse complement strand
GGACATGAAACAGGGGCGGCGACATGTCCCCGCGAGCATGCCCGGAAATGCAGCGACAGTCGAGCGCACCTCGGGCTACGCGCCGAGCAGCTTCAGGCTGTCGCGCAGGCGCGCGACCGCACTCTGCGCCAGCGGCGAGCGGCCGGCGGTGCTCTCGAGGCCCCGCTCTGGCTCGAGCGCCTTGAGCAGGTTCTCGCGCCGCGCCGCCGCCGAGCCCACCTCGGCGGCTTGCCTCGGATAGAGCAGCGCCAGGCCGCGCCTGTCGCCGTCGGACAGCTCCTGGCCGTCGCCCGCCGGTGCGCACGGACTGGGATGCACGTGATAGAACAGCGGCGGGAAGCGATACAGCATCACCGAGGCGCGGTCGAACGGGCCGGCGAGGAAGCCGGAGCTGTCCTTGGAGCCGCGCAGGTTGAAGTCGATCTTCGACTTCGGCCACAGGTTCGGATAGCCGGCGAGGTAGGTGTAGATGCCGGGCCGGCGAGCCGCGTCGTCCTCGATATACGTGCCGCGGTTATCCTTCGTCGGTTGATAGCCGGCGTCGTCGTCCCAGCGGAACGACGACTCGCAGGGGCCACGCATGTTCTGGTGCTCGTGATGGAAGCCCAGCGCGTGGAGGAATTCGTGGCGCACGGTGCCGGCCCAGGTCTGCGGCCTGGCGACGTGAAAGCCGCCGAGGTTCAGCGAGCGCTGGCCGGCCAGCCCGCCGACCGCAGCGACGGGATTGCCGATGTTGGCGTTCGTGCTGTCGGTGCCGACCAGCGAGAAGTAGCCGGCCTGGTCGAAGCTGACGCGGATCTCGGCGGCGTGCTCGGTGTCGTTCGGCGACCACGTCCGGTACTGGCCGTCGGAGAGGCCGAAGTCGAGCTCGATGTTGCAGGCCTCGACGATCGACCGCGTGGCCTGCTCGACGTCGCGATGCAGGTCGGTGGTGCCGCCGAGGAATGCGACGCGCAGCCGCTGCCCGGGCGTCCACGCCTGGAGGTCGGCGAACATGAACTCGAGGCCGCCTTCGGCGTACGGCAGCGCCGCCATCCAGCGATCGCGGACCTGCATCGAGGCGACCACGTCGTCGGGGAGGTCGTCGAGCACGATGTCGTCTGGCTGGAGGCTTGCGAGCGGATGCATGGCCATCACGTCCCCCTGGCTGCGACTTGCTGCTGGATCGCGGCGACGATCGTCTGGATCGGCACGCCCTCGTTCGCGTCGTAGGTCTGCGTCGCATCATCGAGCCGCGGGATGCCCTTCTCTCCGCGGCGGTGGATCGCGACGAGGTCCCACTGCTCATCGAACACCGGGCCGCCGGACATGCCCTGTTCGGTCGGAGATCGATAGTGGATGCGCTGCGGGCTCACCCCGAGCAGATGGTTGTCCTGCAGCGAGAAGGCGAGCTCCGATCCCAGGGGGTGGCCGATCACGCACATGCGCGGCGGCGGCGTGGATATCGCGGGCAGCGCGGCCGCCAGCGGGATCGCTGCGACACCGGCGACCGGCCTGTCGAGCCGCAGCACCGTGACATCGAGCTCGCGGATCGGCGACTCGAACAGCGGCGCGCCTGCCACGCGGAACGGACCACCGGTATCGACGCCGTCGAACGCGATCTCGGCTTCGCCGGGGCTCAGCTGGCCGATCATCGGCTGCCGGCTCACCACATGGTTGTTGGTCAGCAGCACCTGATGATCCCATGCCGGGTCGAGCGCCGTGCCGGGTATGATGAATCCGGTGCCGAGCGTGCGGCCCCTGCGCTTGATCCGGGCGACCGCGGCGGCGCGCCGGAGGCCGGTGACCAGCCAGCTGTGCATGACATAGCTCTCGGTGCCGAACACCCGCTCGAGGCCCTGCTCGACATGGCCGGGATCCGCGCGCTCGCGCACCTCGCTGGCGTCCGCAATGAATCCGCCGTTCTCGCGATGCAGCAGCGCGCTGCGCACGATGTCGATCAGGAGCTGCTGCTCGGCGCTTCGGGTGTCGAGCTGGATGAGCTGCGTGAGCTGCCGGTACGTGCCGCCGAGCGCGAACGCATTGACGCTCGCATGCGCGACGAACTTCACCAGCGCCTTGCCGGCCGCGGCATGATCGCCGAGCGCGATGTGCGCCTCGGCGGCGTTCGCGTAGTCCCAGGTCTCGCGCTTGTCCTCGAGGTCGCGCGCCGCGATCACGCCGAGGATGTCGCGTGCGACCTGTGTCGCCGGAGGCAACGCCTCGAGTCCGGACACGCCATCGCGCTCGGCGCGCATCGCCAGGCTGACGAAGTTGATACCGTGCCAGCTGTGCTCCTTCGGATCGCCGCGATAGATCTCGAAGTAGAACCGGATCGCATCGCGCAGCGCGGCCTTGGTCTGGTCGAGCTTCGGGTTGCCGTCGAGGTAGATCTGCTTGTGGGCGCGGCCGAGCAGGCCGACCACTTCGCAGCGGATCGCGGGGGCGAGATCGCCATCGCGCACCCGCTCGAGCACGGCGATCGCCGCGGTGACGTGACCGTTATCGATCAGCCCCTGCGCCAGGTCGCGCGCGATCCAGGCCTCGTCCGGATGCATGCGCAGGAACCAGTCGGCGACCAGCGCGACGTGATCGAAGAACCGCCCATCGCGCAGCGTCTTCAGGTGGCGGCGCGCCCAGTCTCGGGGATAGGGCTCTTCCCCCGTCGCGAGCTCGCGGATCAGCTCCTCGCACAGTGCCGCGACGCCCGCGCGATCCAGTGCATCGACCGCCGCCTTCAGCTTGACCTGGAACGCCGCCGGATCCCGACCCATCATACGACCACGGTATCGTCGTGATCGCGTGGCGTGGTTGATTCGACCAGCCTCGTCGATGCTGGCAGGCGTCTCAGGGTTTTTCGGACGCTGGTCTTGCGCCTACTTGGGGCAGGGCGCGCCGGCGTTGGCCCAGGTGGTCCAGGCGTCGAGGAAGGCCTGGCGAGACACCGGCGGCGGTGTGCGGCCAAAGCCCGGCGACCATGCCCAGGTGACGAGCGGATCGTCGAGGTGGGCGCGCAGCGCGGCCATGTCCTTGCCACCGTTGCGCGCCGGGTCCTTGACCTGCTCGCACAGCGCCCCGGGGGCGACGCCGACGAAGACCAGGCGCTGATCGGGCTTGGGCATCCGCCAGCCGGTGGTGACGCCGGGCGGCGTGTGCGGGCCGTAGCTGTCGGGCGGGTTCATCGGGCCGTGGCAGGTGGTGCAGCGCTCGCCGACCATGCCGTGGCCGTCGGGGCCGCGCTGGACGTTCTGGAGGTGGGGACGGCCGTCGTCGCCCTGCAGCGGCGTGTCGCCGCGCGGATGGCAGTTCTGACAGCGGGCGTGCTGCAGGACGCCGCGCACGGTCTCGAACGCCACCAGGCCCTGGTTGCCCGACGCGGGTCCGCCGGTGCCGGAGGTGGACGCGGCGGGCTTGGCGCCGCACGCCGACAGGACGAGGACGAAACAGATTCCTGATCGCTTCATAGTCGACCTCAGGCGAGCTTGAGCGGCAGCGTGCGCAGCCGCTGCTTGGTCAGCGCGAACACCGCATTGGCGACGGCGGGGGCGATCGGCGCGGTCGCGGGCTCGCCGATGCCGCCCATCGGGGCGCCCTTGCCCTGGATGATGTGGACATCGATCTTGGGCATGTCCCACATGCGGACCACGGGATAATCGTGGAAGTTGCTCTGCTGGACGCGGCCGCCGGCGAAGGTGAGCTTGCCGTAGAGCACCGCGGACAGGCCGAACGCGACCGAGCCCTGGACCTGGGCCTCGATGGCGAGCGGGTTGATCGCGGTGCCGCAATCGACCGCGCAGGTCACCGAGTGCACGCGGATCCGGCCGTTCTCGACCGAGACCTCGGCGACCTCGGCGACGATGCTGCGGAACGACTCGTGGACGGCGATGCCGCGCGCGCGTCCGGGCGGTGGCGGGCTGCTCCACCCGGCCTTGTCGGCCGCGAGCGCGAGCGCGGCGGCGTGGCGCGGCTTCTCCTTGAGCAGCGCGAGGCGATACGCGAGCGGATCGGCGCCGGCGGCATGCGCGGCCTCGTCGATCATGCCCTCCATCGCGAACGCGGTATGGGTGTTGCCGACCGAGCGCCACCACAAGACGGGGATCGGCGGCTTGGGCGAGTGCAGCGAGACGCGGACCGCGCCGGTGCTCTCGAGGTATGGCGACTCGACCAGGCCCTCGACCGACGTCGAGTCGACGCCGTGCTGGGCCAGCATGCCCTCGAACGGCGTGCCGGCGACGATCGACTGGCCGACGACGACGTGGTCCCACGCGACCGGGCGGCCCTTGTCGTCGAGGCCGGCCTGGATGCGATGGACGTAGGCGGGCCGGTAATAGCCGCCGTGGATGTCGTCCTCGCGGGTCCACACGACCTTGACCGGGACGCCGGCGGCCTTGGCGACGATCACGGCCTCGGACACGAAGTCAGAGGTCGGGGTGGCGCGCCGGCCGAAGCCGCCGCCGAGGAACATGGTGTGGATCGTGACCTTGTCGCGCGCCTTGTCGGGTGAATGCCCGAGGATGGCGCCGGCGACCATCTGGTCGATGCTCTGGAACTGGGTGCCGGTCCATATCTCGGCGCGATCGCCGTCGATCTTGACGGTGCAATTGAGCGGCTCCATCGGCGCGTGCGCGAGGTAGGGCACCTCGTACTCCGCGACCAGCTTGGTCTTGGCGCCTGTGAGGCCTGCGTCGATGTCGCCCTTGGTCTTGGCGATCGCCCCGGGGGCCTTGGCCTTGTCGTGGAACTCGGCCATCTGCTTGGGGGTGTCCACGCCGCCGCCCTCGGGAGGCGTCCAGTCGATCTTGAGCGCGTCGCGGCCGAGCTTGGCGGCCCAGAAGTGCTTGGCGACCACGGCGACGCCGTTGGCGGTCGGAACGACCTTCTCGACGCCGGGGACCTTGAGCGCCGCGGTGGCGTCGAACTTGGCGAGCTTGGCGCCGAACGCCGGCGGCCGCGCGACGACGGCGGTGCGCAGGTCGGGGAACTGGACGTCCATGCCGAACTTGGCCTTGCCCGTGATCTTCTCGGGGGTGTCGAGCCGGCGGACCTTGGTGCCGATCAGCTTCCAGTCCTTGGGCTCCTTGAGGCTGACCGTCTTGGGCGGCGCGAGCTTCATCGCCGCCTCGGCCAGCTTTCCGTAGGACAGCTCGTCCTTGCCGTGGATGACCTTGCCGCCGGCGGCGCGGCAGGCGGCCGGCGAGACCTTCCAGCGCGCGGCGGCGGCGCGGATCAGCATGTCCTTCGCGGTCGCGCCGACCTGGCGATAGCGGTCGAACTCGCTCCAGGTCGCAGACGAGCCGCCGGTCATCTGGACGCCGAACGCGGGGTGCGCGTAGACCGGCGCGGCCGGCGCGTGCTCGCAGCGCACCTTGGACCAGTCGCAGTCGAGCTCCTCGGCGACGAGCATCGCGAGGCCGGTCCAGCTGCCCTGGCCCATCTCGGAGTGCGCGAGCAGCACGGTCACCGAGTCGTCGGCGCCGATCCGGAGGAACGCATTGGCGGGCGGCAGCGGTGGCGCGGCGGGGCCCGCGGCGCGCGCGACGCGCGGCACGTGGAACGCCACGACCAGGCCGGCCGTCGATGTCGCGGTGGTGCGCAGCAGGTCTCGGCGGGTGAGCGTCACTTGCCACCTCCGTGCGACAGCCTCGCGGCGAGGTGCACCGCCTCGCGGATGCGGACGTAGGTGCCACATCGACAGATGTTGCCCGACAGCGCGGCGTCGATATCCGTGTCGCTCGGACTGGGATTCTGCTCGAGCAGCGCCACCGTGGTCATGATCTGGCCAGACTGGCAATAGCCGCACTGCACGACATCGGCCTCCGCCCACGCGCGCTGTACCGGATGCGAGCCATCGGGTGACAGCCCCTCGATCGTGCGGACCTTGCGGGTGCCGACCGTGGAGACCGGCGTGACGCACGAGCGCACGGGCTGGCCGTCGAGGTGCACGGTGCAGGCTCCGCACTGCGCCATGCCGCAGCCGAACTTGGTGCCGGTGAATCCGAGGAGGTCGCGGATCACCCAGAGCAGGGGCATCTCCGGGGGAGCTTCGACCTCGCGAACGGTGCCGTTGATGTCGAGCTTCATGTGGTTACCTCTTTGCGTCGCTCCTACGTTCTGCTTGTGGGCTCGACCGGTCAAGCGCGACCCGCCTGTCAAATCGGGCGGGGCGGGACACCGCGACAACGCGCACGTGCGGACATGTTAATGTCCCTTACGGGTAGTCGATTGAGCGCGAAGATCCCGCCCGCGGATCGTAGCTCCGGTGTGCCCGCGGCACAGTCGAGCGAGCTCCGTGCGGTCCGCCCGAGCGAGACCTCGCCGGATCGCGCGCGGGGCATCCTGGCCGAGCAGCTGCCGGTGCTGCGCGCCGTCGCACGGAGCCTCGTGCGCGACACCGCCGAGGTCGAGGATCTGGTGCAGGACGTGTTCGAGCGCGCGCTGCGCTCGGTGCACCGCATCGATCTCGCCGGCAACCCGCGGGGCTGGATGGTGACGATCCTGCACAACCTCCACGTCGATCGCTGCCGGCAGCGTGCGAGGATGCTGCCGCACGTGCCGTGCGATGACGTGGTGGTCGAGGTGCCCGAGGATCGCGAGCCGCCGGCGTGGACGGCGATGACCGCGGCCGACGTGCAGCGCGCCACCGCCGAGCTGCCCGACGAGCTGCGCGAGGCGTACATCATGTTCGCGCTCGAGGGCCGATCGTACGTCGAGATCGCCGAGGTGCTCGGCATCCCCAAGGCGACGGTCGGGACCCGGCTGTCGCGCGCCCGGGCGCGGCTCAAGCGCCTGCTCACCAGGCAGCTCGAGGAGCGAGGCCCATGACCGACGGCTGCCCGGAGCGCGGCGATCAGCTGGCACCGTACGTCGACGGCGAGCTCGAGGCGGCCGACGCCGAGGCGTTCGCGCTGCACCTGGCGAGCTGCGCGGCGTGCCGCGCGGGGCTGCACGACGCGCTGCAGCTGGTGGCGGTCGAGGCCCGCGCCACCGGGGCGCGGATCCGCGCGGAGGTCCAGCCGCGGGTCGCACGCGCGCGGGCGCGGCGCTGGGGGATGCGCGCGCGGCTCGCGGTCGCCGTC
>VBLP01000097.1:8840-22762 GCA_005887925.1 Deltaproteobacteria bacterium | reverse complement strand
CCATCAACCTATGTCAGCCAGGTCAGCTACTCGGGCGCGGTCAGCGCGCCGCCGGCAGGTGGAGCGTGACCCGCGTGCCCTGGTTGGGCGCCGAGGTCAGGCGGCAGTCGCCGCCCATCGCGTCGACGGTGCGCTTGACGATCGCCAGGCCGAGCCCGTGGCCGGGGATCCGGCTGGTCGTGCTCGCGCGATAGAACGGATCGAAGGCGCGGGCCGCGGCCTCGTGGGTCATCCCGACGCCGTTGTCGGTGACGACGATCTCGACCACGCGGGCATCGTCGTGCGGCTTCCCCGCCGCCGGCTCCGGCGCCGCCGGGCACGGCCGGGCGTCGATCGAGACCTGCAGCGGGCGATCCGCGCCGCGGTACTTGATCGCGTTGCCGACCACGTTGCGCACCAGCTGCGCCAGCACGCTCGGCGTGCACGCCGTCGCGCAGTCGGTGATCGCGAGCTTGACCTCGGCGTCGCCCAGGTCGGGGCCGAGATCGTCGAGCACCTCGCGCACCACCGTGGCGACGTCGCCCCGCCCGGCCGGGATCCGCCCGGCGACCGACAGCGCGAGCAGATCATCGATCAGGCTGGTCATGCGCTCGGCGGAGTGGTGGATCCGGCCGGTCAGCGCGGCGACGTCGGCGCCCGGCCGCTTCAACAGCTCTGCACACGTGACGATCGGCGCGAGCGGCCCGCGCAGATCGTGGGCGACCCGGCCGGCGAACGCCTCGAGCTCGCGGCTGCGCTCGTCGATCGCAGCGACGTGGCGGCGCACCAGCCGGCGCTGCCGGCGCAGCGAGCGCACCAGCACCACCCCGAGGCCGATCGCGAGCGCGATCGTGACCGCGCCGATCGCCGCGTCGGCGACCAGCCCGCGGCGGTGAAGCGCGTCGATCGCGGCCTTGTCGGCCTCGGCCTCGCGCCGGTTGATCTCGACCAGCCGCGCGATCGACTGCTCGATCGCCTCGACCAGCGGCGCGATCGAGCCCGTCTCGGCGCTGTCCTGCTCCAGCCGCCCGAACAGGAGCTGCAGCGTCGACCACTCGGTGCGCTCGCCGGGACCGGTCGCGATCGGATCGTAGTCGTGCGCATCGCCGGCGATCTGCGCGGCGATCGCCATCAGCTCCTTGCGATCGAGCGGGCCCGCGCTCAGCCGGTGCGCCTGGTAGCGCAGATCGTCGGCGAGCGCGACCGAGCGCAGCGAGTCATCGACCAGCTGCGCGGTGCGCACCGCGGTCTGGTGCCCGATCGCGAGGTCGACGCCGATGCTGGCGAGCGACAGGCCGACCACGACGGCGAGCGCCGCCACGAGCAGCCACGCGGGAGCGACCTCGCCCAGGTCGCGATCCTCGGGCGCCTCGCCCGCGGTGATACCCATGGCAGCGGTGTACAGCCGGCCGCGCCCCTCGCGCATTAAGTCCGCACGAAGGACGGACCGGGACACATTCGGTAACGCGCAGCACGCTACCGATCGGCGGCGCCGCGCGTCACTTCTGCGTGTACAGGAACCGCACCGCGGTGCACACCGCCGCTGCCTTGCCCGCCACCAGGAACGGCCGGTAGCGCCAGCTGCGGCGGATCGTGTTCTGGATCTTGTTGTCGTACGCCGGGAACCCGGTGCTCCGCAGCGCCGTCACGCCGCTGATCGTGCCCTCGGGCGTCAGGCACACCTTGAACAGGCCATTGACCGAGTCGACATTGGAGCGCCCGATCTCGGTCTGCGTCGTGTCATCGGGGACGATCTCCTTGTCGCCGGAGATCCGGTTGGCGTCGAGCACGTTCTGCGCGACCGTCTGCGGCGGCGGTGGCGGCGCCGGCGGCGGTGGTGGCGGCGGCAGCGCGGCGACCACGGTCGGCGGCGTCGCCGCGGGTGTGGTGATCGCACCCGAGCCCTGCGCCAGCGGGGCGCCGGGCGTCGCGGGCGGCGCGAGCGTCGGAGACGGCGAAGGCGCGGGCGGTGGCGGATCCACCTTCACCGTGGTGGCCGGCGCGGACGGCGCCGCTTCGGCGACCTTGGCCACCGAGGCCTTCTTCGTCGCCGCCGTCGTCGTCGTCGTCGTCGCCGCCGTGTGCTTGGTCGACGGCTCGGCCTTCGCGGAGGTCGCGGCCGCGGGGGGCGGCAGCGTCGCGGCCAGCGACGCGGAGCCGGCCGCAGGCGGTGGCGGCGGCCGCGGCGGCTCGATCGGCGTCACGACCGGCGCGGTCGCCGCGGGCGGTTGCAGCGCCGGCGGTCCGATCGTCGCGGCCACCGGCGATCCCGAGCTGCCCGTACCGGCCAGCCGCCAGATCGCGATGCCCAGCAGCAGGATCAGCGGCGCGGAGATCATCACGATCTTCGCGGCCGGCGTCAGCGTGCGCGCCGGCTGTGCGGGCTGCTGGCTCTCCCAGCCCATCTTCGAGTCGGTCGGCGGCATCGTGCTCGGGATCCGCGCGACCGACGACCGCGACGTGTGCTCCGATCGGCTGGTCGTACTGACCACGCTGATCGGTCCGCTGTTGCGCGTGATCGAGCCGGTGCTGCGCCGGAACTCCTCGCTGTTGGGCAGATCGGTCCAGCTCTTGCCCGGCGCCGAATCGGTCGCGGGCGCCCCCAGTGAAGGAACGTCCTCGGCGAGATCGAAGTCGCGGCCCTCGAGCTCGAGCCACGGCTCGGGCTTCTCGCCGAACTGCTTGCGCACGTAGCTCGCGATCGCCGAGGTCGACGCCGTCAGGCCGGCCTTGGCCGCGAACTGATCGAGCGCGACGCGCAGCTCGTCGGCCGTGAAGTAACGGCGCTCGGGATCGGGCGCGAGCGCGCGCATGATGATCGCCGACAGCTCGTTGGGCAGCTCGGGGCGGCGCACCTGCGGCAGCGTGACCCGGCCATTGACGATCTGATCCATCACCAGGTAGTCGCTCTCGCCCTTGAACAGCCGCGTCGTGGTGCACAGCTCGTAGAGCACGACGCCGAGCGAGTAGACATCGCTGCGGCGATCGACCTCGGCGCCCTTGCACTGCTCGGGCGACATGTACGAGATCTTGCCCTTGAGGGTGCTCGACCGCGTCTCCTGCCGCATCGACGCCTTGGCGATGCCGAAGTCGACGATCTTGATCGAGCCGTCGTAGCCGACGAGGATGTTCGACGGCGAGATGTCGCGATGCACGATGCCGAGCGGCCGCTTGTCCTGTCCGCGGCGCTCGTGCGCGTAGTGCAGCCCGCTCGCGGCACACGACACCATCGCCATCGCGCAGCCCAGCGGCACGTGCTGGCGCATCTTCGATGCCGTCGACAGCACGGTGCGCACGTCCTCGCCATGGAGGTATTCCATCGCGATGAAGTACTCGCCCTCGGCTTCCCCGATGTCGTGCACCTGCACGATGTGCTGGTGATGCAGGTTCGCGGCGACCCGCGCCTCGTCGAGGAACATGCGGATGAAGCGCTGATCCTTGGCGTGCTCGGGCCGAATCCGCTTGAGCACGACGTGGCGCTCGAAGCCTTCAATGCCGTCGGTCCGCCCGAGGAGGACGTCCGCCATTCCTCCCGACGCCAGGTGCTTGAGCACCACGTAGCGACCCAGACGCGACTGCATCCGCGACAGGGTATGAAATTGTGACGATTTCGCCAATCACCATTCGCAGGACTTGTTGCGGTCCTACATGTCAGCCTACCCACTGGTTCCCGAGGAGCGAGATCGGTCGGACGCGTTACTTACCGCCGAGTAGGTTTCGCGCAATCACGATGCGCTGGATCTGCGAGGTGCGGGGTATTCCTTTGTGTACCCATAGCCGCCGAAGATCTGGACTGCGTCCGTCGTGCACCGCATCGCAGCATCGGCGCCGTAGGCCTTGGCGTAGCTCGACGTGATCGCCGATAGATCCCCCTGGTCGACCTGCCACGCCGCCTTGTGGGTCAACAGGCGGGTGACCTCGTACGAGATTGCCATTTCAGCGAGCATGAACTGCACCGCCTGGTGCTGTGCGATCGGCACCCCGAAGGTCTTGCGCTCGAGGGCATAGGCCCGGCTCTCCTCCAGCGCCCGGCGGATCACGCCGGCCGCCATGGCCGCGATCCAGGGCCGGGAGCGATCGAAGGTCTTCATCGCGATCTTGAACCCCCCGTCCTCGCTGCCGACCAGCTGGGAGCTCGGGATCTTGCAGTCCTCGAAGATCACGTCGGTCGTGTTCGAGGCGCGCTGGCCCATCTTGTTCTCCTTGCGGCCCGCCTTGACCCCCGGCGTGTCGGCATCGACGACGAAGCACGCGATCCCCCGGTGCCGGAGCGCCGGATCGAAGGTCGCGAACACGGTGTAGAATCCTGCGACACCGCCGTTGGTGATCCAGCGCTTTTGGCCGTTGAGCACGTAGTCATCGCCGTGGCGCGTGACCCGCGTTCGCATCCCGGCCACGTCGGACCCGGCGTCGGGCTCGCTGCAGCCGTAGGCGCAGAACGAGAATGCATCGGTCAGCCGAGACAGGTACTTCCGCTTCTGCTCGTCGCTGCCCGCGACCAGGAGCGGGGTCGCGGCGAGCGAGTTTGCCGCCATCGAGGTGTTGACCCCCGAGCAGCCGAACGAGACCTCCTCCTGCACCAGGCAGTTATCGAAGCAGCTTCCGCCCAGCCCGCCGTACTCCGCCGGGATTTCGATGTTGAGCAGTCCGGTGTCCCACGCTTTTTTGAGGATCTCGCGCGGGAACTCGCCGGTCTCGTCGAAATGGGCGGCCCTGGGCGTGATCTCCTTGCGGGCGAACTCGCGCGCGGTCTGGACCAGCGCCGCTTGCTCCTCGGTGAGCCGTAGATCCATGCCCAGTCATAACCTACGCGGTGACGGGAGGTATACGCGCCGGGACGCTCAGAAATTCTCTGAGGAACTTGCACGGAACGGCAACGCTCGCATCGCCGATCGCCTCGATCAGTGCGGCCCGGCGCCGGCTCGGTTGCGGCGCTTTTCCACATGCGGGATGTCACCGTGAGCGTCCCACCTGCACGGGTGCCCAGCGATGCCGATGGTGCCAGGATGTGTCGTCGCGCGACGGACGCAATGGACGCGACGGACGCGATGCGCGAGCACTTCGGCACCTGGCAGCTGGACACCCTGATCGCCGTGGGTGGCCTTGGTGAAATATGGCGGTCCAACCGCAACGAGGAGATCGCGGCGGTCAAGCGCCTGCACACCCATCTGATCCGCCATCCCGACGCGCTGGCGCAGTTCGCCGTCGAGCAGCGGCTGGCCACCGGGCTGCCTCGCCATCCCAACCTCGTCCATGCCGTCGAGGCCGACGCGGTCGACGGCCGGCCCTACGTGGCGCTCGCGCTTGCCCCCGGTGAGGACCTGCGGCGCCTGCTGCACCCGCCGCCGCGCCCGGCGTCCGCCGCGCGACCCGATCCCGCGGCGAGCGTCGTGCTCCCGCGAGCGCGCGTGATCGCGATCGCGATCGCCGCGTGCGACGCCGCGGCGCACCTTCACCGCCATGGCTTCGTGCACGGCGACATCAACCCCGGCAACCTGGTGGTGGCGATCGACGATCATGTGACGCTGGTCGACCTCGGGGTCGCGCGCGAGATCGGCGGCGGCGGCGCGGTCCGCGGCACGCCGGCCTACATGGCCCCCGAGCAGGTCCGCGGCGAGCGCTGGACTCCCGCGACCGACGTGTTCGCGCTCGGCGTCGTGCTCTGGGAGCTGGTCGCCGGCGCCCGACTGTTTCACCGCGGGCCGCCCTGGCTGTCGATGGCCGCGGTGGTCGAGGCCCCGGCGCCGCCGCTCGGCGATCCCGCGCTCGACGCGATCGCCCAGGCCGCGCTGGCCAAGGACCCCGCGCACCGCATCGCCGGCGCCGGCGAGCTCGCCCAGCGCCTGCTCGCCCAGCGCTGATCTCGCTAGGCCTTGTCGGCCGGCTCGGTGCGCCTGGCCGCGCGCGCAGCCCGCGCAGCCGCGCGCTCGGCCTCGCGCTTCTGCTGCAGGTCGAACTGGTTGCGCGCCGCGCGCGCGCCGAAGATGAAGCCGAGGAACATGCCGACCAGGAGCGCCCCGGGAATGAAGATGATGTGTCCAGGCGTCATGACCGCCCCGCAGGCTTGGCGTCGCCGGCGGCGGCCTCGAGATCGCGGCGCAGCTGCGCGATCTCGAGCTTGAGGGCCTGCTGGCGCCGCCACAGGAAGATCACGAACGCCGCCGCGACGACCCACATCCCGGCGTAGGCGTAGATCACGTGCCGCTCGTTCTTCTGGATGTGGTGGTACGCGTCGTTGTGGGCGTCGATCGTGTCCTGATCGCGCTTCTGCTGGGCCTTCTCGTCGGCGATCTTGACGATGTAGGCCTCGAACGTGGGATCGGCGTTCATCGCCGCCTTGCAGGCCTCGCGGGCCGCGTCGAGGTTGGCCGGCGGCGATGCCGGTGGGGCCCCGGCGCCGGCCTGCGCGAACGCGGCGGCGGCGGATGCGAGCAGCACAACGAGCACGATCGATCGCGCGAACAGCTTCTTCGTCATGACAGCACTCCCAGGTCGAATCCACGTTCACGGAGCTCACGCAGCTCGCGCTCGGCGCGCGTGCTCTGTACGCGGCTGATCAGCAGCGCGACGTACCAGCACAGAAAGCTCGCGACCGACAGCCAG
The DNA here is from genome assembly GCA_005887925.1 of Deltaproteobacteria bacterium. Taxonomy (GTDB): domain Bacteria; phylum Myxococcota_A; class Polyangia; order Haliangiales; family Haliangiaceae; genus JABFXX01. The sequence goes on along the minus strand of VBLP01000097.1, from coordinate 16,180 downwards.
AGCGCAGGCCGCATGCCCGGCGAGATCTTGCCGACCACACCCTCGCTCGGATTGAGCCCCGGCGCGGCCTGCGGGTGCGAGTTGCCCTCGCCCACCATGACGTAGACGAACGGCACGACCACCATGCCGAAGATCGCCATGCCGGAGGCGATGCGATCCGCGCTCGGCCCGGCGAACCGCCGGACCAGCACGTAGCCGACGAGGATCAGCCACAGGAGCAGCGACATCGTCAGCCGCGGCTCCCACTTCCACCACACGTCCCACGCTGCCTTGGCCCACACCGAGCCGGTGAACAGCACGACGGCGCCGAACGCGACCGCGACGTCGGTCGACGCGCTCGCGATGTCATCCCACCTCGGATTGCGCGTCTTCAGGAACGCGATCGAGCTCAGCCCCGACACGAACACCGCACCGAACAGCCAGAACGCGTGACCGACGTGGAAGTAGACGATCTTCTGGTTGAAGAACAGGCTGGAGCCGTTGAGCTGCAGCTCCGCGTTCCGGCTGTACTCGAGCGGCGCGTCGTAGAACACCAGGTAGACCGACACCGCCAGGCCGATCGCGGCCAGCACGGCGAGCAGAGGGACGGCGAGCTTCTTCATGGGGAGCCCCGGTTCGACTTGCGTGGTTGTAGCGCCGGATTCATTCGATCACGAGGGACTCGAAGACCCATACCGACAGTACCAGGAACGCGCTGTCATAGATTCCGAGGAACTCGATCCAGTACCACGCCGCGTCGAGGTTCGGGAACTCGGCGACCTGCGCCGAGGTGGAGCTCGTGCCGGCCACGAACAGCGGGACCAGCAGCGGGTACAGGATCACCGGGAGCAGCACGTCGCGCGACCGGACCTTGAGCAAGGTCGCCGCGAACACCGAGCCGATCACGGCGATGCCGACCGCGCCCAGCACCACGACGAGAACGAGCGGCCCGGGATACGCGAACAGCGGGGCATCGAGCAGCCAGGCCAGCATCGGGGCGCACACCACCGCGACCGCCAGGACCAGCACGGTCGTCGCGATCGCCTTGCCGAGGAACACGGCGAGCCGCGGCACCGGCGCCAGGAGCAGCGCGCGCATCGTGTCGTTCTCGCGCTCGCGATCGAACGCCCGGCCCAGGCCGATCGTCCCCGCCAGCGCGATCGCGACCCACAGCATGCCGGGCACCGCGCCGCCGAAGAACGCCATCGTGTAGACGATCTCGCGGCTGCGCAGCTCGATGCGCAGGTCCTTCCAGGCGACGCGCGCCGCGTGGCGAAGCAGCGCCATCACGGCGGTCCCACCGGGGCACCGGGCCTGCCGATCACGGGCGATGGAGTGGGAGCATCGAGCACGGAGGATCCGTCGTCAGTTGGCGTGGCGATGATAGACGTCCTTGAGCTGCTCGTAGGTGTACGCGCCGCGCTCCTCGAACACCAGCTGGCCGCGGCGCAGGATCGCGACGTGATCGGCCCGGTCCGCGATCGCCTCGAGGTCGTGGGTCACCACCACGACGATCGCGCCGGCGTCGCGCAGCGCGCCGAGCTGCCGGCCGAGCGACAGCGCGCCGTCGCGGTCCAGGCCGGTGAACGGCTCGTCGAGCAGGAGCAGCGACGGCCGGGTCAGGAGCGCGCGCGCGAGCGCGAGCCGCTGCAGCATGCCGCGCGAGTAGGTCCGGGCGGCGCGGTCCCACGCCTTGCGGTCGAGCCCGACCCGGTCGAGCGCGCCGTCGAGCGCCGCGGCGCTGCCGTCGACCTCGTAGAGCCCGGCGATCAGCGCGAGGTTCTCGCGCGCGGTCAGCTCGCCGTAGCACAGCGAGGCGTGCGCGAGCATGCCGATCTCGCGGCGCACCGCCGCGCCGGTCACCTCGGCACCGTTCGAGCGGTAGGCCACCGTGCCGCCGGTCTGCCGGACCAGGGTCGACACGATGCCGAGCAGCGTGGTCTTGCCGGCGCCGTTGTGGCCGAGCAGCGCGCACATCGAGCCGGCCGCGAGGTCGAGCGTCACCCCGGCGAGGGCGCGCTCGCTGCCGTAGCGCTTGGCGAGCTTGCGGATCTCGACCCGATCGATACCAGCCACGCGGCGGCTAGCCCCACAGCCGCTCGAGCTCGGCGAGCAGCTGTTCGCGACGCTTGGGATCGGCGGTGGAGCGTTCGAGCTCGACCAGCTCGTCGATCAGCTGCTGCTTGCGCGCCTCCGCCGGTCCAGCGTCGGTCGCGACCGGGCGGCGCGCCGCGAGCGCCAGCGCGAGCCCGCCCAGCATCACCGCGACGACCAGGAGCCCGATGATCAGCTGCAGCCACCAGCGCCACGCCGGCCGCGACGGCAGCCCCTCGATCGTCATCACCATCGACTGCCCTGCCGGGATCCCGATGGGTCCGTACAGCTGGTATATCCCCTGCGGCGTCGGCCGGTTCTCCTTCTGCACGCCCGGCGGCGTGTTCACCCGGAGCCCTGCGACCTGCTTGATCGCGACCTGGCTGCCGTCGGTCCCCAGCGGGAGATCGAGCTGCCAGCTCACGGTGCCGCGATCGACCGGCATCGACAGCCCACCGTGAAACTGGCGGCCCTCGGGGGGGATCGGCCGCATCAACCGGAAGCCCTCCCCGGGGGCGACCGAGACCTCGGCCTGGTCGGTATCCGCGACGACCGCGCCCTTGAAGCCGTGGGGCAGCGGCACGATCAGCCCGTCCGGACCGGCGCGGTACGGCGCCCACGAGTTGTTGATGACGACGAACCGGCCGCGCACCGCGAGCAGCTCGTCCTCGACGTCGGCCTCGAGCTGGAACTGGAACTGGATCCGCGGCACGGTGACGATCGTGACCTTGCTGCCGGTCTTCTCGAGCGTCTGGAACGGCATCGAGCGATAGCGCTGGCCGCCCGCGCTGTACTCGGCGTAGACCGTCAGGCCGGGGCCGGCGTCGAACACCGCCTCGGGCCGGCCGGTGTCCTCCCAGCGTGCGCCGAGCAGGAGCTTGCCGCCCGCCTTGGAGATGTCGAACGTCTTGGAGATCTGAGGGCGACCGTTGATCGTGAACACGGCCCTCTGCGGCTCGGTCGCCGGGAGCACCATGCGCAGCCGGCCGTCGGCGCCGGTGACCTGGGCCGGCCCCTTGTCGGTGTCGCTGCTGGCGGCGGGGATCACGCGGACCTCGACGTCCTTGAGCGGGTCGTTGTTCGGCCCCGAGCCGCCGACGACGAGGATCTCGAGCGTGCCCGCCGGCAGCTTGTTGTCCGGGAGGAACTCGGACGCCGACTGGATGCGGCTCAGATCCGGCGGCGCGAGCTGCGGCGCGGCCTGGCCCAGCGGCTTGCGGGTCGCCGCGTCGATCAGCGCGACCTTGCCGCTGATGTCGCCGGCGCCCTCGAGCACGACCCGGACCTTGCCGGCCGGCGTCGCGACCTGCGGATCAGCCCTGGCGAAGTCGTCGAGCGCCGGCGCCTGCGAGCTGCGCTTCTCGCCCGAGAGCACCATGCGGACCCCGGACTGGGAATCGAACAGCACGGGGATCGACGTCACGCGGTCGAGGCCGTCGTTGCGCGGCAGGAGCGCCATCGCGAAGTACGAGGTGCCACCGCTGCGGTCGAGGTCCTGGAACTGGACGCGCCCGGCCTTGTCGGTGCGCTCCACCTGGTAGCTCGTGCTGTCGTCGGCCGCGTAGCCGACCAGCGCGACCGCGATGCCCTCGGGCGTGTCCTGGAAGTCGTCGTAGGTCACGCGCACGGTGAGCTGGCCCGACGGATCGGCCTGCTCGCCGCGCGGCTCGCCGCTCAGCTTGCGCGGGTTCGGCATGCCCGCGCCGCCGCCCGCGAACGGCGCCGCGCCGCCACCGCCGCCCTGCCACGGCCTGGTCGTGAGCAGGATCCGCGTGCCACCGCTCTCGGGGATCGCGAACTTCTCGGACTCGTGCGCGGTCTTGTCCTCGTCGAGCACCTTGGCGACCGCGGTCGCGCCGGGCGGCAGGCCCGGGAACGATGCGCGGCCGGCCGAATCGGTGCGCGCCTGCCGGGGCACGTCGTTGACCACCAGCGTGACGTCGGTGCCGGTCACCGGGGCCGACGCGTTGCCGGCGACGACCTTCACGGTGACCAGGCCGACCGCGAGATCGGGCGACGGCAGCGGCTTGCCGATCGCGGCCGCGACCTGGGCCGCCGCGGGTGCCGCGGTCAGCGCGATCACGGCGGCGCCGAGGGCGGTCACCAGCACGAGCGTGCGGCGCATGTGCCGCGCAGCCGAGCGCATCATCGCGTTGCCTCCTTTGCGGGCTCGCTGGCGCGCGGCTCGAGCGCCGTGGTGCTGTCGGCGTCGAGCTCGTCGTCGCGCGGCCGCACCACCTCGGGCGCGTCCTGGGCGGCGGCCGGTTCGCCGTTCGCCGCGTCCTGGGCGTGGGCGCCGGGCTCGGCCGGCGCGGCGCTGGCCGCCCCGGGCTCGACCTCGGACGCGCGCTCGACACCGGGCGCATCCCGGGCGCCGTCCTTGCCGGCGGCCGGCCCCGCCGCGGCCTCGGCCTGCTTGCCGCGCGGGCGCTTGCCGGCAGCCCTGGCGCTCGCCTTGGCCTGGACCGCGGCCTTGGGCGCCTTGCTCTCGAGCAGCACGCGGGCGCGCACCTCGCGCAGGATCTGCTCGCGCACCGTCCCCGCCGCACCGAGCTCGAGCCGCTCGATGTCCTTGATCACCTCGATCGCCCGCGCCCGGTAGCCCCGGATCATGTCGTCGGCGTCGCGCTGCGACAGCTTGCCCATCTGGTGATCGAACTCGGTCTCCTTGATCGCCTTGAGCAGCGTGCGCTTCTCGCGCTCGAGGTCGCCCAGCGCGCCGACCGGCTTGGCCCAGGTCGAGTCGCCCTCGTCCTCGCTGGTGTCGACCGCGGCCGCGCCCAGCGGCGCGGTGACGTGGAAATGGTTCTTCCAGGCGATGAACAGCCAGCCGACCAGCAGCGCGGCGATGGCGATCCCGCGGCGGGTCCATCGCATCGTGTCACGAAGTTCCGTCATGTTCGCGCCGATCAGTCGGTGTCCGCGAGCTCGTCGTCGAGCTTGTCCGCGTAGGCCTCGTCGTCGGGATTCGCCGCAACGGCCGCGGCGGTGGGCCTGGCTGAGGCCCCCGAGCCGCGGTGGACCCAGCGCCGGCCGACGACCACGAGCAGCGCGAGCCCGCTGAGCACGCCGACCGTCGGGAACATCCAGGACGCGCTCGTGCGCGGCGTCGCGAGCACCTGCTCGCCGCCGTAGGACTTGACGAAGGTGTCGAGCACCTCGCCGAACGCCTTGTCGCGGCTGGCCGGCGTGTTCAGGTCGTACACCAGCTTGCCCTTGTCATCGACCGTGCGCAGGACGTCCATCACCTGGCGGCGCATCCTGGCGGCCGTGGGGCACTTGCAGTCGTACAGGTTCTCGCGCTGGCAGCCGCCGCACACGCACAGTAGCTCCTTCATCAGCCGGCCGGTGCTGTCGGCGCCCATCCCCATTCCCGGCGCGACATGCTCGGCGGGCGGCGCCGCCTGCGCCTGGCTCGCCAGCCCGGCGAGCACGCCGGTGACGATCAGCGCCAGCACCGCGATGTCGGCCGCGCGCCCCAGCCGCGTCGCCCGCGGCCGCGACAGCCGGTCGACCAGGCCCTGCGGGATCAGGCACACCAGCGTCCCGAGCGCCAGGATCATGAACCCGAGCCACACCCACAGGATCAGCGGCTTCAGGAACACGCGCAGGTTGACCAGGCCGGACTCGAGGTCGTGGCCGGTCAACACGATATAGACGTCGCCCCCGGCCATCTCGTCGAGCGAGCGGCCGCGCAGCACGCCCCACCACTCGGTCGGCAGCGTCGATAGAAGGCCGGCGCGCGGCGCGATCGCGATCTCGGACGTGACCTGGCTCTCGCCCTTGTGGTAGTCCCACTTCGCCGGGTACAGCGTGTCGACGCGCTCGCCGTGGTGATACACCGCGACCTGGGCCGTGTACGCGTCCTTGTGATCGTCGGACGTGTGCATCAGCTTCTCGTAGACGAACTCGTACTCGCCGAACGGGAACCTGGCCTTGTCCTTGGCGGAATCGGCCAGCATCGCCGCGGGCTTCTCGAGCGTGCGGTCGATCTGGCGGTCCCAGGTCTTGCCGGCGAAGCCGAAGAACAGGACCGCGATGCCGAGGTGGACGAGGTAGCCGCCGTACCTGCGACGCTTGGACAGCACGAGCCCGAGCAGCGACGTCACCGGATCCGAGCCGGTCTGGCGCCGGCGCACGGAGACGCCGCGCCAGAACTCCTGCACGATCGATCCGATCACGAACGCGCACAGCCCGAAGTTGATCAGGCTCACCGGCAGCTGCAGCCAGTCGAAGAAGATCGACGTGCGCGCCCGGGTCTCGGGGAACCACAGCACGAACGCGAGGATCGCGACCGCCATCGCGATCGACGGCGCGAGGAACTGTACGTACAGCTTCTCCCGCGTGGTCCTGCGCCAGGCCAGGAGCGGCGCCGCGCCCGCCAGGAACAGGAGCGTCAGGCCCAGCGGCGTCATCATCTTGTTGAAGAACTCGGGGCCGACCGACATCCGCGTGCCGTCGAGCGCCTCCGACATCGTCGGCAGCATGGTCAGGAACAGCACGACGAACGCGCAGCCCAGGAGGATCCAGTTGTTGACCAGGAACGCGAACTCGCGCGATACGAACGACTCGAACGCCGTCCGCGACGCGAGCTTGTTCGAGCGGTACACCAGCAGCCCGAACGACACCACCGCGATCAGCGCGAGGAACGCGACGAACTGCAGCGCGAGCACGTTGTCTTCGCCGAACGCGTGGACCGACTGCACGATGCCGGCCCGGGTCATGAACGTGCCGAAGATCGTCAGGAAGAACGTGGCGATCACCAGCATCATGTTCCAGCGCTTCATCATCCCGCGCTGCTCCTGGATGATCGCCGAGTGCAGGAACGCGGTCGCGGTGAACCACGGCATGAAGCCCGCGTTCTCGACGGGATCCCACGCCCAGTAGCCGCCCCAGCCGAGCTCCTCGTAGGCCCAGCGGCCGCCGAGGATCAGGCCGAGCGACAGGAACCCGAAGCAGATCAGCATCCAGACCCGGACCGAGCCCAGCCACAGATCGTCGAGCCGGCCCGAGGCCAGCGCGCCGATGCCGAACGCGAACGGGATCGTGGCGGCGACAAAGCCCGTGTACAGGGACGGCGGATGGATCACCATCCAGTAGTTCTGGAGCAGCGGGTTCAGGCCCTGGCCATCGGTCGGCGGCGCGGTCAGGAACGTGTTGAACGGGTTCTTCGTGAAGATCAGCAGCGACAGGAAGAACACCTGCACCACCATGACCGTCGCGACGACGTAGCCGATCATGTCGCGGTGGCGGCGGTGGTTGATCAG
>VBLP01000097.1:0-8826 GCA_005887925.1 Deltaproteobacteria bacterium | reverse complement strand
AACAGCAGCGAGCCGTCGAGGCCGCCCCAGAACGAGGTGACCTTGTACCAGGTCTCCATCGTCGTATCGCTGACCGCAGCGACGTACTTGATCGTGAAGTCGTGGGTGACGAATGCGTAGATCATCAGCGCCGACGCCAGGCCGATCAGCGCGGCGAAGCCGTAGAGGCCGTAGACCGACGACGTGACCAGGCGGCGGCTCTTGCGCGCGTTGCCGGCGATGCCGGCCGCGACGCACCAGGCCGCGACGCCATATGCCGCCAGGAGCGCGATCGTTCCGACCAGCGCGATGGGAGAGAACGGTGTTTGTTCGGTCACCGTCGGCTCACTAGTATTTCGGGGTTTGTGGCTGGAGGTTGATCCGGGCGCCGTCGTACTTGGACGGACACTTCGCCATCAGCTCGGTCGAGTCGACGACGTAGGGCATGTCGGACTCGATCGTCACGCCGAGCGACTGGGCGACCGACTTCATCTGCGCGGCCGGGACGAGGTGGCCGGTGGCCACGACCTCGGACTGGTCCTTGAACGTGTCGGGCTTGGGCCCCGAGTTGAACACCCGGATCTTCTTGCCGCCGCGCTCGAGCACGAAGGTGCGGTGGGTCTCCTGGTTGACCACGCTCTCGTGGATCGAGCCGGACAGCACCCAGCCGTGCACCTTGAGCTCCTTGCCCGTCCACGACCCCAGGTCGGTGGCCATGAGCTCGTGCACCATCATGTAGTGCTGCGCACTCGCGGTGGACGAAAACACCAGAAAGCCGAGCCCGCCCAGCGCAACCACCGCGGTCAGAACGATTTTTCCCAACGTGCTCTTGTTCATAACGGCTTGCCTCCGCAGGGCGCGCGACGCCTGGTGCGTGGGGAACCGTACCATGATCAGAACCATTCCCGCGCCGTGACGCCCCGATTGCTACACCCCGCGTCACCGCTCTTTCCATGGATTTCTGAGGGAACTTGGCATCGGCCCTCACGGAACACGCCCGCATTATCGACGTGGCGCGCATCGTGTCACGCTCGCCGCTGTGACGCACCGGACGTGTCTCGTCCGCGATCGCGCACGATGCGCGCGGGCTCGCGATCGCCGCGCATGACTCGCACGCGTGATTTCCGCTCGTATCTCCTCTCAGCAGAGAGCTCCGAGGCCGCTCGGAACGACCTCGCCCGACGAGGTTCTCCCCGACCGGCGCTCGCGGCCGCCACCGGTCATCTCATCTCCTCCGCTCTGCGGCGAGGTACTAGCCGCCGATGCCGATCATGTGCTTCTGCGGCGCGCCGGCGCCGCTGCGATCGAACACGTGGCCGGCGCGCTTGCCGGTCACCGCAGCTGCGATCGCGCGCACCACGTCGTCGTCGCTGCCGCCGCCGCGGATCACGTCGCGCAGGCTGATCGCGTCGTCGTGCCCGAGGCAGGCGTGGAGCGCGCCGGTCGCGGTCAGCCGCAGCCGGTTGCAGTGGTCGCAGAAATGCTCCGTCATCGCCGAGATGATGCCGACCTCTCGGCCGGTCGCTGAAGCGCGCCCCTGACCCGAGACGGACCCCGAGACGGACCAATACCGAGCGGGGAGCGGGCCGAGCTCGGCTTCGAGGGCGGTGCGGATCGCATGCGCGGAGATGCCGCGCGCCGGCTCGTAGATCGCGCCCGCCGACATCGGCATGTGCTCGATGAACCGCGGCACCGCGCCGCGCGACCACGCGTACTCGCACAGCGCGACCAGCTCGCCGTCGTTGACCCCGCGCAGCGCCACCGCGTTGAGCTTGACCCGCATGCCCGCCGTGACTGCGGCGTCGACCCCGGCGAGCACGCGCGCGAGGTCGCCGCGGCCGGTCAGCGCATGGAACTTGCCCGCGTCGAGCGTGTCGATCGAGATGTTGATCGCCGACACGCCGGCCGCCGCGAGCGGCGCCGCGAGCTCACCCAGGAGGTGGCCGTTCGACGTCATCACCACCTGCTCGATCCCCGGGAGCGCCGCGATCCGCTGCGCCAGCTCGACGATGCCCTTGCGCACCGTCGGCTCGCCGCCGGTCAACCGGATCTTGCGCACGCCCAGCCGGGCGAACACCGCGATCAGCCGCTCGAGCTCCTCGAACGACAGCACGGCCGACCGCGGCTCGAACACCAGCTGATCGCCGAGCTCCTCGGGCATGCAGTACGAGCAGCGGTAGTTGCAGCGGTCGGTGACCGAGACGCGCAGATATCTAATTTTACGCGAGAAATTATCCAGCAGCGGGTCCTGGGGCAGCGCTCCCGCGGTCTCGCCGCCGAGCGAAGCGACGGAACCTACGACGGGCAAGTGGACGTGCGCCATGAACAGACTCGCTGCCGCAGTGGACCCTGTGACCGAGCCTACGTCAAGCGCGCGATCTCGTTACCAGGATGCAAACCCAAGGTCTTGACAACGCGCGACCCAGACCGCATGTATCCCCCGCTCCATCGGTGAGCAGGAGAGCCTTAGAACCTTGATGACGCAGACCCGACCGGGCAACAAGACAACACCGCTGACCAATCTGTGGGTCCTCCTCGTCGACAACGACGGCGAGTTGACCACGCAGGACGCCGAGGGCCGCGTACCGATGATGGCGCGCTCCGGCGACGACCAGACGTACCTCCTGGTATTCAAGAATGCCGCCAGGGCGCGACAGTTCCTGTCGAGCCAGGACGTCGGCGGCGGCGAGCCGCGCATGGTCGTCCGCGCCAACCACGACGACATCGTGCGGATCGCCAGGTCCGCCGGCGTGGTCGGCACCTTGCTCGACTACGATCCGGCCACGCAGAGGTACGCCAGCGCCGGCGCCCTCGCCTGATCGCAGCCGCGATTCTCGACGTGCTATCCTCGAGTAGTGAATAGCTCGATCGCCGAGGTTTTCGACGCAGCGCTGGCTCTCTCCGATGAGGATCGCGGGAGGCTGGCGGAGAAGCTCGTCGAGAGCCTGGACCAGGCGATCGATCCGGCCACGGAAGACGTATGGGCAGCCGAGATCGAGCGGCGACTCGCGAGGATCGACGCCGGCCAAGCCAGGTGGCTGACGTTGGATGAGGCTGTGACCCGGCTGCATCGCGCTGCACGGGTGGAGCGAGCGATCAGTAGCCCGCGGTGACGATCACCTCGTCGACCTCGCCGCGCCTGGCGCCGTTGGAGTTGATCGCGCGGACGCAGCGGACGCGGTCGATCCGGAAGCTCTTGTAGAGGCTGCGGACGAACGGCGTGTCGCTGTTGGACAGCATCACCTGGCAGCCGCGCGCGGCCAGGGCGTGGGCGGTGTCGGCCAGCGCGCGCTGGTCGCCGGCGGTGAAGCTGTCGGTGGTGTAGCTGGTGAAGTTGGCGGTCGGTGCGACCGGATCGTAGGGCGGATCGAAGTAGACGAAGTCACCGCGGCGTGCGTCGGCGACGGCGGTGCCGTAGTCGGTGCAGCGCAGCGTGGCGCGGGCGAGCAGCGCGCTCGCGGCGCGCAGTGCCTCGGGCACGCAGATCGGAGGATCGGTGTAGCGGCCGATCGGCACATTGAACGCACCGGCGCGGTTGACCCGCCACAGGCCGTTGAAGCAGGTCTTGTTGAGGTAGATGAAGGTGGCGGCGCGATCGGCCGGGCTCCAGGACGAATCGCGATCGTTCCACCGCGTGCGCGTCGCGTAGTAGTGCGCCTCGCAGTGCGCCGCGCGGTGGTGCTCGAGCCGGCGGATCACGCCGGCGACGTCGCGGACGAGGCAGGTGTAGAGCGCCATGAGATCGGCGTTGGAGTCGGCGAGCACGGCACGCTCGGGCGCGATGCGGAAGAACACCGCCGCGCCGCCGCAGAACGGCTCGTAGTAGCGCGCGAACCGCTCGGGCATCCGGGCGAGCAGCTCCGGCAGGAGCTTGGTCTTGCCGCCGACCCACTTGACGACCGGCGCGGCAATGGAATCGCGGAGCGCCGGGCGCGGATCACGCCGCGCGCGCGGCAACGAACGAACGACCATGGCGGCATGGTCGGGGGCCGCCGGATCCGGGTGAATTTTTCGGCGGTAGTCGCGTGCACTTTGTGGCCGCGGCAGGCCGCGGCGCTCGCTTCGCGATCCACTTCGATAAGCGCGCCGCGCGGGCGTAGACGGCGGTGCCGCCGGAATATTCAGGTTTAATTTTTCACGCCGCGCGCCGTCCAAGTCGGTGCCGACCGTCGATCGAGAGGGCCCGATGCGACCCTGTGTTAGTGTCCAATCCATGCGCCGAACAACACCTCTGATAGCGATCTTGTGGATAGCGAGCGCCACTGCCGCGTTCGCACAGCCGCCCCGCAGACCGATGCCACCGCAGCCGATCTGGGACTCGCGGGGCTGGGTGCTGCTCGGCGAGCGCACGGTCAACGGCCAGGTCGATCACGATCGCATCGACGTCGGCCGCTACGAGGGCAAGTTCAGCAAGCTGACGATGGTCGTCGAGAACAGCGACCTCGAGCTGATCGACTTCCGGATCGTGTTCGGCGACCGCACCGAGTACCACCCGCGCCTGAGCCACGTGTTCCGCGAGGGCCAGCGCACGCGGATCATCGATCTGCCGCCGAGCGAGGCGGTGATCCGTTCGATCGACATCCGCTACCGCAACCTGGCCGGCGGCGGCGATGCCCACGTCGGCGTCTGGGGCTGGCGCACCGGCGATGCGGTCCCGCCCCCCGCGCCGCCGCCCGCACCGACCCCGCCGCCCGCGCCGGCGTGGGATCCCAAGGGCTGGACCTTGCTCGGCGAGCGCACCGTCGACGGCCGGTTCGATCATGATCGCATCGACGTCGGCCGCTACGAGGGCAAGTTCAGCAAGCTGACGATGGTCGTCGAGAACGGCGACCTCGAGCTGATCGATCTGTCGATCAAGTTCGAGCGCGGCGCGCCGTGGCACCCGCAGATCTCGCACTACTTCCGCGAGGGCCAGCGCACCCGCGCGATCGACTTCCCGGGCGAGCAGCGCACCATCAAGCGCATCGATTTCACGTACCGCAACCTGCCCGGCGGCGCCCGCGCGCGCGTCGCGGTCTACGGCCTGCGCGACAACCCGGTCTGGGAGTCCAGGGGGTGGACCATGCTCGGCGAGCGCACCGTCGATTCCCGCCGCGAGGACGTCGACCGCATCGAGGTGCCGCGCTGGGAGCGCCGCTTCCGCAAGCTGACCGTGGTCGTGCTCGACGCCGATCTCGAGATGATCGATGTGGCGGTCAAGTTCCGCGGCGGCGAGCCGTTCCACCCCGAGGTCGCCGCGATCTTCCGCGAGAATACCCGAACCAAGGTGATCGATCTCCCGGGCGACGACCGCGCGGTCAGATGGATCGAGTTCAAGTACAGGAACTTGTCGGGGGGCACGCGCGCCCGCGTCCAGGTGTGGGCGAAGTAGCGCACGACGCGCACGCTGGCCACTGGATCACAGCGGCGGGCGGCGCCACTAGGACGCGCCGTCGGCCGGCGCTATCCTGATCGCGATGCGAGGGATGCGAGCCGCGCGCGTCTGCCGCCCGGCGTGGGGCCCGGCCGGGTGCGCCGTCGCCGCCGCGATCGCGCACGCCGGCTGCTTCTCCGATCAGGGCGTCGCGATCGAGGTCGACGTCGGCGCCACCGGCGCGAGCACGGTCGAGCTGTTCCTCGGCAAGACCGCGTGCAGCGACCACAACCTCGCCGGCATCGACTGCAAGACGATCGCGCCGCCGGCGATGACGTCGACCGCGCTGCGCGGCCAGATCTGGTTCCGCGATGGCCTCGCGGTCGAGGCCGCCCGGGTCAACGGCCACACGGCCACGTTCCGGCTGCGGTCCGACGCCGCGGAGACGCTGCCGATGGTGATCGCGGTCGGTGAGGACGCCGAGGGCAATGGCATCGCCGCCGCGACGCTGACCGATCTGACGATCCCGATCCACGGCGCGCGCCTCGTCACGATGGCGCTGACCCTGGCACCATCGGTGGTCCCGGGCGGTCCGCCGCCCAGGGCCTCCGAGGACCGCGTCCTGGTCTGGCGCAAGCTGATGCCGGTGAGCTCCTGCGTCGTGGTCGAGCACTGGGACGGCGGCAGCCCGACGCGCAGCTTCGTCGTGCCCGAGGACGACCCCGACTGCGACGACGTCGCCGCCGAGTGCAATCCGGCCGCGTGGCACGGCGTGGCCAGCGCCGGCGCGGCGGCCCACCCGGACTGCCTGACCAAGACCAACGGCGTGTGCCTGCTGGGCAGCCACGCGTGCGCCGACGGCAACTTCCCGGGAGGCGGCGAGTGCGCGCCGCAGCGCAGCGGCGCGGTGTGTCTGCCCGATCAGCTGTGCAGCCAGTGCACGGACATCACCACCGGGTGCCTGGCGAACGCGGTCCGGACCGGCTTCATGACCATGCCGCACATCGAATGCAGCTTCCCGGCCGAGGGCGGCCTGAGCCTGTGCAAGGACAAGGAGTCGGCGACGATCCAGCTCGACCACTTCCCGGCCGGCCAGGCCTGCGAGCAGCCGCTGATCACCTCGTTCGCCGCCGGCGACTTCGCGACCAGCAGCGCCTTCGGTGGCGCGACCATGGAGCTGACCGGTGCCCAGCCGCCGTGCAGCTTCGTCATCAGGTGGAAGGGCGGCAACCGCACCAACCCGCTCGACATGTTCGACTTCGGCGCGATCGAGGTCCCGGCCGCGAGCGGCGCCGTGCTGCTGCCGCTCGTGCTGCGCTTCAACCCGATCCAGGTCAGCACCTGCGGCGCTGTCCCGGCGTCGAGCTGCCAGTTCAAGGACATGCCGCTCGACCCGATGTGGGCCTGCACGCACTGACGGCCGGCCATTGAACAACGGCCCTCGGTCAGGCTGCGCAGCCGCGTCGAGTAGCCGAACATGTTGCGCAGCGCGACCCGCGCCGCGATCAGCCGCTTGACGCCGCGCGAGCCGACGTCCTGGACCTGACCGCGCCGCTGGTTGAGATCCGCGATCACCGCGCCGAGGTACTCATCGTCGACCGTGACCTCGACCGCCATGATCGGCTCGAGCCGCGACGGGTGCGCCCCCTGGACCGCCCGGCGGAACGCCTCGGCCGCCGCCGCGCGGCAGCCGATCTCGGCGCTGGCGCCGTCGCGCATCGCCAGGCCGGTCAGCGTGACCTCGACGTCCTCGAGCGGATAGCCGTCGGGGCCGCTCGACGCCGCGTCGCGCAGGCCCTGCATCGCGGCCTGGACGATCGCGTCGTGGAGCAGCGCACCGGCGGACGGCGCGCGCTTGAAGTCCATGCCGCTGGCGCGCGGGCGACCTCGCGGTACACGACCTGCGGCTTGCCGGCGCGCGCCAGCACGCCGTACTCGCGCTTCATCCGATCGACGATGATCTCGAGGTGGAGCTCGCCCATGCCGGAGATGATGGTCTGGCCGGTTTCCTGATCCTCTTTGACCCGGAATGTCGGATCCTCGTCGACCATCTTGGCCAGCGCGAAGTCGAGGCGCTCCTTGGCCGCGGCGTTGTCGGCCTCGATCGCCTGCGAGATCACCGGCTCGTAGGTGTCGATCCGCTCGAGCAGGATCGGCGCCTTGGGATCGCACACCGTGTCGCCCGTCGTCGCGTCCTTGAGCCCGGCGGCGGCGACGATCTCGCCGGCGACCGCCTTGTCGAGCCGCTCGCGCTTGTTGGCGTGGATCCGGAACAGCCGCGCGACCCGCTCCTTCTTGCCGGTGCGCACGTTCAAGATCTCGGCGCCGGCCTCGAGCATGCCGGAGAAGACCCGCAGGAACACGACCTTGCGGCCCTCGTCCATCGCGATCTTGAACGCGAGCGCGGCGAACGGCTCGCTGTTCTTCGGCGCGCGGGTCAGCTTCTCGTCCGTGTTTCTGGGGTCGACCCCGGTCACCGGCGGCACATCGGCCGGCGACGGCAGGTACGCGATCACGGCGTCGAGCAAGGAGTGGATGCCCTTGTTGCGCAGCGCCGTGCCGCCGAGCACCGGCACCATCTTGACCGCGATCGTCGCCTTGCGGATCGCCGCGTCGAGATCGGCCGCGGTCAGGTCCTGACCGTCGAGGTACTTGACCGCGATCGCGTCGTCGAGATCGGCGAGCGCCTGGATCATCCCGTCGCGGGCATCGGCCGCCACCGCGACCAGATCGCCGGGGATGTCGACGACCTCGGGCGTGTCGGTGACGTCGCCGCTGAACATGAGCGCCTTCATCCGCACCAGGTCGATCACGCCCGAGAAGTCATCCTCGCTGCCGATCGGCAGCTGGATCGCCACGGCGTTGGCGCCGAGCCGCTCGCGGATGTCGGCGACCACCGCGGGCAACGACGCGCCGACCCGGTCGAGCTTGTTGATGAACGCCAGCCGGGGCACCTTGAACTTGTCGGCCTGGTGCCAGACCGTCTCGGACTGCGGCTGGACGCCGGCGACGCCGCAGAACACGACGACCGCGCCGTCGAGCACGCGCAGCGAGCGCTCGACCTCGATCGTGAAGTCGACGTGGCCGGGCGTGTCGATCAGGTGGATCTCGTGCTTCTTCCACTCGAACGTCGTGGCCGCCGCCGTGATCGTGATCCCGCGCTCGCGCTCCTGGTCCATCCAGTCCATCTCGGTCTCGCCGTCGTGGACCTCGCCGACCTTGTGGATCTTGCCGGCGTGGAACAGGAAGCGCTCCGATACCGTGGTCTTGCCGGCATCGATGTGAGCCACCACACCGAGGTTGCGAACCAGATCGATCTTCGCCATGACGTCCGCGGGCGGTATAGCGCAGTTGGGTTACCCTCGCCGCATGGCGGTGCGTGATCCTGGCCTTCGCCGGATTCGCCGGACGCGCTCGTTCCGGATCCGCTCCCGCGTGCTCGGCCCCGCCGCCGTGATCGCCGCCGCGCTCGCCGCCGGCGTCGCCCCGCCGGT